>CAZAZF010000004.1:0-28631 GCA_964489555.1 uncultured Oscillospiraceae bacterium | reverse complement strand
TGGGGGGGGGGGGGGGGGGGGGGTCTCGCCCCCACCCCCCCCCTCTTCGCCCCCCCCCCCCCCCCCCCCCCCCCCCCCCCCCCCCCGACCCCAAAGAAGACGAAAAAGACTTCTATCATGGATGGAAAGGACGTGCAATATGAGAGAGCGACCAAAGCCAAAACCGGTTGAAAAGCAAGTTATCACCATGTTGGTGGACGACCAACCCAATGTGATGGCAAGAATAACCAGCTTGTTCGGCCGTAGGAATTTTAATATCAACACCCTGTCTGCATCTGAAACCAACATTCCCGGTGTTACACGAGTGACTCTGGTGGTTAGTTGTGATGATGAAAATGCTTTGTGGCAGATTGTTACCCAGGTAGAAAAATTGGAAGTGGTTCAAAAGACCATCGTATTGGATATGGATAAGACATTATACCGGGAGCTTTTGCTTTTGAAGGTGGCAGCAGATAAACATTCGAGGACTTCCATAAGGGAAATCGTCGATATTTATAGAGCAAAGATCATCGATCTTTCTAAAAACAGCATGGTCATTGAGCTGACAGGATCCCCTACCAAAATAGATGGATTCATGAATATGATGGATTGTTACGATATCATTGAAGTCAGCCGAACCGGCGTTACGGGGATCGAAAGATCAGTCTAGAAAAGAAAAGGAGAGCACAAATGATCAAAAAGTATTATGACGCAGATTGTAATCTGGGTCTATTGGACGGGAAAACGGTAGCGGTAATGGGTTATGGCAGCCAAGGCCATGCTCATGCCTTGAACCTGAAAGAAAGTGGCGTTCAAGTGGTAGTGGGGTTGCGTAAAGAGTCCCCCTCTTTTAAAGCCGCCCAAGAAGCGGGCTTGAATGTAATGGAAGTGGAGGATGCCGCAAAAGCAGGAGATGTGGTTATGATGCTACTTCCAGACGAAGTGGCTGCCAAAGTATATCGTAAAAAAATTGCGGAACATATGAAAGAAGGAAATGTGCTGATGTTTGCCCACGGGTTTAACATCCATTATCATCAAATACAGCCGGCCGATTACCTTGATGTGATTATGGTAGCGCCCAAAGGTCCGGGACATACCGTTCGCACCCAGTATTTGGAAGGGAAAGGTGTCCCCAGTCTTATCGCTGTCTACCAGGACAAGTCGGGAAAGGCCAAGGATTATGCGCTAGCCTATGCTTCCGGAATCGGTGCCGGTCGTGCGGGAATTTTAGAAACCACCTTTAAAGAAGAGACGGAAACGGATTTGTTCGGAGAACAAGCCGTTTTGTGCGGTGGTGTTACGGAATTGATGAAAGCCGGGTTTGACACGCTGGTGGAGGCGGGGTATTCTCCTGAAATGGCGTACTTTGAATGTATCCATGAGATGAAGTTGATTGTGGATTTAATTAATAGCGGGGGATTTGACTTGATGCGATATTCGGTGTCAAATACCGCAGAATATGGAGATTATCGAAGTGGAGCTCGTATTATCACGGAAGACACGCGACAAGAAATGAAAAAAATCTTACAGGAAATTCAAAATGGCACTTTTGCGACAGATTTCAACCAAGAGTTTAGTGCAGGAGGCCAGGCCAGGTTTTTGGCTTCGAGAGCAAAGGAAGCAGCGCATCTATCTTGTATAGTAGGGAAAGACTTGCGTAGCATGATGACCTGGCTTAAAAAGTAGGAGGAAATCATGAAAAGAAGTGATCAGGTAACCAAGGGATTGGAACGAGCACCGGGAAGAAGTTTGTTTTATGCTATGGGTTATACGAAAGAAGAACTGGAGCGCCCCTTGGTTGGTGTGATTTCAGCATATAGCGAAATCGTGCCCGGACACTCGCATTTGGACAAACTGGCCGAGGCGGTGAAAGCGGGAGTTCGTATGGCAGGTGGCACTCCAATACTTATTCCGGCAATTGGTGTGTGCGACGGAATTGCTATGGGACACAGTGGAATGAGATATAGTCTACCAAGTAGAGAATTGATTGCGGACAGCTTAGAGACCATGGTGATGTCCCATTGCCTTGATGGAATTGTGATGATGCCTAGCTGCGATAAAATTGTCCCGGGAATGGTCATGGGGGCTGTTCGAATTAATATTCCGGCTATTGTATGTTCCGGAGGGCCAATGTTAGCGGGGATAGTAGATGGAGAAGAGGTGAGCCTTTCCAAAATATTCGAAGCTGTTGGAGCGAGAAAGGCAAACTTGATTGATGATGATAAGATGGAAGAATTTGAGCAGGGCGTTTGCCCTGGATGTGGTTCTTGCGCCGGCATGTATACTGCCAATAGCATGAATTGTCTTTGTGAAGCTTTGGGCATTGCGCTCCCGGGGAATGGAACTATTCCCGCGGTATACAACGGGCGAATCCGATTGGCGAAAGAAGCGGGAAAAGCAATTATGGGATTAATTGAAAAGGATATCAAGCCTCGGGATATTATCAACAAGAATTCAATTGAAAACGGAGTAGCCTGTGATATGGCGCTAGGTTGTTCTTCGAATAGCGTCCTTCACCTGTTGGCCATTGCAAATGAAGCTGATTGTGCTGTTGGTCTGGAGATGTTTAATAAAATCAGCAGCCAGGTTCCAAATCTTTGTCATCTGGCACCTGCCGGAGATCATCATGTGCAAGATCTAGACAGGGCTGGAGGTGTACAAGCCGTGTTGAAGTTGCTAGATCAAAAGGGCTGTTTGCACTCAGAAGCAATAACCGTCACGGGAAAAACAATAAGGGAGAACCTAGAAGGAGCTGCTGTAAAAGACTTTCAAGTGATTCGACCGGTAGAAACGCCTTACAGCGAAACCGGGGGCATTGCCATTTTGTGGGGGAATATTGCCAAGAATGGTGCTGTGGTAAAACGTAGTGCGGTGGCGGAAGAAATGTTGGTTCATTCCGGACCTGCCCGAGTTTACGATGGAGAAGAGGAAGCCATTCAGGATATCTATGCTGAAAAAATTCGACCTGGTGATGTGGTGGTAATTCGCTATGAAGGACCTCGCGGGGGCCCGGGAATGCGAGAAATGTTGAATCCTACCAGTGCGTTGGCGGGAATGGGATTGGATAAATCTGTGGCTCTCATTACCGACGGTCGCTTTAGCGGAGCCAGCCGAGGAGCTTCCATCGGACATGTTAGTCCGGAGGCGGCTCAGTGCGGAGAGATTGCCTTAATTCAGGAAGGAGATATCGTCGAGATTGATATTCCAAAGGCTAAGTTGAATCTTAGAATCTCCCCTGAGGAGATGGAACAGCGAAGAGAAACTTGTGTGATCAGAGAGCCTCGTGTAAAATCCGGCTGGTTGGCTCGATATGCCAGAATGGTAACCGATGCATCGGAGGGGGCGGTGCTTCGTTAAACGAAACGAAAAAATTCCCTTGAGAAGGTTGGGGAATTGGAAGCGAAAAATGGAAAATGAAAAAAGGGTTGTCTTAGGACAGCCCTTTTTCTAATTGCACAAATTGTTTGGCAGCCCTGGGGCTGCGGCCTCCATTTCGGAGGGCATAGGTTTCCGCTCGGGCGCTTCTTTCTTTGATTTCCATGTTCAAATCATATTCTTTGGCGTAATAAGAAACGATGTCAAGGTAGGTTTCCCGGTCAGGACGGTGGTAAGTGACGGTGAGCCCGAAACGGTTGGCCAAGCCCATGGTTTCCTGTATACTATCGTTTTCGTGGATTTCCGTGCCTTGTCGTTCTTCCATGGTTTCACGCACTAGATGCAGCCGATTGGAGGTGGCATAAATCAAAACATTTTTGCTTTGTACGGAAGCGCTTCCCTCCAATAAGCTTTTTAGGGCGGCAAAGTTTTCGTCCGCCTGAGAAAAAGTCAAATCGTCAATTAACAAAATGAACTTGAGGGGATTTTCTGATAGCTCTTCCATTAGTCCGGGCAGGTTGTTCAGTTGTCGTTTTTTTAATTCAACGAGACGAAGACCCTGGTTTTGGAATTCGTTGACCAAGGCTTTGACGGTAGAACTTTTCCCGGTACCAGCATCCCCATAAAGGAGAGCATTGCTAGC
Organism: uncultured Oscillospiraceae bacterium; assembly: GCA_964489555.1. Lineage (GTDB taxonomy): Bacteria > Bacillota > Clostridia > Peptostreptococcales > Anaerovoracaceae > JAAZGD01. The sequence continues at coordinate 24,634 of CAZAZF010000004.1, read as the reverse complement.
AGGTTTTCCCGTCAGAAAAGATTTGGTGTTGGCAACCAGTATTTTCTTTTCTCTCTCATACCCCACAAGGGAGGAGAGGGTTTGTAAATCCGGATTCCCAATAGGACGTAATCCAGATTCCCCCAACTGGAACATGGTATATTGAGAAAAAATACCATATCCTTTGGTCTCCAGTTCTTCGATTCGTTTTGTGAACTCCCCGTTGAAATCATAGGCTGTGTTTTCAAAGGAAGGCAGAAATTCCCCAGGCTTTTTACCGGGCCGTATTACTTCCAGAAACCAGTGAGGATTCCATTGACTCCAGGACTGAAAAACCGCCAGTTCCCAGGCAAGACATCGGTTGATTTCCGGTTGAGTTTTCGGGCCTCTTTGTCGAACGTAAAAATTGTTGGAGTTTAACACGATGTTCAAAAGATGTTTTCCGAAGTCACCCCCTTTCTGATAAAGGTGGTGCAAGAAAACCGCATAAGCTTCCTCTAAGTTTTCTTGATTCATAGCCAATCGAAAAAACTCTTCCAAGCTTTTGATGACAAAATCCTCTCGGATATCGCGAAATATAACCAGGGTTTTTATTTCCATCAAGGCTTTTTTATAGTCCAACATGGTTCTTTCCCTCCAAGTAGCTTCGTAATATGACTGTGTGATATTGAGGCACAAACCACATAAGAGTAGCACCTCTTGATAAGGTATTATAATTCATTTTATTAGCTCCGTCTATTTGAAACCTCCCTGCGACAGACATGAGGGGTCCTCTTCGATGCAACCTTGCAGTGGAACCGGGAGGTGTACCGGGTAAATGATGCGATGTTGCATACGCGAGAAAGCTTCCCCGGAAAAAAATGAAGAAAAAAAGAAACACGAAAAAGAATGAGGAAAAGGATTTGGGGTATGAAACAAGGGAAATTTTCTTGAAAACCTCTAAATTTAAGGGTTAAAGGAACATTTGAAGACGAGATTGATTATAGTTTTTTTCAAGAAAATTCTCACTTTGAGTTAAATTGGCACAGGGATTGCAAATTAATACAGTAATCTATATTGTTCATACCGGCATTTCCCGAAGGAGGAATTAGTAAATGAAGAATTTCGAGTTCAAAATGTTGACAAAGATAAAGTTTGGAATAGGAATCACCTCCGAACTCGGCAAATATTTAAAGGAAACGGGCGTCACCAAAGCGTTTGTTGGAACCGACAGTTTTTTGGCTACAACCCCAATTTTAGAAAAGGTCAAAGAATCTTTGGACAAAGCAGGGGTTTCTTATGAAATTTTTGCGGATATGCAACCGGACCCTACCATAGAACAAGTGGATGAAGCTGCAGAAATCCTTAGGAAGAGCGGAGCGGAGGCGGTGGTTGCAGTGGGCGGAGGTTCTTCTTTAGACAACGCCAAAGCAATGTGTATGCTACAAACCCATGAAGGTTCCGTTCGGGACTATCTTTTTGGGGGAACCAAAACAGTTATCAAACCGATTATGCCTCTGGTTTGTGTTCCCACTACCGGAGGAACGGGCAGCGAGGTGACCGGTATTTCTGTAATCTCCGATCCACATAATGAAATTAAAGTTTCTGTGACTCACGAGAATTTGATTCCGAAGATTGCCTTTGTTGATCCGGAATTGCATGTGGGAATGCCGCCTTACATTACAGCGACTACAGGCATTGATGCTTTGACGCATGCGATAGAGGCCTACACCTCATTGAATGCAGAACCCATGTCGGATGCGTTGGCAATTTATGCAATCAAGTTAATTTCAGATAATTTAAGAACCGCTACCGCCAATGGGAATGACATAGAGGCCAGGGCGAATATGGCGTTGGCGTCTACCTTGGCAGGAGCCGCTTTTGCCAATGGAGGGTTGGGAGTTGTTCATGGAATTGCTCAGGCTATGGGTGGCGTGGCCCATGTAGCACACGGAGCAGCCAATGCACTGATTCTACCTTATGCGATGAAGAGAAATTTCGTAGGAAACCTTGAAAAGTTTAAGAATATAGCGGTTGCCATGGGAGAAAACATAGATGGGCTTACATTAAGAGAGGCCGCCTCATTATCTGCCGAGGCCGTAATGCAATTGGCGTTGGATGTTCAAATCCCCACCAAGCTATCACATCCCAAAATTAATGTTACCAGGGATATGTTTCCTAAGATTATCGAGGGAACAATGGCATATCGTTTGTTGGCCATCAATCCCTGCAAGCTTACGGAAAAAGACATCCAAACCATTTTAGAAGAAGCTTACGAATAGAGGGGATTTTGATGAATAGATTAAGAGGAATGGTGGTTCCTGCCGCCACCCCGTTCCATGATGACGAAACCATTAATTTTTCAGTATATGAAAAGCTGCTATCTGATTTGGCCGATGCAGGGGTTCACGCTATTTTGCTGGGGGGCAGTACCGGAGAATATTCGTTAATGTCCATAGAGGAGAGAAAAACTCTTATTGAATTTGGCCATAAAACAGTGGGAAAGAGAACAAAGGTAATTGCTGGTTGTAGCTGCGCAAGACCAAGAGATACTGCAGATTTGCTTGGGTTTTCTGAAAAACTGGGCATTCCCTATGGTTTGGTTTTACCACCATACTACATGCAAACCAGTGAAGACGGCATATATGCTTACTATGAAGATTTGGAGAACCAAGGGGACATTGGGATTTTCATATACCACTATCCGGGAGCCACGGGGGTTCGCCTGACGCCGGAATTTGTTGTGGAATTGGCGCGGCTTCCACATGTGGTGGGAATTAAGGATACGGATATGTTAGCGAATACCGCCAAATTGATTCAACAAACAAAATCCATAGAAAACTTTAGCGTCATCAACGGAGAAGAGTATAACATTCTTGGAACATTGGCTCTGGGAGGTGCAGGGTGTATGGGAATCCTGTTTAACTTGGTTCCCAGAGAAATGGTGGCATTGTATAACGCGATGATGGACAACGATGTGAACCGGGCTCGGGAGATAAACTCTCGCCTCATGCCCCTTTATGGGCTGATGGAAGACGAGCCGTATCCAGGCCCTATCAAAGCGGCGCTGGCTATGGCGGGGTATTCAATGGGGTCCCCCAGAAAACCCATCGTGCCTGCTTCAGACATCATGAAATCCAAACTTATGGAGGCCATGACCGATGCGGGACTTTTATAACAGGCTTCAAAATGTGGTTACACAGATGTAGCAATAAATGAGCAAATTTAAGGAGTTGAGAAGGAGGAAGAAAATGAAGAAATTTTTAGTGGTGCTACTTGTGCTGGTTATGGTATTTTCCGTAACAGCTTGTGGCGGTGGTGGATCCACAGAGGGTCCGGCAGAATCTATAGTAATTAAGGCCGCTCATGTTGAGGTAGAAGATCGAGCCATTCATCAGTCTTTGGTAAAATTCGGGGAGTACATTGCAGCAGAGTCAGATGGCGTTCTGAAACTGGAAATCTATCCCAATGGTGAGTTGGGTGATGACAGTGATGTAGTAGAATCTATTGCATTGGGAACCGTTCAGATGACCATTCCGGGTTCTGCAGTATTTACAGCTTATAATGAAAAATTTGCCGTTATGAACCTACCGTATTTGTTTGAGTCAAAAGAAAAGATGGATGAGGCATTTACCGGAGATTTTGGTGGAATGTTGAACGAATGGTTTGAGGAATATGGGTTTGTAGGATTGGGATTCCAATATGATGGGGCTCGTTGTATGTCCAACAATGTTCGACCCATTTTCTCCCCTGCAGACATGAGTGGAATTAAGTTCCGAGTTATGGACTCTGCTTTGTATATTGACATGTTTAAAATGATGGGAGCTAACCCCACGCCCATGGGCTATGGTGAAGTGTATACGGCTCTCCAACAGGGTGTTATTGATGGCCAGGACAATCCTCCCGGATTGACATATGGTTCCAAATTCAATGAAGTTCTTAAGTATTTCAGTGTAACGCAGCATGTATATGCAAATTGCCCCGTAATCATTGGAGCGGATTTCTTCTACGGGTTGGATGAAGAATATCAGAATATCATTAAAACTGGCGCAACTATGTACCTACAAGATTGGCAGAGAGCGGAAGAATCTGCGGCAGAAGCTGGTTATATTGATGCCATAGCCGCAGACGGAACGGAAGTAAATTACCTGGAAGCTGATGGAATCAAGGCATTCCAAAACTCTGTACAACCTCTTTACGAGTCTTATCGACAAAAGCTGGGCAACGATGTAATGGATGCTGTATTATCTTATGCCAAATAGGCATTGGAGAGTCGATGATCTAAGAACAGATCGTGTGGGCATCTTCGTGTGCCGATAGAAAGGATGCTGCCCGAGCGAATTATAGCTCGGGCAGTAAAGCCCATCCTATAAAGAACGACAAAGGAAAGGATTGCTGTGCAAGATGGAGACACAGACTACAAAGGACTTTACAAAGTGGAAAGTGGTAATTATTGGCGCAGGAGTTATGGGAGTTCCTTTAACTCAACATTTTGCAACCCATGGATGTTCTACGGTCTTATGTAGTAGAACGATTTCAAAACTGGACGAAGCTCTTCGTCAAATCCAAGGCAATTTAAAAGCAATGAAATCAGCGAACCTTTTGCCGGGGGCGGTTTCGACAGAAGAAATTATGGGTCACATTGAAACCTCGGATGATTTGGAGAGTGCTTTAAAGAATGCGAACATTGTATTTGAGTGCGTGCCCGAGGAGGCTTCCATAAAGCAGGAGATTTTTTATAAAATGGACAAATATGCGCCAGAAGACGCTTTTTTATGCAGCGACACCTCGGCGTTGAATATATATGAATTGGTATCCGTCAGTCATCCGGAACGACTATTAATCACCCACTTTTTTAATCCTCCGAATGTGATGCCACTGGTAGAGGTTGTAAAGGGGCCGGATACATCGGAAAAAGTGGTAGATCGTGTTAAAGAGTTTTTGGAGTTTGTCGAAAAAAAACCCATCATTATGGAGAAATGTATTCCCGGGTTTATTTTCAATCGATTGCTAACGGCCTTGGAAAGAGAGGCACTTTATATCGTGGAACTGGAAGCGGCAACTTTTCAAGACATCGACACAGTGATTACTACAACCTTTGGGCCGCGCTTCACCTTTGAAGGAATTTTTCGCCTCCTAGACCATGTGGGAATCGACACAGAGGCTGCCGTGGTTGGAGATCTTTTGAAAGAGTTATGTGATGACAAAAAACCTTCTTCCATTCTGCTAAAAAAGAGTAAGGAAGGGGAACACGGGCTTAAAAAAAGAAAAGGGTTTTATGACTATGAGGGGGTGGACTTAGACGACCTCCGGAACAAGAGAACTATAAATATTTTGAATACACTTGAACACATGAAATGTTTAAAATGATTCATTGGGGACATGATAAAATAAAGTTCAAATGGAGATAACAGGGATGGGAAAGTACAAAGTTCTTTATACCGATACAGGCATGGAAGATGTTGAAATTGAAAAGAGAGTGTTGGATAGAGGGGAAGCAGTCCTGGTTATGGCAACAGCAATCGACCAAGAAACATTGATACGGGAAGGCATGGATTGTGATGGAGTCATGATTGAATATGCCAATATTAACAAAGAAATATTGGATGCCTGGGGCGAAGGCGGGAAGGTACGAGTGGTTGCGAGACAAGGCATTGGTGTTAACAACATCGATGTGGAAGCAGCCTCCAGAAATGGCATTATGGTGGCGAATGTTCCCGATTATTGTTTGGATGAAGTTGCAGATCATACCATGGCATTGACATTGAGCTTGGCAAGGGAAATTTTCAGTTATCAGAAGAGGGTGAGAGAAGGAAATTATTCTGAGGTTCCCGTTCGAACAATTCACCGTTTGTGGAATCAGAAGTTTTGTCTGTATGGCTTTGGCAATATAGGCAAGTTTGTAGCCTGTCGTGCAAAAGCTTTCGGTTTTCAAGTCTACGCCTATGATCCCTATGCGGGGGACAAAGAATTTGAAACCTACGAAGTAGAGCGGGTGGAGTCCTTAATGGAATTGGCCGGTATGGCTGATTTCCTGTCGATTCATGTACCACTGAACGAAACCACAAAAGCCTCCGTTAATCAAAAGATTTTTCAAGCCATGAAACCCACCGCGTTTATTATCAATACATCCCGGGGGCCGGTAATCAGAGAACAAGACCTGATTGCTGCGCTTGAGAACAGACAAATCTATGGGGCAGGTCTTGATGTTTTAGAAACAGAACCCCCCTCGCCGGAGAATCCATTGTTAAAAATGGACAATGTGATCATTACCCCTCATGCTTCCTGGTGTTCTTGGGAGGCGGATGTGGAATTGCGAGAGAAAATGGCCGAAAATGTAATTCTTACCTTTACGGAAGGACAGCCAAGAGGGTTTGTAAACAGAAGTGCGTTTAAGTAGTTTGGTATAAGGGATCCGTGCTGCCGAATCAGTAAATGGCAGGTTGCAAAATTGTGAAAATGGAGGAAACATGGTAAAGAAACTAGCTAACATTTATGACCATATGGAAGAGATTCTTTTGGTGGTATGTCTTCTAATCATGGTAGTGGTCATATTTTTACAGGTGGTAATGCGATATGGTTTCAATAATTCTCTGTCCTGGTCTGAAGAGCTGGCAAGGATTTTGTTCATCTGGGCTTCCTGGATTGGCATCAGCTTTGGGCAGAAAAAAGGAGAGCATATCAAAATCACACTCGTGATTGACAACTTAAAAGGAAAAGCCCGGATGGCGGTGTTATTACTGGCGGATGTGTTTACGTTAGCCATATTGGCAGTACTCATCTTGAAAGGATTTGAAATTACTCAGAAGATTTTCAATATGGCATCCACCACACCGGCTTTGTATATCCCAAGATGGATTTTATATGCAGCCGTTCCCATCAGCTGTACCTTGATGAGCGTCCGGGTGCTTAAGAGTATATGGGATAAATTGCGGATAAGCAGGACAGGGGAGGTGATATAGATGGATGTACTTGTTGTATTCTTAGTGCTGTTTGTTTTAATCTCATTTTCCGTTCCTGTTGGGTTAAGTATTGGAGGTGCGACTATTGTTGCCCTTCTGGCTTTCACCAATTTAGATTTGGCTGTTTTGGCTCAATATTCCGTGACAGGGATTGACTCTTTTACCTTATTGGCAATTCCGTTTTTCATTTTGGCAGGTACCATTATGAGTGTGGGAGGAATTGCAACTCGACTGATTGATGTGGCCGCCAGCATACTGGGTTCTATTACCGGTGGTCTGGGAGCCGTAGTAGCTATTTCTTCCATGTTTTTTGGGGCGTTGTCCGGATCCTCCTTGGCGACTGTTTCGGCTATTGGAAGCATCATGGTTCCGCAAATGAGAAGAAAGGGATATGATTTGGGGTACAGTGCGGTTTTGACTGCCTGCGCGGGTACGGTGGGTGCCGTTATCCCGCCCAGCATTCCCTTAGTAATATATGGTGTTGTAACAGGGACTTCAGTTGGAGACTTGTTTTTAGCGGGAATCGTTCCAGGAATATTAATAGGTATTGGTTTGATGATTGGAAATTATTTTATCTGCAAAAAAAGAGGGTATGCCGGAGAAGAAAGAGTTCCAATCAGAGGCGTTTTAAAAAGTATTTGGGTCGCCAAATGGGCCCTTATGGCACCGGTTATCATCTTGGGAGGAATTTATGCGGGAATCTTTACGCCTACGGAAGCGGCCGTGGTAGCGGTGGTCTATTCCATCGTGGTGAGTTCTCTGATTTATCGTGAAATTTCATTGAAAGGATTATACGATGCCTTTGTGACCACGGCGGTGGTAAACGGGATCACTACATTCCTTTTGGGGATTTCTACCGGATTTGCAGCCTACTTAAGCATGGCGCAAGTTCCCAGAGAGTTAACGGAGTGGCTGACGGGTATAACAGAAAACAAATATGTTTTCTTGTTGGTTATTAATGTAGCTCTGTTGGTCATTGGTTGTGTAATTGACAACATTCCTGCGACCGTAATTTTAGCTCCGATGCTACTACCGGTAATGGTTGCCTATGGTGTTGATCCTGTACATTTTGGAGTATTTATGACCATCAATCTATTGATTGGGCTGGTAACCCCGCCTTATGGTTGTAGTTTGTTTGTGGCGTCTGCAGTCTGTAATGTGAAAATGGAAGAGATGCTAAAAAATATTCTAATTCCATTTAGCATACTGGTTATCTGTTTGTTAATCGTTACATATATTCCGGCACTTACTTTGATGTTTGTTCGATAGGAGAGAACAATGAAGATTACCAGTATAGATATTATAATACCCAATACAGGGGGGAGGGCCTGCGATGGAACCAGATGGAATCCGGTTTTTCTTCAAATTAACACGGATGAAGGGTTGACGGGATTTGGAGAAATCGGTCTTGCATATTCGGATGCCATCTATGCGGCAATCGGAATACTTCAAGACTTCTGCCCTATCATAATAGGTATGGATCCGTTGAAAAGCGAAAAAATATGGGATACTCTTCATCGCAGCACTTTTTGGGGTCAAGGTGGAGGCACCGTAATTTTCGCCGGGATGTCCGCCATTGATATCGCGTTGTGGGATATCAAAGGAAAAGCATGCAACATGCCTGTTTATCAGCTGCTAGGAGGAAAGACCAATGATTCCCTTCGAACGTATGCCAGCCAAATTCAGTTTGATTGGGGGAAAACCAGCAAAAACTTAGTGCAGCCTCAGGAGTATGGTGAGGTTACAAAAAAAGCCATGGAGGAGGGGTATACGTGCATTAAAGTAGACCCTTTGGGAGTGGACCGCAATGGGCAGTGGTGCTGGAATTTTCCCCCTATGTTGGAATATGATTTATTGAAATTGGGGATTGAGAGAGTGCAGGCTATCCGAGAGGCCGGCGGGGAGGAGCTGGACATTATTGTGGAACTTCATTCCCAAACCAACACAAATACAGCCATTCAATTTGGTAAAGAGATTGAAGGTCTGAGGTGTTTTTACTATGAAGAGCCTACCCAGCCTCTGAATCCCGCAATGTTTGCCGAGATCTCCAGAAAGTTGACCATTCCTTTGGCTAGCGGAGAAAGAATCTACAGCAGATGGGGATTCAGACCCTTCCTAGAGGCCCGGACCTTGTCAGTGATACAACCGGATTTGGGCAATACCGGTGGAATCACTGAGGGCAAGAAAATTTGCGACATGGCACATGTTTACGAGATGGGAGTCCAGCTTCATTTGTGTGGAGGCCCTATTGCGATAGCCGCCGCTCTTCATCTGGAGACCGTGATTCCAAATTTCCTGATTCATGAGCACCATCAGTTTGCATTACTGGAAGAAAACACATCTATGTGCACTTATGATTATCAACCTTCCAATGGGTATTATTATCCACCGGAGTTGCCGGGAATCGGGAATGAGGTGACACCGGAAACCATAAAGCAATCCCGGATTATTACCATAAGATCATAGGATAGAAGCCAAGGAACTATTGCAGGTGAAGAGGAAAACCTCTTCACTTTTTTTGGCATGAAAATTTGGCCGGTCTTCCTGCCCGGGCGAGAATCTTTTCAACGCATTTTATAGATATGGGATATATGCGCCAATCACAATATGGTACAATAGAGTAGAAATAAAAAGAATGAGCCATTAAGCTCAAGAAATGTAGGGTGAGGTGCTGAATATGGCCAGAATACTGATTGTGGATGATGAAAAAAAGATTCGAGAGGTAATCCGTGAGTTTGCGGAGTTCAACGGGCATCAGGTGGAAGAGGCTTCCGATGGCATGACCGCCTTGGGACTGGTAAAGCTCAATGATTATGATTTGCTGATTATGGATATTATGATGCCAAAATTGGATGGGTATTCTGCTGTAAAGGAAATTCGCAAGATAAAAGACACCCCGATTATAATGCTATCTGCCAGGGGGGAAGAGTACGATAAACTTTTTGGATTTGAGCTGGGAATCGACGATTATGTGGTGAAGCCTTTCAGCCCGAAAGAACTGATGGCTCGAGTGAACGCGGTACTAGCCAGAAGAAAAGCACACAAAGAATCCGACAGTAAGGTGTTGGAGTTCGGAGGTCTCTCTATCAACATTCAGGCTAGGTCGGTTATGGTGAACGGAGAAAAGGTGGAGTTGACACCAAAAGAATATGATTTGTTGTTTTACTTGGTTCAAAACAAAAATATAGCCCTTTCCAGGGACAAGCTATTGTCCGATATCTGGGGGTACGATTTTTTTGGGGATGATCGTACCATCGATACCCATATCAAAAATCTACGGAATAATTTGGGGGAATACCGGGATTTCATTGTTACACTAAGAGGAGTGGGATATAAATTTGAAGCAGAGTAAAGAAGAACAATTAAGTTTCGATTTTCGGAGCATTTACTTTAAAGTATGGCTTTATTTTGTTGCATTTGCCACGGCTCTTTTGTTGGTTTTGTGGGGTTTGCAAATTTTCTTTTTGAATACTTACTATCAGGATATGAAGATTAATGAGACTCAGCGAGTGGCTGGTGTGATTACTTCCCAGTATAAAAACGAGAACATTATTGATATTATTCGAAACTTATCTTACAGTAATGACATGTACATCCATATCGAGACCACAGATGGTACGATTGTGTTTTCCCCAATTACAGAAGAAGGTCGTAGACCTAGTTATGGATATATCGGAGAGATGGAAGCTATGAAAGAACAGCTTTTTGCCAGCGGAGATTTGTCCATAAGTTCTCTTATACCGGAAGGAAGGTCGGACATGAATACGCTGGCCTATGCCGGATTTGTAGAGGATGGGTCTTTGAACCAAGCAATCCTTTATATTTTTTCTCCGCTGTATCCCGTCAGTTCTACGGTGGCTATTTTGCAGGAACAATTAAAATATATTACCATCATATCCTTGGTTATGGCTTTTGCCATTTCCATCTACCTTTCCCGAAGGATTTCGAGACCAATACGTCGCATTAACGACCAAGCTCAAAGCCTGGCGCAAGGAAGCTACGGCATAACCTTTGAGGGAGGTACTTATAGCGAAATCACACATCTGGCCCAAACCTTAACCCATGCTTCGGAAGAATTGGCAAAGAGCCATCAACTCCAAAAGGATTTAGTTGCCAATGTCTCCCACGATATTAGAACGCCTTTGACCATGGTAAAATCTTATGCGGAGTTGATTCGGGATATTTCCGGAGAAGAGAAGGATAAGAGAGAGGAACATTTGCAAGTAATCATAGAAGAAGCGGATCGTTTAAACCGTTTGGTAACAGATATGTTGACCCTGTCCAAAATTCAGGCCGGAGTAGGAATCCTGGAGATTACAGAATTCAATATGGCAGAAACGATTTCCCGGGTGGTCCAACCGTATGTAGAAATTATGAAAGAAGAAGGATACCTTATCGACACGCAATGTGAAGACCCTTTGTGGATTCGTGCAGATCAGGCGCGCATTAAACAGGTAATCTCCAATTTGTTGAGTAATGCCATCAAGTACTGCGGTCAGGATAAAACCGTGTTAATCCGAGGTTTCAAAAGGGAAAAGTGTGTGCGGTTTGAAGTGGAGGACCGGGGAATGGGTATCCAAAAAGATGATCTTTTGCAAATTTGGGAAAGATACCAAAAGGGAAGTACCAATCATGTGAGGCAAACCTCCGGCACCGGGCTGGGATTATCCATTGTGAAAGAGATACTCACTCTTCATGAAGCGGAATTTGGTGTAGAGAGCAACCTGGGCAGGGGATCCATTTTTTGGTTTGAATTGCCCTTGGATTGACTGTTAAAGACCGTGAGAGGCTGGTGATTTCAAGGGCTTGAAAGACAGATGAATTCAAGGAACTGGAAAGGCGCATTTCTTGACATAATACCGCTTTTCGAAGTATACTGTAATTAGCGGTATCGTGGAGGAATAGTGCCATGTTCAAGGTCGGAGATAAAATTGTATATCCTATGCATGGCGCCGGGATCATCGGTGAGATTGAAGAGAAACAGATCCTTGGCGAAGTAAGGAAATACTACATATTGAACGTACCTTGCGGGGACATGAAAATCATGATCCCCATTGATTCGTGCCAAGAAATCGGGGTTCGCCCCGTAGCGGAACCTCCGGTGATTAAAAATGTATTGAAGATTTTAAGATCAGAACCCACGGAGATGCCCGCCAATTGGAATCGACGGTATCGGGAGAACATGGAAAAACTCAAGACAGGAGATGTTTTGGAAGTTGCAGAAGTGATTCGAAATCTGGAGCGTTCCGACCGGGAAAAAAAACTATCCACCGGCGAAAAGAAAATGTTAGCCAATGCCAAACAAATTCTGGCCAGCGAAATGGTGTTGACTCAAGACATTGATGTAGCCAAGGCAATGAAGATGATTAACGATGCCATCTAGAATATTCGGCCGTTGATCTTTCTTGCAGGCGCCGTAAATCTATGAAGAAAGGAGGGAAAAAAGAAACCGCAAATGATAAGAAAATTAATAAGAATTATTTTTGCCATTGTAGGGGCAGTCGTGGGGTATGGGGCGTTTCTTCTGACAAAATATCTGTTGCAATTTACAGACATACCGGAAGAAATGAGATTCACAGAAGGCCAACAAATTGGCGCAGCTGTGGTATTTGCAATTATTTTTTCGATATTTTTCTTTCGCCTTACACCGGCAATACGCAAACAAAGCAAGAAAGTGGCAACCAACATTGAACGGGATCTTCAGGGGGTTGCACCCAATGAAATTTTGGTTGGCACTTTTGGACTTATTACCGGACTGGTAGTAGCTTTTCTTATCAGCGATATTTTCAAGAACATCGAAATATTTTACTTGGGAACCATTTTGACTATATTCACTTATTTGGTTATGGCTTTTGTGGGAGTAGTAGTGGCCACTAGGTTGGGACCGGATCTGCCCGCTTTTTTTTCATCTACTGGATCCAAAAGAGAGGGTGCTCGGGGAAAAAGCAAGACTTCGGAGCAGGTGCCAAAAATTCTAGACACTTCGGTGATTATTGACGGACGAATTGCAGACATTATGAGAACCGGGTTTTTGGAAGGCCCTATTGTGATTCCTGAATTTGTTATCGGGGAGCTTCAGCATATTGCAGACTCTTCCGATGGGTTAAAACGAAATAGGGGACGAAGAGGTCTTGATGTATTAAATCGAATTCAAACCGAGCATGGAATCGAAATTTACAATACGGGTTCAGAAAAAGCGTTGGAAGAAATTCCCGAGGTAGACATTAAACTTTTAAAGTTGGCTCAAATGATGAACGGGAAAGTTGTGACCAACGATTTCAACTTGAATAAAGTCGCAGGTATTAAAGGTGTGGGAGTGCTAAATATCAATGAGCTGGCCAACACATTGAAGCCGGTTGTATTGCCGGGGGAAAGCATGACCGTTTTTCTGGTGAAAGAAGGAAAGGAAAAAGGCCAAGCGGTGGCATATTTGGATGATGGCACCATGATTGTAGTGGAAGATGGTGACCGTAAAATCGGAAACACTACGGATGTGATGGTAACCAGTGTTTTGCAAACTTCTGCGGGTAGGATGATTTTTGCCCGATTAAAAGGATTTTCATAAGTATGTACAAAGAAAAAAAAGTAAGTGTTGTCATTGCCGCCGCCGGTGCTGGTTCACGCATGGGCGGCGGTATTCGGAAACAATATATTCGAATACAAGGGAAACCCATGGTGGTTCATGCGGCATCGGCTTTTTGGGAATGTGTCTTTGTGGACCATGTTTGTGTTGTGGTGAACCAGGACTACGACTCAGAAATTTTAAATTATTTACCAGAGGAGACCGTGTTGGTTTCCGGTGGTTCCCATCGGCAAGACTCGGTGTACAATGGACTTCGATCCTTGCCGGTGGACACAGATTGGGTATTGGTTCATGATGGGGCCCGTCCTTTTGTATCACAGGAAGTGATTTTACGAGTGCTTGATGCCCTGGAGGAGAATCCTGCAGTGGTGCCGGTTGTGACACCAAAGGATACCATTCGAACAGAGAAAGAAACATTAAACCGTAGTGATTTAAAAGCGGTGCAAACACCTCAGGGATTTCATATAGAAACCTTATTAGAGGCCTATGAAACAGCTTTCGAACGGGACTATTACGGAACGGACGATAGTGGTTTGGTGGAACGGATTGGAGTGCCTATCGCATTGGTGGAAGGGGATTATGGCAATCGAAAGATTACTACAAGTGATGATTTGCCGGATTCCGACTATCGCATCGGAACCGGGTTTGATTTCCATCCACTGGTGAAGGAGAGACCATTGATTTTGGGCGGTGTAACCATTGACCATCCGAAGGGTTTAGAAGGACATTCCGATGCGGATGTACTGGTTCATGCATTGATGGATGCTTTGCTGGGAGCGATGGGGCTAGGGGATATCGGAAAGCATTTTCCGGACACCGATGCGAAGTTCAAAGATATTTCCAGCATGATTCTGTTAAAAAAAGTGATGGGATGGATGCAGGACGAAGCAATGATCCCGGTAAATGTGGACTTGACCTTATTATGTGAGCGACCGAAGCTGGCACCATATGTACCTGATATGAAAAGGAGTTTAACTTCTGCCTTGAAGATAAGGAGGAGTCAAATAAATATAAAGGCCACTACCATGGAAGGGTTGGGTTTGGTAGGTCGAGAAGAGGGCATTGGTTGTCAAGCTAGTGTACTACTTCAAAAGAAAAACAATAACGACTAAAGGAGAGCGGGAATGAGACTATCACAAATGCATCTACATACACTGAGAGAGGTGCCGGCAGAGGCGGAGGTGCCCAGTCATATTTTGTTATTAAGAGCAGGGATGATTCGAAAGCTGGTAAGCGGCGTTTATGGTTTTATGCCGTTGGGATGGAAATCCATTCGAAAAATTGAAGAAATTATCCGACAGGAAATGAACGCCAAGGGGGGTCAAGAAATACACATGTCCGCGGTACAACCGGCAGAGCTTTGGATGGAATCCGGTAGATGGAATGCCTATGGTCCGGAGCTTTGGCGTCTGAAAGACCGGAATGGAAGAGATTTTTGTTTGGGCCCGACTCATGAAGAGATATTTACAGATATCGTGAGAAATGATATCTCGTCTCATCGGCAGCTACCTATCAACCTCTATCAAATACAAACCAAATATAGAGATGAAGCAAGGCCTCGATTTGGATTGATGAGGAGTCGGGAATTTGTCATGAAAGATAGTTATTCCTTTGACAAGGATCAAGAAGGATTGGACCGTAGTTATGAAGATATGTATGATGCGTACACTCGAATTTTTAAACGATGTGGATTGAATTTCAGGCCGGTGGAAGCAGATACCGGCGCCATAGGAGGCTCCAACTCTCATGAATTCACTGCCCTTTCTGAGGTAGGAGAGTCGGAGATTGCCTATTGCATCAATTGCAATATGGCGGCTACGGTAGAGCGCGCTTGCTGCGTGGACCAGGAATCATCCGTGGAGGAGAGGCTTCCTATGGAAGAAGTGAATACTCCCGGCACCAAGACCATTGAAGAGGTGGCGAATTACTTAGGGTTGCCCAAGAATAAAACCATCAAAGCATTGCTTTTTGTTAAATACAACCAGGAAGGCAAAGAAGATGGATATGTGGCTGCTTTTGTACGAGGAGATCGGGAACTGAACTTTATTAAGCTGGTGAATGCGTTGGGACTCCCGGAGCACGGGGTGGAATTTGCCGACGAAGCCAAGATGGGGGAAGCCACCGGTTCGGTGGGAGGGTTCACCGGGCCTACTTGTTTGCATGATTGCATGGTGGTGGTGGATAGCGAGTTGGTGGAAGCGAGAAATTTGTGCGCGGGAGCATGCAAAGAGGATTACCATATATTGAATGTAAATTATGGTAGGGATTATAAAGCGGATATCGTTACGGACATAAAGAAAATTCAGAAAGGGGACCCTTGTCCGGAATGCGGGTGCCAGGTTGAGTTTGCTCGAGGCATTGAGGTAGGGCAGATTTTCAAGTTGGGCACCAAGTACTCTGAATCCATGGGTGCTACCTACAAAGATGATAAGCAAGAAGACCACTTTATCGTCATGGGATGTTATGGTGTGGGGGTTACCAGAACTCTTGCAGCCATCGTAGAGCAACATTATGACCAAGACGGAATTATCTGGCCCATGAGCGTGGCTCCTTATCATGTAATAATCACCTTGGTAAATCCGGAGGATTCCTTGCAAAGAGAAGAAGGGGAAAGGATGTACCAGGTTTTTAAGAAAGAAGGCATCGATGTATTGTTGGACGATCGGCTTGAACGGCCGGGGGTTAAGTTTAAAGATGCAGATCTGTTGGGGATCCCCATTCGCATTACGGTGGGAAGAGGGGCATCCTCCGGCAAGGTGGAATTTAAGAGGCGCAGTGAAAGGGAAAACGTAGAAATGTCCTTTGATGAAGCAGCCCGCCGAACTATAGAGATCGTGAATAAAGAAAGGGATGGGGTTTGAAGTTACACTGGCAGTTGTTCTACCATCATTTCATAATCGGACTATTCACCATAGGAGGAGGGCTGGCCATGTTGCCTTTCATTCAAAAGATGGTGGTAGATCAAAAAAAATGGTTGGAAGAAGATGAGATGGTGGATTGTATCGCCATTGCACAATCTCTGCCCGGAGTTTTGGCTATCAATACGGCCACCTATGTGGGAAATCGAAAAGCCGGCCTCTCAGGAGCTGTTGCGGCCACCCTGGGCGTGATTCTTCCTTCCTTTATTGTTATTATAATACTGGTTCTCCTTTTGAGGAGTCTGGGCACCAGTTCCTATGTGGAGGGTGCATTTATTGCCATAAAAGCTGCCGCCAGCGGCTTGATTCTATACTCTGCTATACGTCTTGGGTCTATGGTAGTGAAAGGTTGGTTTCCTTGGGTGCTGGCCATCGGAAGTTTTGTTGCGGTTGCGGCATTCAATGTTTCGGCCATTTGGGCCATCGTGGTGGGGGCCATTTTGGGCGTTCTATATGCCGTTGTCCGTCAGAGAAAGGGGGCATTGTGATGACCTACTTCACTATGTTTTACCTTTTCTTTCGAATCGGGTTAGTAGGATTTGGCGGAGGACTGGCCATGCTTCCCCTGATTTTCCAGGGAGTTCAAGATTTTGGATTGATGAGTCGCCAAGAGTTTTCCGATTTGGTGGCCTTATCCCAAATCACCCCGGGGCCGGTAGCGGTAAATGCGGCTACCTATGTGGGTTTTCATCAAGCGGGACTGGCCGGTGCGGCGGTTGCTACTTTCGGTATTGCTCTGCCCTCTTTCATTATCATGCTGGTTGTGGCGCGACTTGTAAAACGATATCAGCACACATTAGGAGTAAAAGGAGTCTTTGCCGGAATTCGACCCGTAACAGCCGGGTTGATTGCTGCAGCAGCACTGATGTTGGCAGAAACGGCGCTTTTTAACAGACCGGTATTTACTCAAAGCTTTTTCCTGGATCCTGTAACGGCCATCAATGTGATTCCGGCTATTATTTTTGGGATATCCTTCCTATTAATATATAAATTGAAAATGAGTCCCACCTTAATTATTTTAGGGATGGGCGTGATAGGAGCGTTCATATGTGGGTAGGTGGAGCAAGAGTGGTTATATTAAACCACCAAAAGGAAGTCCTGATGGTAAGGCATCGTCAAGATGGAAAAGATATTTGGCTGGTACCCGGCGGGTCCATTGAGCAGGGGGAAAATGCTATGGAAGCGGCTTGTAGAGAAGTGCTGGAGGAGACAGGCCTGGAGGTGGATATTACGAATCTTATTTGGCACGTGGAGGAGGTATCTCCGAGAAGAGGCCAGCGCTTTGTGAATTTCTTTTTGGGAGAAATAATTGGCGGGAGATTGACCTTGGGTGAAGATCCGGAGCGCGGGCCAAATCATCAAGTGGTGGAGGAGGTTCGATTTGTATCACAAAAGGAAATGCAAGACTTGGAAGTATTATATCCGGAGTATTTAAAGAATGAGTTGTGGGAATATTTGAGCAGACAGGACTCTTGTCATCATAAAGCGTTCAAGGTTCGGAAGGAACGATGATAAAGAGATGGGGGCCGGTAGGTTTTTAGAGCTGCGATAGGAACGGAAGTGGAGAAAGGACGGAGAAAATGAAACAAATCGGAATTGAAATGGAAAATGGAAAAGAGATGAAAGGAGAGTTATACGAGGAGATTGCTCCTGAAACGGTAGCCAATTTTGAAAAGTTAATCAAAGAGGGTTTCTATAATGGCTTGACCTTTCATCGTGTGATTCCCGGTTTTATGATACAGGGAGGATGCCCTCAAGGCACCGGAACCGGAGGCCCGGGGTATTCCATTAAAGGAGAGTTTGCACAAAACGGAGTTGACAATAATCTTTGTCACCAACGCGGGGTGCTGAGCATGGCCAGAAGTGGTCATCCGGATTCGGCCGGATCGCAGTTTTTTATTATGGTACATGAGGCACCCCATCTAGATGGTGGGTACGCCGCCTTTGGAAAGATTACGGAAGGACTGGATGTAGTGGATGAGATTGTAGAAACTCCCCGGGATTCCCGGGATAAACCTTTGAAGCCTCAACGAATAAAAAGGGTCTATATGGTGGAAGAATAACACCATTATTGGCAATTCACAGAAAAAACTCAAAAACGCTCAAATGTTGAAATTACAACAGTTTTGGGCGTTTTTTCTGTGAAGAAATGGTGAAGTTTTAGGAAAAATGTTGACATAAAGTGTTAAATAAGGTAGCCTGTACAAGGCCAATCGGAAAGGACGATTATTCAAGATTTCCGAAGAAGCGAGGTTAATTTATGAATCAAAAAAAATGGGTCATGGTATTGGCCATTCTATTTATGGGAGCGGCCCTTTTGCCTTTATGGGGGGTTCCTGTTCCAGGTGGTGACAAAGAAGTAACCACATTGGAAAGTTATGAAAGAAGATTGGTACCTCTCAGCTTTGAAACAGAGTACGAATATACGGAAGATGTTTCAGAAGGGGTAAGTGCTTTGATTTTTCTGGGGGCACCCGGGCTTGGAGAAGAAGTAAAACGTGTAGTCCGTGAAAATGGTTTTGTGGTTTCCGAAGAGGTAATCGCAGTACGAACCATCAAAGAGCCGGTCAACCAGAAGGTATTGACGGGCACCCGAAAAGTTGCGGTATATGGTTCCGGGAACCATTCTATTATCTCTTACGATGGACCGGTTATAAGCGGAACGGGCAATTTTATATGTCCCGTTCAAGGCTATGTGTTTTCTTCACCTTATGGGCCGCGAAACGGAAGAATGCATTATGGGGTGGATTTGACAGCTCCTGTTGGTACACCCATTTATGCCAGCGATGATGGAACGGTGATTTTTGTCGGCTCCAGAAATTCGTACGGGCTTTTAGTAATCGTGGACCATGGAAATGGTTACAAGACATACTATTCTCATTGCAACACCATTCATGTGTCTTTGGGAGAGGATGTTGCCCAGGGGCAAACCATTGCTACGGTAGGCCGTACAGGAAATGCCACGGGTTCTCATATTCATTTTGAGATCCGATACAATGAGGCCTGTGTTAACCCGGAGACCTATATATCTTTCTAGTTGGCGCAAGGTAAAAACCGGAATATGCACGCAAGGCAAAAACTGGGATAGCCGTTGTAAGACGAAGGCAATAATAGTATAATCAAAGGCAGAATCTCCCCTGCCTTTTTTTATTGAAGAAGTAGGAAGAAAGGCCCGGATGGGTATAGAAGAAGAAAAATATAGACGAAAAGATGGATAGGAGTGAAGGATGAAAATTTACAATACCCTAACAAAGAAAAAAGAAGAGTTTGTTCCGCTGGAAGATAAAAAGGTACGCATTTATGTGTGTGGTCCTACTGTGTACAATTACTTTCATATCGGAAATGCCAGACCCTTTGTGGTTTTTGATACACTGAGAAGATACATGGAATACATTGGATATCATGTGGATTTTGTGCAGAACTTTACGGATGTGGATGATAAGATTATTAACCGCGCCGGGGAAGAGGGCATTTCAGCAAGGGAAGTCAGTGAAAAATACATCCAAGAATATTTTAAGGATGCAGAAGCATTGAATGTTAGAAAGGCTACGGTTCATCCCAAGGTGACGGACAATATTCCTCAAATCATCGAATTTGTGCAGGGATTGATGGACAAGGGATATGCCTATGAAGTAAATGGGGATGTATATTTTAACACGCGGGCGTTTCCCGGGTATGGGAAGTTGAGCAAACAGAACATCCAAGAACTGGTATCCGGATGTCGCGTGGAAATTGATGAAATAAAAAGAGACCCGTTGGATTTTGCTCTTTGGAAAGCCCGAAAGGAAGAGAGTGAAATTGCTTGGGAATCACCTTGGGGTATGGGTAGACCGGGATGGCATATTGAGTGCTCCACCATGAGTAAGAGGTACTTGGGAGATACGATTGATATTCATGCAGGCGGTCAGGACTTGACTTTCCCCCACCATGAAAATGAGATTGCCCAGTCGGAAGCCCAAAACGGGGTACCTTTTGCTAAATACTGGATGCACAATGGATACATTACCATCGACAACGAAAAAATGAGCAAATCTAAGGGAAACTTTTTTACGGTGCGGGACATTTTGAAAGCATACGATGGGGAAGCAATTCGCTACTTTCTGCTTTCCGGCCATTATAGGAACCCTATTAATTTCAGCGAGAGTTTGATGGAGCAAGCAAAAAATAGTTTAGCCCGCATCAAAAATACCAAGGAAACTTTGAAGCATGTCATGGCCCATGGAGAGGAACAATTGACGGAGAAAGAATGGGAAGCGCTGCAAGCCATGGCCACCTATCGGGAACGGTTTCGCAAAGCCATGGATGATGATTTGAATACGGCGGATGCCATTACGGCTATATTTGAGTTGGTCACCTTAACCAACACCAATTTGAAGGACGGGGGAAGCAAACCATTTGCCAAAGAAGCACTGGGTTTATTACAAGAACTGTGTGATGTACTGGGCTTGTTACAGGACAACGCGGAAGAAGCGGTAGATGAACAAGTGGAGAGTTTGATAGCACAGCGGCAGCAGGCCCGGGCCGACAAAGACTTTAAACGGGCAGATGAAATCCGAGATTTATTGAAAGAACGGGGAATTCTCTTGAAAGATACGCCTCAAGGAGTTCAGATTATCAGGGATGAAGGATGAGGGAGATGAACACCACGGCATTGGCATATATTGGAGACGCTGTGTATGAAGTGTATATTAGGAAGCATGTCCTGGAGAAAGGCTCGGTTCATGTAGATGTTTTGCATCAAATGGCGGTGGGATATGTGAGAGCCGAGGGACAAGCCAGGGCGCTTAAAACCATTTTTGATCGGTTGAAGCCAGAAGAACAAAAGCTGGTGAAACGTGCTCGAAACCATAAAAGCAGTTCCCGACCCAAGAACACGGACCCCAAAATTTACAAGTGGGCTACCGCCTTGGAGGCATTAATAGGATACCTTTATATCCAGGAAGAACAAGGGCGGTTGGACGAAATTATAGGATGGGCCATTGGCGCATTGGAAGAAAAACAAGAAGAAACGCAAGGTGGATAAAAGAATGGGTAAAAAGAAACGAGAAACCAGAAATAAGGCAAGAGATATGATGGGCGATTACTGGCGTGTCAATCGAGAAATCAACGAGAAGGATTTGGAAGTTACCAAAGGGGAGAAAGGAAAGCCCTTGAAGATCCATGAAAAGATATGGGTAGGCATCATCGTAGTCGGTGCTATTTTAATCGTGCTAAAATATTTTGTCTGGAACTAGCAGGCAGCAAGCGCAGGAAGGCAATGGGAAAGGGGAGAAACCATGAGCCAGGCGGATGTGTATTTTGTGAAGATGTGTCAAGATATATTGGAAAAGGGCTATTCTTCTGAAGGGCAGGTGGTACGTCCAAAATGGGAAGATGGAACGCCCGCCCATACGGTGAAGGCCTTTGGAGTGGTGAACCGGTATGACCTTTCAAAAGAATTCCCCGCCCTAACCTTACGGCCCACGGCCATTCGTTCTGCCGTGGACGAGCTTTTGTGGATTTGGCAAAAAAAATCCAACAACACCAACGAACTAAACAGTTGCATATGGGATGAATGGGCAGACTGCGAAGGCTCCATTGGAAAGGCCTATGGGTACCAGTTGGGGGTGAAGTATCGGTTTCCCCACGGCGAAATGGATCAGGTAGACAATGTACTTTGGCAATTAAAGAACACCCCCTATTCCCGGAGAATTATGACGAACATATTCAACTTCCGGGATTTGATGGAAATGGGGTTGGAGCCATGTGCTTACAGTATGACCTTCAATGTGACGGGGGACCGGCTCAATGGCATCTTGAATCAGCGTTCTCAAGATATTCTGGCGGCCAACAACTGGAATGTAGTTCAATATGCCGTATTGGTTCATATGTTTGCTCAAGTTTCCGGATTAAAGCCGGGAGAGTTGATTCATGTGATTGCGGATGCACACATTTATGATCGGCATATTCCAATCGTGAAGGAGATGATAGAGAGACCCCAGTATCCTGCGCCTCAATTTCGCCTCAATTCCCAAGTAAAGGATTTTTATGAATTTCGGGTAGAAGATCTTTTGATTGAAAACTATCAGACAAATCCTCAAATTAAGAACATTCCCATCGCGGTTTAAGAAAGAGAGTACTTAAATGAAAGCCATTGTTGCGGTAGATACAAATTGGGCCATCGGAAATTGCGGGCAATTATTATGTCATGTCCCGGGAGATTTGAAATATTTCAAAGAAAAAACCCGGGGGAAGGTGGTTCTTATGGGAAGAGCTACTTATGAATCTTTACCCGGGAAAAAACCTTTGCCCAACAGAGTGAATGCGGTCCTTTCCAGAAACCTGGAATTTGATGCTCCTTGTTGTGTCTGTCATTCCCAGGAGGAATTAATGGAAACACTGAAGGGGTACCATGGTGAAGATGTTTTTGTAATTGGAGGGGAAAGTGTGTATCGTCAATATCTTCCTTATTGTGATGTGGTGTATGTAACCAAAATTCAAGGTTGTTTTCATGCGGACACCCATTTTCCAAATTTGGACGAAGATCAGGATTTTCAGTTGGTATGGAGCAGTGGAATCTATAAGGAGCAAGGGATCTCCTATCAGTTTACCGAATACCAGCGGGTTGGAAAGGGGTTTCATGACCATGAAGGAAAACAATAGAGAGAGCCTTTTAATGGGTAGAAATCCCGTTATGGAGGCGTTGGAAGAAGGGCGGACTATTGAGAAATTACTGGTTCAAAAGGGCTCGGAGAGATTTCTAATCGCATTGGAGGAAAAGTCGAGAGACCGTAAAATTCCATTGGAATATGTAGACAAGGCTTTTTTGAACCGAATAACCGATTCGGGAAACCACCAAGGAGTGGTGGCACTTACGCCACCTTTTCAATATGGTGAGGTGGAAGATATTTTTCGAGTGGCCCGGGAAAGAGGAGAAGACCCTTTGGTGGTTATCTTAGATCATTTGGAAGACCCACATAATTTAGGAGCCATTATTCGAAGTGCAGAAGGAGCCGGCGCCCATGGGATTATCCTCCCCAACCGCAGAGCGGCGGGGGTGACTCCCACGGTGGTGAAAACCTCAGCGGGAACTGTGTTTTATCTTCCGGTTGTGAAGGTGTCAAATCTGCCCAATACCATGGAAGAACTGAAGAAAAAAGGACTGTGGATGGGAGCCTGCGATATGGGCTCTGACTGTTATACCAAGCAAGATTTAACGGGGCCCATGGGTTTGGTCATTGGGTCGGAAGGGGTTGGAATTAGTCGGCTGGTAAAAGAGAAATGTGATTTCGTGGTGTCCATTCCCATGAAGGGCCGCGGTACATCGCTGAACGCATCCAATGCGGCGGCGGTGATGCTTTATGAAGCCAGAAGGCAACGAGATGAAAAGAAGGTATGAAGCGTTGGCCGATGAGGAATTAACCCTATTGGCCCAAAGGGAAGATAAAGAAGCGATGGAGCTCCTGTTTCAGCGCTACAAAGAATGGGTACGGGGAAAAGCCCGGGTCTATTATATGATGGGATCCGATACGGAGGATGTAATACAAGAAGGGATGATGGGGCTTTTTAAAGCCATTCGCAGCTTTGATGCAACCAAGGAGGCTTCTTTTCGAACCTTTGCGGAGCTTTGTGTTCACCGGCAAATCGTAGATGCCATCCGGGGAGCGGCTCGAAGAAAGCATTCTCCTCTCAATGAATCTTTGTCTTTAGATAAACCCATGGAAGAAGGGGAGGAAAAAACCCTTCGCGATTTGTTGAGAGATCCCACCGTAAATTTAGAAGAAAGAGTGATTTTAAATGAGGAATGGGAAGCGCTCTTTCAACAAGCAAAAAAATTGTTTTCTCCTCTGGAATGGGTGGTGTGGAATGAATATATTAATGGGAAGACCAAGAGGGAAATTGCCTGGTCCACCGGCCATTCTACCAAGTCCATCGACAATGCATTGCAGCGAATGAAAAGAAAATTGATGGAATATTTGGCCACAAGATAAGGCGCAATGCTTTCTAGCCGATGTAAAACATTTTGTTGACACTGAAGTTGTTCTTTAGTATCATAGTCGTGGTATGGTGTGCTGATGTAGCTCAGTAGGTAGAGCACTTCCTTGGTAAGGAAGAGGTTCGGCAGTTCAAGCCTGCTCATCAGCTCCAACTTTAAAACAACCACCTTTTATACAGAGTTTTAGGAGGAAAAGTAAGATGGCTAAACAGAAGTTTGAAAGAAACAAGCCGCACAT
>CAZAZF010000003.1:0-158059 GCA_964489555.1 uncultured Oscillospiraceae bacterium | reverse complement strand
AAATGCGGTCACCCGCAAGGGTGCGTGGGTTCGAATCCCACCGTCTCCGCCAAAAACGCCTGAAATAAAATTTCGGGCGTTTTCTTTGTTTCTTTTCACAAATTTATTATGTTTTTTTCGGTTCACATTATAAAAAAGTCGTGCATTTTGCGAAAAGATGATATAATATCATCATTGTAGTCATAATTAGGGAGGTGAACACCATTCTTACACTAGATCGAATCTATCAGGCCGCTCATAATCTCAACGGCGTTATTCGTGAAACAGAAATTGTCCCGGCCCATTTATTGGCCCCTGGTACCCCGCTATATTTAAAAACCGAAAACCTTCAGATTACCGGTTCCTTTAAAATTCGAGGCTCCCATTTTAAAATATCTACCCTGAGTGACCAGGAGAAAAGCAAGGGAGTCATCGCTTGTTCCGCAGGAAACCATGCCCAAGGTGTTGCCTTGGCGGCAGCGAAAAACCATATTCAATCCACCATTTTTCTTCCCAGCACTGCACCCATATCAAAAATAGAGGCCACCCGAAGTTATGGTGCGGAAATCAAATTAATAGATGGTGTGTACGATGATGCTTACCAAGCTGCCCTTCTCTATCAAAAAGAAACGGGGGGCGCATTTATACACCCCTTTGATGACCAAGATGTGATTGCTGGTCAGGGAACCATTGCGTTGGAAATCCTGAAAGAACTTCCTGATTTGGAAGCTGTGATTGTACCCATTGGAGGAGGCGGCCTCATCTCCGGCATTGCCTTTGCTATGAAAACCCTTCATCCCACTTGCAAGGTGTACGGTGTGCAAGCCATAGGTGCCGACTCCATGTGCAGATCCTTAGCAGACCATAACCGATGCGGATTATCCTCCGTGGCTACCTTTGCCGACGGCATCGCCGTTAAAATGCCCGGTGAATTGACTTACGATCTATGTGACCAGTATGTGGATGACATCATTACCGTATCTGACGATGAAACCGCCACTGCCATATTAACCCTGATGGAACAACAAAAACTAGTAGCCGAAGGAGCCGGAGCGGTGTCCATTGCTGCAGCCATGTTTGATAAGCTTCCCATCAAAGGCAAGAAAACTTGTGCCATCCTGTCAGGAGGCAACATTGATGTAAACATCTTATCACGAGTTATCAACCGGGGTTTATTAACTTCCGGTAGATTAACAGATTTAACCATTGAACTTCTTGATAAACCCGGTCAGTTACGACAAGTATCCGCCATCATCGCAGATCATGGAGCCAATGTGGTTCGTGTCCATCATGACCCCGGCGGGGAAAACACCGATATCAACGGTTGCAATCTGCGGGTCTCCATGGAAACTCGCAACCACAAGCACCTTCAGGAAATCAAAGACGCCCTCAGTTCAGAAGGTTTTATTCTTCAAGACAACAAATAAGGTTTTCAAATAAACGACCCGGCAACCAACAGGCTGCCGGGTTTTTCTATTATATGCTTATTGGTTTATAATTTTCCACGCTTCATTCCAAATCTCTTCTTCCATGCCGATGGCAAGACCGTTCGCAACAAGGAATTTCATCTCCGGCACAAAGCCGATATTGGCCTCCGTTAATCCACAAAACCCGACCATTGACCAAAGATTCTGCCAACTTGATTCGGGCGTCATTATATATGCCTTGCACGGTGGTTCTGGCAATGCTCATCCGCATCGCACACTCTTCCTGGGTTAATCCCTCCAAATCAATTAAACGAATGGTCTCATATTCATCCACCGTCATATTGATAACAGGCTCACTGCTTTGCGCCCCATCCAAAGGACCAAAACGCTCGCTTTCGGGAAGACAACAAACTCGCCTCCATTTTCTAGGTCTGGGCATAATTTTCCTCCTATTACCGAGAATTCTCTCAAGTCTATTATAGACCCTTTCCAAAAAATATCAACCTCACCGCACATTTCGTAAGTGTCGTTCCTTTAAAGAAAAACGGTGCACTTAAGGCACCGTTTATTTTCTATCCCAGAAATTCCTCAATGACAGCCCGAACCTCATTGCCATCTGCCAAACCCTTCAGTTTCGCCATAGCAGGTCCCATTAACTTGCCCATGTTCTGTTTGCCATTTTCGATTCCCAATTCCATTGCCAAATCTTCCACCACCTTACGGATTTCCCCCGCATTTAATTGTTTGGGAAGATATTGTTCCAACACTTTTATTTCCTCTAGATAGGCGTCTTTCAGGTCCGTTCTACCTGCCTTTTCAAAATCAGCCAGGGCGTCTTTCCGCATTTTAACTTGCTTCTGCAAGATGGGGAAAATGTCTTGATCTTCCAACTCCACCCTTTGGTCTACCTCTTGCTGCTTAATGGCAGCCCGAGCTAAGCTAACCGTGTTTTTTTGAACTTCATTTTTGGCTTTCATGGCTTCTTTGTAATCCGCCATCAACCTTTCTTTCAATGTCACCTTATCACCTCAATGACTAATACTTTTTCGCCTTTTTTCTGGCAGCTTCAGACTTCTTTTTCTTTCGTACACTGGGCTTTTCATAATGCTCTCGCTTGCGAAGTTCCGACATAACGCCATCCCTTGCACAAGATCTCTTAAATCGCTTAAGAGCACTTTCCAAGCTTTCATTTTCTCTAACAATTACTTGTGCCATGTTCCCAACTCACCTCCCGCCTTTTCAGAACTGGCATTTCAAACGGATTTTGCCTATAACATTGGTATTATACTAAAAAACATATGGGGACGCAAGAACTTTACCTACATTGCCCCAATAAAATTCAAATTTGGTATGTTGCGGCTCTCCAAATAGCGGAAAATTTCTCGCGACATGGGATCTGTAAGGGTGTTTTCTTCCAAAACAATATGAATCTCATAGTATTGCCCGTAATGCACCAAAAAACGGTAAAACCCTTGAATGATTCGTACAGCAGGTACTTCCTTCACAAAAGTCCCGGTTACCTCACCGGTTTCATCCCCTTTCCCAATTATTTCCGGATAGATATAGGATAAATCCATACGAGTTTGAAGGTCAATCGGCGGGACCTCATAATACCCAGCCTGTTCCTCCATTTGACGTATCAAATCGGCAATGCAAAAAAAATCCACTTGCTGAATACACACCGGTCTCAGCACCACTTTTGGAAGTCCCTTACCATTCAAAGATGTTGGATCAGCCATCCGAGTTTTGTTTTTTAACGAAGAAGGCTCTTCCATCATAAGATGATATTGCTCTCGCAATTCCTGGTCAGGACAAATTCCCAAATTGTTACGTAATGTCAACTCAAAATTTTTGTAAAAATGAATGGCCGCAGCTCGATTCCCCAATTGGCCGTATAAACACATAGTCCGATATGCAAATCCTTCGTTATAAGGTTCGATGGCCATCATCTCCTGCAAGGTTTTTAAGCTCTCTTCGTACCGCTGATTTTCTTCATACTCTTTAGCCAATTCATCCAGCAATTCCACCTGTTTGTTCTGGCATACTACTCTCTCGAACAGAATCATCTCGTTAAATTCATTGCAATTCTTCAGGTACATTCCCTCCAAAAAATCTCCTTTAAACAATTCCTTCAAGCGCAACAAATCATCAATGGTTCTTTTGCTTTTGGAACGAAAGGTATCCAACAGCACCCGGTCACAAGAAAATCGATATCCTTCGTTAAGCCCACAGCAGTCCTTTCCCGCTGTGATTAAGGTCTCGCCTGCAGCATCCTTTGGAATCAACTTTCCGATGGTCCACAGATTGTACCGCACATTGTATCGGGCCGCCTCCTCATTGCTGTCCGGCCAAAAATATGATGCGATTTTTTCTTTGCTTACATTTTTATCGCGATGCAACACCAAAAAACAAATCATGGCCACTGTTTTGTTGCTCAAACTGTCCACAATTTTTTCGCCCTTATAGGTGATATTCACTTCCCCTAGCATATTGATGGAAAGCATTTCCACCTCCGCAACGATTTTTGAAAAGGACCCTCTTAGAATTGGTTCATGATGATTTGACCATTTTTTAAAGTAGCAAGTACCTTTAATTTCTTTATTTTGGTCTGAGGTATTTTCATGATGTCCTTGTCTAGCACAACGATATCTGCTATTTTTCCTACTTCGATGGTTCCCTTTTGGGTTTCTTCAAAAATGGCATACGCACCATGAACGGTAAACATCTTAATTGCTTCATATACAGACACCCTGTGTTGTTCCACCGGATGATTCACGGCAGCGTGAATTCCTAACAATGGATTAGCCGGCGTCACATCACAATCCGAACCTCCACAAACCCTTACTCCAGCATCGACGATGGCTTTGAACGGATTGGTAATATGGTAATTCTGCCCCAATCTTTCTTCATATAATTTCCCGGGACCGCCCCATATATACTCGTAAGTTGGAGACATGGAAAAAATTAAATCCAGTTCTTTGGCCCGTTTAATGTGCTCTTCCGTGGGAAGTTCAACATGCTCCAATCGGTGGCGAAGACCCGTATTCCCCGTTTTTTCCAATGCATACTCATGAGAACGAATGGCTTGTTCAATAGCTCGATCTCCAATGGAATATAGAGCCAATTGTAGCTTGTTTTGATAGCATTCCAATACAAATTGATCCAACTCTTCCTGAGTAAAATTCAACCCACCAATAATACCCGGGGCATCGGCATACTCAAAAGATAGAGCCGAGGTTCTGGCCCCAAATGTTCCATCCAAATAAAGACATCCTCCAATCCGTTTCAGGCCCATGCTTTGAATTTTTGTAATATCCATAGTTTGATAAAACAAAACCGTATCAATGGCCAACCGATGGGAATATTCATAAACAAATTCCGCATCCTTGTCACTGTAGAGTCGCCCTCCTTCCATGGCATTGACCGTTGTAATTCCCTGTGCCACCACAGACTCTAAAAAACCGGTCACCGCTTCCAACCTGCTGCTACTGGTAATGTTCCGTAGGACATTTTCACGCAAAATCATATTGGCCTGCTTTGTAATGACTCCGGTGGGAACCTGGTTTTCATCAAAGTATATTCCCGACAAGGTAAAGGGGATTTTATAGTAGAGAAGGGCATAGGTGTTCAGGGCACTGGTCTGGTATTCCACACTATTAATAAAGACAGGAACATCTTTACAATACTGATCCAGCACCATTCGATTGGGCATACGATTTTCTTTTAATGTTTGCTGGTCTAATCGAATGCCTCGGATGGATTTCCCCGGGTTCCTTTTGGCCGCTTCTCTGATCTTCTCGCCAACATCTTCAAAAGATCGCGCCGTACTTAAATCCACACTTCTGGAATTCAAGGAAGCTTGAACTACATGAAAATGGCTATCGATAAACCCGGGAAGAATGGTTCCCCCTTTGGCATCAATTACCTTCACTCCCTTCTTCTCATAAGCTCGATATCCGTCTTCTTTCCCAAAATCACAAATCCGCTCCCGGGAAATATATATCCACTCAAAAGGATCCAGGTCGTTCATGGGCAACCCATTCCCATTCATGATGATAATGTCTGTGTTCATTTCTTTTCCTCAACCGGCAGAACCTTTTAGGGACGCCTATCCTATTCACTGTCTCTCCATTATAACAAATTGCTGGAAAAATTCAAATTTCAACCGCGGATGCACTTTTTCACATCCGCGAATACACTTTTTCACCAGCCACATAAGTGGCACAAATTTCAACATTTCTTATTTCACTTGGATTCAATTCCATTGGGTTCCGGTCCAAAATTACAAAATCGCCCAACTTCCCCACCTCCAATGTGCCCAACATATCCTGTTGTCCCGTGGCATAAGGAATGTTCCTCGTAAAAAGGCTGAACCCCTGGTAGAGCGACAACTTCTCTTCCGGCACGAACCCTTCCTCGGGGAATCCTTTTTCATCTTGCCGATTCACAGCGCCATGAATTCCTTTCAAGGGATCGTAACTTTCTACCGGGCAATCGGAGCCGCCGGTCAATAGAAGCCCCTCTTGCCATAATGTTTTCCAAATATAGGCATCCTTCATCCGCCCTTTGCCAACACGTTCCTCAATCCAATGCAAATCCGTACACAAAAAAACCGGTTGAATGTCCAAAACCACCGGCAAGGTTTTTAACCTCTTTCGTTGGCTCTCCGTTACCATCTGAGCATGGATGATGCGGCAAGGAGCGGGAAAAACTTTCCCCTCTTCGTGAATCAGCCTTTCCAGTATCTGAATCACCTCTTCCATGGCTCGGTCACCAATGGCATGGATAGCCACGGCAAAGTTTCTCATCTGGGCAACTCGAATTTTTTCCTCCAATTCTACTACGGGTACAATAATGCCAGAGTTACCCGGATCGTCGGAATATTCCTGAAAAAGTGCAGCAGAACGGGCACCCAAAGAACCGTCGGTAAATATTTTATAAGCCCCCATCCTTACCTTTTCTTTTGGTGTATCTTTTGGCACGGGAAAAGAGGGACCCGGTTCCCAAAGCTGGTCTAAATTTACGGTTACCCGTATGGGAAGAACCCCCTCCCGTTCCATTTCAAGATAAAACTCCACATCTTCTATATAGTTCCAGATTTTGGCCGCGTAGGTGTGAATGGAAGTGATGCCCTTGGAAACCATATCCCGGAAAACCTCCTGGAACAATTGGCGTTTTTCCTGCGGATCTTTCAGAGAATCCGGAATAATATCGTCAAAAATTCTCGTGGATTCTTCTCTAAAAACTCCTGTGCATTGTCCCTCTTGATTCCGTTCAATTAAGTCCCCGTATTTTTCTATCGTTTCTTCGCTCACATTGGCCATCTCCAAAGCTTTCCCGTTCGCAACCAACACATGAAGACAACATCTTCTTACCACCACGGGATGCTTCAGGCTTATTTTATCTAAATCCCACCGGGTGGGCATTCTCTTCTGAGTAAATTTGGTTTGATCAAAGCCCGAACCCTTAATCCACTGTCCCTCAGGGGTTTTCTCTGTGATTTTCTTCATTTCCTTCACCAACTCTTCTACACTCCGGGCTCCCTCTAATGAAACCGTTCTTTTATTTTGACAGTACGCATACAAATGCATGTGAGAATCTCCCATGCCGGGAATCACAGTCTGCCCTTTCAGATCGATGATTTCTTTTGCTTTCGAAGTGTCCATTCCTTCCAAGTCTCCTGCATACACTATGACACCGTCCTTAATCCCCAAAGCCCGAACCCGGTCTCCTTCTTCTCGCATAGTATAAATGATTCCGTTCATTAAAAGTAAATCCATCGGCACAATCTTCATCACAAATCTCCTTTTATTTCCACCTTGCAAGGAAGAAAAGAAGCCAGATCCAATCCGGCCTCTGGCTTCCCCTCTTCTTATTTCGTTTATTTGCCCCGCAAGGTGTTGTTCAAGAACTCCTCCAAAACCTGCGCTGTTTTTGCAACTGAGGATAAGGAAACATACTCATCACTTCCGTGAAAGCCCTCTCCCGACGGTCCAAAAATAATGGCAGGTGCGCCCAATCGAGATCCCAAATAATTAAAATCTCCAATGCTTTGAAAATAGGCTGTTTCTACCTTATCTTGGCACACTTCCTCAATCGATGCATAGAACTTTTTTACAAGAGGATGATTTTCATCAGCCACATAAGGCATAAACCCTCTGGACCCGGGACTGGGAGCCTCGCGAAACCGAATTTCGTATTTGCATAATATCCCGGCTCGCTGAATGGTTTCCTCGATGTCCTTCTGAATAGTGCCTTCATCCTCTCCCAGCACGATATGCCAAAAGAGCTTCACTACCGCTCGATCCGGTACACTACAGGCACCACCATCCGATTGCACCGCTACCACACAAACCACACCTTGCCCCAAATGCTCATCCACACGATATGTAATATTTTCTAATTCCTGAACAAATTTAGCCGCATCCAATGCCGCACTGATTCCTTCTTTTGGCAATGCAGCATGAGCCGACTTGCCAAAGAATTCAACTTCTAACCCGTATCCTCCTCTCGCCCCCATACAAACCACAGGGAATGGGATTTCGGTAAATCCTGAAGAAGGTTCTGTCACAATGGATAAATCCACACCGTCTAGATAACCTTCCTCAATCAAAGCATTGGTTCCCATGCCGTAAGGCCCTTCTTCCACCGACACAAAGGTGGCTATAATTTTACCATTGAAGAGGGGCCCCTTCTTATAAAACTCCTTAAGAGCAATCATGGTTGCAGCACAACCGGCCTTCATATCCAGCGCTCCGACTCCGTATAGTCTGTCTCCTTCCGTCTCTCCGGCATAGGGATCACGAGTCCAACCATCACACAACTTCACTGTGTCCAAATGACCATTAAGGCAGATTACAGGACCTTCCTGCCCCCCATCCAGCTCCAGTATGATATTCTGTCCCTGATGACCGGTAACTTTATCCTCATGATAATCATGAATCTCTGCTTTCAGCCCGTTTTCCAAAAACCACTCTTTTACATACTTCATAATGGCTTCTTCTTCAAAATAAGGGCTTCGAAAGGCGACTAGTTTTTGAATGAGCCCAGTTACTTCGTCTTTGTTAATCATGATGCTGCTCCAATCTCCAAACTATACCTCCGATAAATTTTCTCCTTCGTCCAGAGCTCGTTGTTCCTCTTCGGTATTGTACCAAATAAACTTACCGGTCATCGCATAAAGAATTGAAATGATGGGAACGAACAAAGCAAGGAAAGTGAAGGGAAGATAATCTAATGTGGCCACTCCTAATGTGCCGGTAAAGTACACACCGCAAAGCCCCCAAGGTACCAACGGAGAAGTTACTGTGCCCCCGTCCTCGGAAACTCGAGACGCGATATCCATTCTTAGTCCCAATTTTTTATAAGCGGGAAGATACATTCTTCCGGGAATTAAAATGGCTACATATTGGCTGGCAGACAACATATTAACGAGAATCGCTGAAACAATATGAGTGGGAATTAAGCTGCGAGCACTCTTGGTAGCGCCTGCCATTTTGTCCAACAACGCTTCAAGGGTTCCTGTCTTCTCCAAGATTCCTCCAAAACTAAGACCCAGGTATCCAAGAGACAAAGTCCACATCATAGCTTGAATTCCGCCACGATTTAACAATTTGTCGACTTCAAATATACCGGAATCTATGCTGAAGCCATAGTTCATGAAGGACATCATCTCCCATAAGTTGTATCCGTTGATAAAAATAGCAATGAACATCCCCACAAGAGATGCCGCCACCATGACCGCCAAAGCACTAATTTGCTTTACCGCCATAAACACCACCAAAGCCAAGGGGATCAGTGTGATGATAGCAATCCCAGGTGATACATTAAAGTTTGCAGCAATTCCTTCCAGAATACTTTGCGTAGTAGTCATATCGATGGACTCTGCCGTATAGCGGAAGCCAATAATCAAATAGAGAACCAAAGCAATAACAAAGGCTGGAACAGTGGTGTAGAACATACTTTTAATGTGTTTAAACAAGTTGGCTTCCGAAACTCCGGCGGCCAGATTGGTGGAGTCGGACAAAGGAGACAATTTATCTCCGATGATGGCTCCGGATACGATGGCACCGGCTGCCATGGCTCCCGGAATACCCAGGCCATAACTGATTCCCATAAAAGCCACTCCAAAAGTAGCTCCTGTGGTCCAACTACTTCCTGTTGCAATGGAAGCCACTCCGCAAATCAATGCTGCGGTAAACAGGAACATGGAGGGTGAAATCAACTGCAGTCCGTAATAGATTAGTACGGGAATCGTACCGGATGCAATCCACGATGGAATCAACGCTCCAATGAGCATCAAAATCATCATGGGAATGGTGGCAATCTTACATCCGTGAACCACGCCGTCCTCAATTCTTTTCCATCGGGTACCTGTTAACATCAGTACGATGGTGGCAAAAGCGATGGAAAACAGCAAAGATAGGTGAATATCCGGACCTCCTAATTGAAGAACCTGGATAATCAACAATGCAAACATGAAAATAACGATTAATAAAGCAATTCCAAATGATGGCTTAAGCTGGTCTTTCTTTGTTTCCATGTCGAAACCTCCTTTTTTCTTTTATTGTAGTAAAGCATGATTTAAAAAAGTGTGGTTTTTCCATTTAATCGAAAAAAAAAATATTTTTCCTTTATACCGCCTAAAAGATTATTAAACCCTTTTTAAACATGAAAAGAAGCCATTGAGTAAAAACGGCTTCTCTTTGTAAGGATTTCTGCCTGGTGGCTTTTTACAATCATCCGGGAGGCCAGCCCATCTTTCTTTGGCCCAAAAGGTGAAAATGAATATGCTGAACAGTTTGAAGTCCATCCTCTCCACAATTGTTCACCAATCGATACCCGTTTCCCAAACCTAAGCTCGCCGCCACATCCTTGACTTTCCCCAGCATATATCCCAGCAGGGCTTGGTCCTCTTCACACACCTCGTTTAAGGAGGGAATGTGTCTCTTGCTGATCATCAATACATGAACCGGTGCTTGCGGCTCTACATCATGAAACACCATAATCTTTTCATCTTCATAAACCACATTGGCAGGAATCTGCTTTTCGACGATCTTACAAAAGATGCAATCTGCCATATTTCCGTTCCTCCTTTCTCGTACTATTGTTTTCTTCATATTATCAAATCACAGGGAAGATATCAATTTCCCCTTCATCCCATCATCATAGAGACTACTTAATACCACCTCCACCCGTTGGTTCAATGGCAGCTCTTCTTCCTCCAGGTAAACTCGCACATATTCATCGCTGAATCCCACATAGAGGCCTTGACTGTTCTTTTCTTCCACCACCACTTGGGTACGGTGGCCAACACTTTGATTTAAAAATCTAATTTGTGATTTCTGCGCTGCTTTACACAACGCAGCCACCCGCTCCTTTTTTATTTCCGGAGAAATTTGATCCTTCCTGCTTCCGGCCACAGTGCCCTTTCGTATGGAGTAGGGAAAAATATGAACCTTTAGAAAGTTCACTTCTTCCATCATGGAAAGCGTATCTTGAAAATCCGATTCCTCTTCTCCCGGAAATCCAACAATCACATCAGTAGTGATTCCATAACAGGGATCTTTCTCATGAAGCCATCCTACCATCTCCAGATACTCCTCCCGGGTGTATCTCCGATTCATGGCTTGAAGGATTCCATTGCTTCCAGATTGCAATGAAAAATGAAGATGATGGCATACGCACTTGAACCTCAAAAGTTGGTTCAACTCTTCCATTCCCACTACATTGGGTTCCAAAGAACCAAGTCGTAACCGAAAGTTGCCAGGCAAACCGTCGATGGTGTTAATCAATCCCATAAGGCCTTCTTCTTGGCAAAATGAATCCATCCCCCATTCTTTCAAATTTTTTTCTAAAAACCCCGATTCCCTTCCATAAAGAGCGGTATTGATACCGGTAAGAACAATTTCTTGATACCCTTCGTTGCAAACATTTTTTATTTCCTCAACCACCGCCAGGGGACTTCGACTTCGAATGGGGCCCCTGGCATAAGGAATAATACAATAAGAACAAAACCGATCACAACCTTCTTGAATCTTTATATAAGCTCGAGTTCTCGCTTCCATAGCCGTAACCAAACCCATTTCTTCATAATTTGACAATTGCTCCCACGAAAGATGGTGCTGTTGCCCCTTGGAAGTGGGTTCCTCTACCATTTGGCGAACATAAGACGGAATTTGACCTTTTTCATTGGTTCCGCACACCAAATCCACACCATCCAGTGCTGCAACGCCTTCCGGGTCCATTTGCGCATAGCACCCGGTAACCACCACCAGGCTGGCAGGGTTCCATTTTTTTGCCTTTCGAATATACTGTCTTGATTTTCGATCTGCCAAATGGGTAACGGTGCATGTATTAATTACATAAACATCTGCACACTCCGTCTCTCCCACCTCCGAAAAACCATCCTGAAGAAACTGCTCTCGGATGGCCTGAGTTTCGTATTGATTCACTTTGCAGCCCAAAGTATGAAAAGCAACTCTCATTCCAACAACTCCAATTCATACATCATCATAGCCATGGCGGCCATACCGGCTGTCTCCGTTCGTAAAATGGTTTTACCCAAGGAAACTGGTACGGCTCCCATTGCCGTAATTTCATCCGCCTCTCTGGGTGAAAATCCGCCTTCAGGGCCAATAATCAAGGCAATTCTTTTTTTCTCCAGCCCTTCCTGCCGCAAAAAGCTTTTAATGGTGGTCTCCTTCTCTTCTTCATAAGGAAACACCACCAGCTCAAAAGTTTTCAGCCAATCCAACATGTCTTCTGTACCGATGGCTTGCCTAATTTCCGGAATTTTCCCTCGGTGACATTGTTTTGCCGCTTCTTCTCCTATGGATTGATAACGAACTACCTTCTTCCAGTAGTCTCCTCGATCCACCACCACCGTTCGGTCCATAAACACCGGAACCATAGAATCCATGCCCAACTCGGTACACTTCTGAACGACGAACTCCATTTTCCCTTGTTTCGGGATTCCTTGAAACAAGGTAACACGAATCCGAGGCTCCCTTTGGAAAAGCCTTTTTTCTTCTACCTGCAGCCAGACTTCCCCTCTTCCCATCTCTTTGATAGTGGCTAAATACTCATACTCCACGGAATCGCTCACCATCACTTGGTCCCCTTCTCCCAACCTCAATACTTTCGAGAGATGATGTATGTCTTCAGTGCGATCCAATCGGATTCGTTGTCCTTCCACATGGCTTTGGTTTACAAAAAATCGATTCATTTCTTTGCGGCGATGGCACACCATTCGCCCTCCTCCAACACTTCCAAAATCTCATATCCTGTCTTGGATAAGACTTCCAACACAGCGTTCTTTTGTTCTACCAATATTCCGCTGGAAATCCACAAAAATGGAGATGTTCTGGTATCCAGCAGCATTTTACTTAAATGAATGATTAACTCAGCGGTTAGATTGGACACCACAAAATCTCCCTGATTTGGAAGTTGTTCCCGAAAATCTCCTTGAAAAACGGAAACCACTTTTTCCACCCGGTTCAGCACCACATTCTCCAAGGCAGTCGCTACAGCTACCGGATCGATATCCATCGCTTCTACTTTTGCAGCTCCCAACATGGCGGCTCCAATGGCCAAGATTCCGGAGCCCACCCCCACATCCAATACTTGCTTGCCCTTTGGGTCGTGCTTCTCCAAAAGCCGCATGGCTAAGGCAGTGGTTTCATGAGCCCCTGTGCCAAAGGCCATTTGAGGATCAATTTCCATTATTGTTTCAAATGGCTCCGGGGAATACTCTTCCCAGGTAGGTTTCACCACCAGGGTTTGTGTGATGTGAAATGGTTTTACATATTCTTTCCAACGATTTTCCCAATCCTTCGAATCCACTTCCAAGTCTTCTACATAAAGTCGGCCCAAATCCACTTGAAAATTCCAGTAACCTTCCATTTCTTTGCTTTTCAAGCCCATCATATTCAATTTGATTGCCTGAACCAACTCCCGGTTCTCATAGGTGTCGTCAAAATATAATTGAATTTTTGCCTCTTGTTTTTGAATAGCCATTACCTCAGGCTCTATAAAATCCCAGGAATAGGTCTCTCTGTCTTCCAAAAAATTCACCACATCCTGAGGATCTTCAACGGCCAGTTGCTCGATTCCCATATTCATTAAACTGGCCGTGACGGCTTCAATGCCTGCAGAAGTTGTAAATATGGTAACTTGGATCATTTTCATTCGGTTGCCCTTCCCTTCTTCCCATAACCCTGGAATGCCGGTTCGAAAAACCCTGCCTATACCCAGGCAGGGTTTTCTTTTAAGAACGCTTACAAAAACACCCTTTTTAAATAATCTCGAAAGCTGGTTCCCTTGGCATAGCTTTCCGGGCCTACCTTTTTTCCCATTTCTCCAATGATTTTTTTCTGCTCCCCATTCAGCTTGGTGGGCACTTCCAAATACACCTTGACATACAAGTCTCCCGTTCCAGATTTCGCCGATTGGATTCCTTTGCCTTTTAGTCGGAATGTAGTACCGTGTTGAGTTCCGGCCGGAATTTTATAGGAAACTTTTTCCTTTAATGTGGGAACCACCAAATCACCGCCCAAGGCGGCTTGGTCGAAAGTAATGGGAATCTCCAGCCAAAGATCCAAACCGCTCCGTTTGAACATTTCATGAGGTTTAATATTTACCACCACATAAAGGTTTCCTGCAGGACCCCCATTGTATCCCGGTTCCCCTTGCTCTCGAATGGAAATAACCGAATCATTGTCTACACCCGCAGGAATTTCCACAGTAATGGTAACCGATTTCTTAACCCGTCCCGCCCCATTGCAAACCTCGCAAGGATCTTCTACTACTTTGCCCGTCCCCCTACAGTCCGGGCACGGCCCTACACTGGCAAACTGACCAAAAGGTGTTCTCTGAACATTTTTCACTTCGCCAGTACCATTACAAGAAGGGCAGGATTTCGGGGAAGTGCCTTTTTTTGCCCCAGTGGCGTTGCACTCCGTGCACTCCACCACCTTGTTAATTTTCAACTGTTTTTTGGTCCCAAAAGCAGCTTCTTCAAAAGTAATAGAAATGGTTTTTTGAAGATCCTTTCCCTTCAAAGGACCTGTGCGGCTTCTCCTTTGAGAGGTGCCCCCGCCAAACATCCCGCCAAAGATATCAAAGATGTCTTCAAATCCACCAGCGCCATAAGCTCCTCCGCCATATCCTCCAAAACCACCGAAGCCCCCGCCGGCACCACCGGCATTGTAGTTGGGATCCACTCCAGCATGTCCAAACATATCGTACTTCTTTTTCTTGTCCGGATCCGACAAAATGCCATAGGCTTCGTTAATTTCCTTGAATTTGTCTTCCGCCTTTTTATCTCCCTTATTTTTATCCGGGTGGTATTTAACGGCAAGCTTCCGAAAGGCACTCTTGATTTCCGCCTCTGTCGCTCCCTTTTTTAATCCCAATATTTCATAAAAGTCTTTTTTATCTGCCATGTGTTTTCATCCTTTAAGCGCCGAAGCCCACCGGGACGAACGGGTGGCTTCGGCATATTTTTTTAAAATCAATGATTAATTATTCTTCAGGGTTTTTTTCGTCGTCGACAACCTCAAAGTCCGCATCCACAACCTCTTCCGGGCCTTCAGTACCGCCACCCATTGAGCCTCCTTCTGCATTGCCTTGTGCAGCCTGGGCTTTTTCATACAGCTTGCTGGAAATCACATGAAACTCTTCCGTCAATTTATCGGTTAATTCTTTTATTTGCTCTACGGTGCCATTTTCCATTGCTTGATTCAGCTCTTCCTTTGCCCCGTTGATTCGATTTTTCTCTTCCTCTGAAAGAGTTCCTTCAATATCTTTCATGGATTTTTCTGTTTCATACACCAAGGTTTCCGCCTTGTTTCGAATTTCCACTTCTTCTTTCCGTCTTTTATCTTCTTCCGCAAATTGTTCCGCCTCTTGCACCTTGGCCTTGATTTCATCGTCACTTAATTTGGTGGAGGAAGTAATAGTGATTCGCTGCTCTTTTCCTGTGCCCATGTCTTTGGCTGACACATTGACGATGCCATTGGCATCAATATCAAAGGTTACTTCGATTTGGGGAACCCCTCTGGGCGCCGGAGGAATGCCAGTCAATTGAAATCTGCCCAGTGTAATATTCCCGGAGGCCATTTCCCTTTCTCCCTGCATCACATGAATGTCTACTGCCGTTTGGTTGTCTGCTGCCGTGGAAAAAATTTGACTTTTTTTCGTGGGAATGGTTGTGTTTCTTTCAATCAAGCGTGTAGCCACTCCGCCCAATGTTTCGATGGACAAAGACAGAGGCGTTACATCCAACAACAACACATCGTTTACCTCTCCGGTTAAAACACCTGCTTGAATGGCCGCGCCAATGGCCACACATTCATCTGGATTAATTCCCTTGAAAGGCTCTTTTCCCGTTATTTTTTTTACCGCTTCCTGTACTGCAGGAATACGGGTGGATCCACCCACCAGAATCACTCGTGCAATGTCTCCATTGGTAATTCCGGCATCTGCCAAAGCCTTCTTCATCGGCTCAATAGTCTTCTCCACCAAGCCGGCAGTCAATTGTTCAAACTTTGCTCTGGTAATGGCCATCTCCAAGTTCAAAGGCCCATCCGGTGTCACCGCGATGAAGGGCAGGTTTACATTGGTGGTTTGCGCACTGGATAGTTCCTTCTTTGCTTTTTCAGCTGCTTCACGAAGTCGCTGGTGAGCCATTTTATCCTGACGTAAATCCACACCATTTTCCTTGGCAAAATTATCTGCAATATGATTCAAAAGAATCTCATCGAAGTCATCGCCCCCCAGTTTATTGTTTCCGTTGGTAGCCAATACTTCAAAAACACCCTCTCCCAGTTCCAGGATGGATACATCAAAGGTTCCGCCACCTAAATCATAAACCAGGATTTTATGAGAAGAATCTTCCTTGTCCAATCCATAGGCCAATGCTGCCGCAGTGGGCTCATTAATAATTCTCTCCACCTCAAGACCTGCGATTTTCCCAGCGTCTTTTGTGGCTTGTTTTTGACTATCTGTAAAATAAGCAGGCACTGTAATGACCGCCCGGGTCACCTTTTCTCCCAAATACGCCTCCGCATCACTTTTTAGCTTGGCTAAAATCATGGCCGAAATATCTTGTGGTGTATAAGCTTTCCCATCCACCTCAACGGTATGGGAACTGCCCATGTGCCTTTTAATGGAAGAAATGGTTCTTGTAGGGTTGGTAATGGCTTGTCTCTTAGCCGTTTCACCAACCAAACGCTCTCCATTCTTGGCAAAGCCCACTACAGAGGGGGTGGTCCGGTTGCCTTCTGCATTGGGAATTACCACCGGCTCTCCACCTTCCAACACCGATACACAACTATTGGTCGTACCCAAGTCGATTCCGATTACTTTACTCATGTCTGTTTCTCCTTTTCTATTCTTACCTACTATCTGTATTTTCTATGAATGGTTCATGTAAATTTCTATTGAGCCACCTTCACTCTGGTGGGG
Organism: uncultured Oscillospiraceae bacterium; assembly: GCA_964489555.1. GTDB lineage: Bacteria > Bacillota > Clostridia > Peptostreptococcales > Anaerovoracaceae > JAAZGD01. The sequence continues at coordinate 141,185 of CAZAZF010000003.1, read as the reverse complement.
CGAATCACTTTTTTATGCAACATGTACCCCTTTTGAAACACTTCTGTAACGATTCCGCTTTCCTGCTCCGTAGAAGAATCCATCATCAAGGCCTCATGAAACTCCGGATTAAAGGGGCTTCCTAAGGCTTCAATCTCTTCCAGACCTGCGTTTTCCAAGATGCCCAACAACTGCTTATGAATGAGCATCATCCCTTCCAACACTGGATCCTTCTCTTGGCCTTCCCGCACAAGTGCCCGGTCAAAATTGTCCAATACCTCCAAAAGATTGGCAACCAACTTTTCATTGGCGAAAGCACGAATGTCTGTCCGCTCTTTTTCCGACCTTTTCTTATAGTTTGCAAAATCCGCAGCCAACCTGAGATACTGAGTTTTCATCTCTTCTTGCTGGGATTCTTCTTTTTCCTCTAAAGTATCCTCAAGAGTTGCTTCTTCGGTGATGGTCTCTTGTTTTTTCTCCCCATCTTCATCCCTGCGGCCGGTTTCCTTTTTCGACTCTTCCTTATGTTTTTCCTTTTCCAATGTCTCGTCCTTTCTCTTCAGGGCCTCGTCTTCTTTTTTGGGCTTCCTGTTTGAAGATGTGTTCTTCTGTTTCGTTGATTTTATATCTTTTGCTTCTTCTTTATTATTACTCATCTTTTTCAACCCCCCCTGATAGTTTAAAAGAACTTTCCAGGTTTTCGGTCAAGTATTCAATTACAGAAGTTACTTGATCGTACTTCATACGGGTTGGACCAATTACCCCCAGTCGACCCACCAACTTTCCATCGATGTGATAGGTGGCTGTAATTAAGCTACAATCTTTCATCATTTCGTCATCATTTTCGTCTCCTATGGTGATAATAACGCCGTTTCCCCGATTTACCAACCGTTTGGTAAAATCCTCTTTGCGCTCCAACATCTCAAAAAAGGATCGGGCCTTACACACATCATTGTATTCCGGCGTGTTGAAAATATTCGTCAACCCATCCAAATACAGCTGTACATTCAGCATCTCTTCCAATGTCCTTAAAAAGTTGGGCATGATGTCTTCCGCCATTCTCCCCAAGGCTTGGGCCTCTTTTTTTGCTTCCTGCAGAATATCGTATGCCAACGCTTCGCTGATGGTTTTTCCCTTGTAGTTGTAAGTCATCGCTTTGCTGAGAAGATCCAAATTCCCTTCAGAATAAGATCCCTTCAGCCGCAGCGTCATGTTGGATACTTTCCCACTTTCCGCAACAATCATTAAAATCACCGAATCTTTATCCACCGGAATAAAACGGATATACTTCAGTCGGTCGTCATCCGGTTTGGGGGTCATGGCAAAGGACGTGAGGTTGGTAATTTCCGAAAGCACCGAAGCGGTCTGGCGAATTAAGTGTTCCAATTCCGACACATTTTGAGTTAACCGCTCCGTAATGGCTTTCTTTACATCCAAAGAAAGCTCTGATCTCTCCATTAACGCATCCACATAAAGTCGATATGCTTTGGTAGAAGGCACCCTTCCCGCAGAGGTGTGAGGATGAGTTAAAAAACCCATCTCTTCCAAATCGCTCATTTCGTTCCTTATGGTAGCGGGGCTAATTCCCATGTCATATTTTTTGGAAAGAGTTCTGGACCCAACCGGCTCCGCATGATGAATGAAATCTCCAATAATCGCTTGCAGTATTTGAAGTTTTCTTTCGTTTAAATCCATCTTACTACCCTCCTTTGGGCGGGGGGACTCCCTTATGTTGTTAGCACTCTTTTATTATGAGTGCTAACCATATATAAAAAATAACACCGTTGCCATACAATGTCAACCGTGTTTTTGTTGTTTTTCCTCATTTTTCCTTTTTTTCTTTTCCTATCAACCAGTAGCCGCATTTTGGCACACTACTCCTGTTGCCATTGCGCCCAGTATAAAGCACTCTTTACCGCACGGTCCCATCCCCTTAAAAGAAGTTCCATTTCTTTTAAGGACCGGCTGGGTTCATAAACTTTATCCAAAGGACGATGTGTCCGAATTTCTTCCTGGGTTTCCCAAAAGCCGGTGGCCAATCCCGCCAAATAGGCGGCCCCCAAAGCCGTGGTCTCTACCGATTTCGGTCTTTCTACTGGAATACCCAACAGATCTGCTTGGAATTGCATCAGGAAATCATTGGCAGAAGCGCCACCATCTACTCGAAAAATCGGTGCCTGGATTCCAGAATCCTTTTCCATCACTTTTAAAAGCTCATAATTTTGATAGGCCAGAGATTCCAGAGTAGCCCGAACCAAATGGCTCTTTTTCGTGGCCCTTGTCAACCCTACAATCATCCCTCTGGCATACGGGTCCCAGTGAGGGGCCCCCAGTCCGGCAAAAGCCGGCACCACATAAACTCCTCCCGTATCCGGGACTTTGGAAGCCAAATATTCCGAATCCTCTGCGCTATCAAGAAGACGAAGCTCATCCCTCAACCATTGAACGGCAGCTCCTGCTACAAATATGGAGCCCTCCAACGCATAGGATCTCTCTTTTTCCGCGTCGCAAGCCACCGTGGTAAGGAGCCCATTTTCAGAAAAAACAGGATTCTCCCCGGTATTCATCAACAGAAACCCTCCTGTCCCATAGGTGCTTTTCAGTTCTCCTTTTGAAAAGCAAGCTTGTCCAAACAAGGCAGCTTGTTGATCTCCCGCCGCTCCAGCGATGGGTATGGGTCCGCCAAACAACTCCGGCTCTGTTTTTCCCAAAACCCCGGAAGACGGAACAGGCCTGGGAAGCATTTTTCTGGGAATGTTCAGCCAACTCAACAACTCTTCATCCCAATCCAATTGGTTGATATTGAACAACAAGGTGCGGGAAGCATTGGTATAGTCTGTAAGATGAAGCTTTCCCCCCGTCATTCTCCAAATCAACCAAGTTTCCACTGTGCCAAACAAATATTCTCCCTTTTCCGCCTTTTCTTGGGCTCCCTCAACATGGTCTAAAATCCACCTTAATTTCGTGCCTGAAAAATAAGGATCCAAAACCAGTCCTGTTTTTCCCTTTACCAAAGGGGCCATTCCCTTTTCCTTCCACGCCCGACATTGATCTGCCGTTCTTCTGCATTGCCAAACAATAGCCGGATAAATAGGTTCTCCGGTGTTCCGATCCCACACTATCGTTGTTTCCCTTTGATTGGTAATGCCAATGGCTACAATATCCCGAAAGGATCCATTCACCTTAAGAAGGGCTTCCTGGGCCACTCCTATCTGGGTAGACCATATCTCCATTGGGTCCTGTTCAACCCACCCATCTTGAGGATAGAACTGACGGAATTCCTTAGACGCCATGCTAATGCGTTGCCCCCCTTTGTCAAACAAAATGCATCGAGAACTGGTGGTTCCTTGGTCCAAGGCCATTATAAATTTTGACATCATTACACCTCACTGCTACTTGCCCATCAATAAATACATCTTCTTGGGCTACATCAACGCCGCCATTATAGGATTGGAATAATCCATTCCCTTTTCCGTCAATCGAAGCCCGTAGGAATCTTCTTCCATAAAACCCTCCCGGATATAGCCGTTCAATTGATTTCTCCGCTCACCTAAATGTTCTTCAAAGGTTTTATAGAATACCCGTTGAAATTCAAGATAGGAGATCCCTGTTGCTTTACGAAGGTTCGTAAAAACATATTCCGAAATGTTATCTTCCCGGGAATTTATATGACTACTTTTGATACAAAGCCCTTTCCCATACTCCTCCCATCGAGAAGTGTTTTCAAAACGAAGGCCGGACAAAAAAGAATGTGCACCTAATCCCAGGCCCAGATAATCCAGAAAACTCCAATATTTCAAATTATGCTGACATTCTTTTCCCGGTTTTGATATATTGGATATTTCATATTGCTGATATCCTCTCGCCTTGGCCATGGCAAGCGCCAAATGATACATCTTTCGGTCCAATTCCTCCTCGCAAAGAGCCGTTTCCCCTTTTTGGACCAATCGATGAAACTCCGTCCCCTCTTCGATGGTTAATCCATACATGGAAAAATGTTCTGGGTTCAATCGAAAAACTTTCTCTAATGTATCCTCCCAAACGCTCAACTTCTGAGAAGGAATGCCAAAAATCAAATCCAGATTGATGTTTTCAAAGCCGGCGTCACGGGCCATTTCATAACTTCGAATAGCCTGCTCACTGTTATGGATACGCCCCAGCTTCAAAAGAAGGGTGTCATCAAATGACTGCACTCCAAGGCTCAGTCGATTTACCCCCACGGAAAGATAACTTTTCAGCCCATCCTTGGTGAGAGTTCCAGGGTTCGCCTCCAAGGTAATCTCTGCATCCTTTGCAATGGAAAAACAGCGTTGCAACTGCTCCATCACCTGGTCCATCAAAGGGAGATTCATTAAACTGGGCGTTCCTCCTCCGAAAAAAAGACTATCTGCCGAAAACTCATCCAGCTCCTTAGCCCTTTCTTCTATCTCAAGGAGCAAAGCGCCAATATAGTCTTCCTGAGCAGGACCCCGGCCCCGTTCAAAGGACAAAAAATCGCAATAATGACATTTCTTTTCACAAAAGGGAAAATGAATATAAATTCCCAGCTTATTTGTTCTCATCATATTTCAAGACAGCAGTAAAGGCTTCCTGCGGAACTTCCACCGATCCAAACTGCCTCATTCGCTTCTTTCCTTCTTTCTGTTTTTCCAACAATTTCTTTTTCCTGGATATATCTCCCCCGTAACATTTGGCGATAACATCCTTTCGATACGCTTTCACCGTTTCTCTTGCGATTACCTTTTGTCCGATGGCCGCTTGAATAGGAACTTCAAACTGATGCATAGGAATGATTTCTTTGAGTTTTTCACATACAAACCGGCCACGGTAATACGCCTTGGATTCATGCACTATCATAGAGAACGCATCCACCAGGTCTTTATTTAACAAGATATCCATTTTCACCAAGTTGGATTTTTCATATCGAATGAATTCGTAATCCAAAGACCCATACCCTCTTGTTTTTGACTTTAAAGCGTCAAAAAAATCATAAATTACCTCGTTTAAAGGCATTTCGTAATGAAGTTGAACCCGTTGGGGAGTAATATATTCCATATGAAGCATTTTGCCCCTCCGTTCCTGACAAATCTCCATAATACTGCCTACATACTCTTTGGGAATCATAATATCAGCTTTTACAATGGGCTCTTCAATATGTCGAATCTCTGTGACGGGAGGTAGGTTGCTGGGATTCTGAATCATTTCCTCTTGACCGTCCTGCAACACCACTTTATAGATTACGCTGGGAGAAGTGGTAATCACACTGAGATCAAATTCTCTTTCCAATCGTTCCACGATAATCTCCATGTGGAGCAACCCCAAAAATCCGCAACGAAATCCAAATCCCAAAGCAGTAGAAGTTTCCGGTTCAAAATGAAAGGCCGCATCGTTCACTTGCAGTTTTTCCAAAGCGTCCTTCACATTCTCGTATTTTTCCCCTTCTGCCGGATAAATTCCACAATACACCATGGATTGCACTTTTTTGTATCCTGCCAAAGGAGTGTCTGTGGGGTCTCCATCCAGGGTAATCGTATCTCCCACCCTGGCATCTCTCACTTGTTTGATGCTGGCTAAAATGTATCCTACGTCTCCGGCCTTTAATCGTTCACTGGATACGGGCCAGGGAACATGGTACCCCACCTCAGTGACCTCGTATTTCTTCTTCGAGTTCATCAGTCGGATCATGTCGCCTCTCTTGACCTGACCTTCAAAAACACGAGCATAAATCACGACTCCTTTATAATTGTCGTAGTAAGAGTCAAAAATAAGGGCCTTTAATTTCCCCCGCTCGTCTCCATTGGGCGCCGGAATTTTTTCTACTACCGCTTCCAACACTTCCTGAATTCCAATACCCTCCTTAGCCGAAATCAAAGGAGCCTCTTTTGCATCAATTCCTATGATCTCCTCAATCTCCAGTTTGATTTCCTCCGGTCTGGCACTGGCCAAATCAATTTTATTCAATACCGGCACAATCTCCAAGTCCTCATCCAAGGCCAAATACACATTAGCCAGGGTTTGAGCTTCCACTCCCTGGGTGGCGTCCACAATTAGAATGGCACCCTCGCAAGCTGCCAAACTGCGGGACACCTCATAGGTAAAGTCCACATGACCCGGGGTGTCGATTAAGTTTAAAATGTAAGTTTTCCCATTCTTTGCCTGATAAGAAAGCCGGGTGGTTTGAAGCTTGATGGTAATGCCTCGTTCCCGCTCCAAATCCATGTTGTCCAGAAATTGTTCCTTCATATCCCGGTCCGTCACAGAACCGGTATGTTGGAGAATCCGATCTGCCAGAGTTGACTTGCCATGATCAATATGGGCTATAATACAGAAATTTCGGATTTGGGTTTGATAGTCACTCATACATGTCCTCGCTTATCACTGTGATTTTTGCTATATTTTACTCGAAAAAAAGGGGTTAGGCAAATTATATCACATTTTCTTTTCCCATGGCCCCCTTTGATTTCCATGTTTAACAAAAGGGTGGCATAGGGTATAATAAAAACATAAGAAAACTCAATGGCAATAATAAGAACAGGAGGATACATATGGCAGATTTGAAAGGCACCAAGACGGAAGCGAATTTAAAAACAGCATTCGCAGGAGAATCCGAAGCAAGAAATAAATACAGTTACTATGCTTCCAAAGCAAAAAAGGAAGGATATGAACAAATTGCAGCAATTTTTGAAGAAACGGCAGGGAACGAAAAAGAACATGCCAAATTATGGTTTAAAGCTTTCCATGGCATCGGCGATACCTACGAGAACCTTCTTGATGCAGCCGCAGGGGAAAAATACGAATGGAGTGAGATGTATGCGGATATGGCCAAAACCGCACGGGAAGAAGGGTTTGAAGAAATTGCCACTCTTTTTGAAGGAGTCGGCGGTGTGGAGAAAGAACACGAGGAAAGATATCGAAAGCTGGCACAGAACATCAAGGACGGAAAGGTTTTCAAAAAAGACGCCCCCACAAAATGGCATTGTCGAAATTGCGGTCATATTTTAGAAGCCCGGGAAGCCCCGGAAAAATGTCCCGTTTGCGACCATCCCTTGGCCCATTTCCAAGTCAGAGCAGAAAACTATTAGAAGCAAAGCAAAACTTCAACAAAGAGAAGGACTCCCTTTTTGCGGGGGTCTTTTTTTGTTGCTATTTTACTTCTTTTACCATAAAATAGTAATACATTTGTTGTTCACTGTATCTTGATAGGCTAATGATCGAAAAAAAGGAGGATTTTCTATGAAAAAGAAGTTTGCTCTCGTGTTGGCAGTACTGCTCATACTATCCATGGGTTTATCTGCCTGTGGTGGCAGTCCCGAAAACGATGCCCAAAATTATAATCTGGTTCTGGCCACCGGCGGAACTTCCGGAACCTATTATCCTTATGGCGGGGCCATGGCTAACATTTGGAACACCACTATTGAGGGAATGAATGTAGTGGCCCAATCCACCGGAGCGTCCAACGAAAACTTAAAACTGGTTGCCAATGGAGATGCTGATTTAGCCATTGTACAAAATGATTCCATGTTTTATGCTTTTGAAGGTACCGGTATTGATGCTTTTGAAGGAAAACCCCTCAGCGGCTTTTCCGCAATTTGCACCCTCTATCCCGAAGTGGTTCAAATCGTAGTAAGACCTGACAAAGGAATTGAATCCGTAGCCGATCTCCGGGGGCGAACCATTTCCATTGGGGATGCCGGTTCGGGAGTAGAAGCCAACGCCCTCCAAATCTTGGCTGCCTACGGTTTAAGTCTCAGTGATGTAGACGCAAAAAATCTTTCCTTCAAGGAATCCGGAAGCTCTTACCAGGACAAACAGTTGGATGCCTTCTTTGTAACGGCGGGTGTACCCAACTCCGCCATTCAAGAGATTACTGCTACAAGCACGGTGAACATCCTTTCCATCACCGGAGCAGAATTGGCTTCTTTATTGGACAACTATGAATTTTATACCGAATATAGCATTCCTCAGGAAACCTACGCTGGAATGGCCGGAAATGCCACCACCTTGTCTGTAAAGGCTTCTTTGATTGTGTCCAATTCACTGGATGAAGAAGTGGTGTATCAACTGACTAAATCTCTCTTTGAAAATCTGGAGGACTTCCAAGCAGCCCACAATAAAGCCATGGATCTCAGTTTGGAATCCGCCGTTGATGGGGTATCCATTCCCTTCCATCCAGGTGCTGTTCGATACTTTGAAGAAGTAGGGGCTCTGTAAATCCCTTTTATCCAATGAAGAACAACCATCCAAAAATCTTCATTTGGAGCATCCTCGTTCTCTTTGCTGTGATGACAGGTGCCATGCTTTTGCCCCTGTCATCACAGCTTTGTGTACGCAATCAGGACAATAGCGACTTGTTGCTACACTTCTCAGTGAATCCCGGGGATCAATTCGAAATCAGCTACATCCACAGCCAAAACCGAGGGAATGTTCGCGATTTTTTTCGAATCGACCAGGAATATCGGATTATTCTCAAATCCACATGCTTTTCCTCCTATGGTGCAGGAATGCCGGAACCGGAAGGAAGCCAATTGTTTCGATACGACCGGGAGGGAATTTGGATTGAAAACATAGATCGAATGGTAAATCCCTACATTTTTTTTGTGGGCACCATAGCAAACCACCATTTTCATTGGGTAAATGCCGAAAAAAAAGAACCCAACACCTATGCCATGAAGGAATTGGCTCCCCCAGGAACCTCCATCATCGTGCAGGTCGAAAAGTTTTCTGGATTTGCCCTAATTTTCACAGAATTGGAGTAACCGTTTATGATAAAAAAATGGACTGACAAAAATCAACATCATGTAACGCAGGAGCCCCAAGCCGAGCAAACAAACTCCTTGACAGACGAAGGAATTAGTCAAGAGGAGCTTCAACAGATTATGGCCAAGTATGACCGGGAATCAGCCTACCGCCGTCCCGATGGGTTTTGGAAATGGGCGATTATTGTAATTTCTGTGTCTTTTTCCAGTTTTCAACTGTACACTTCCATGTTTGTTCAGCTTCAGGCTCAACAGCAGCGTAGTACTTTTTTGTTGTTTCTTGCTGTTTTATCCTATCTGTTATATCCGGCCACCAAAAAAATGGACCGCAGGAAGGTGGCCGTATACGACATTGCTTTGGCTGGCCTTTCCATCATTTGTTGGGGCTATATCATTGTCAACTACAGGGAGCTGATTGCAAGGATTGCCGACTACACAACCACCGATATCTTCATTGCCGGTCTGGGAATTCTGCTTCTTTTCGAAGCCTGTCGAAGAGTGGTTGGGCTACCCATTCTCATCATCACTGGTGTGTTTTTGGCCTACGCCTATTTGGGCCCTTATATGCCGGGATTTTTCAACCACAGAGGCTATACCATCGAACGGATTATAAGCCGAATGTTTTTTGAATTGGAAGGAATGATGGGAACACCCATCGATGTGTGCACCAAGTTTATTTTTCTATTCATTTTGTTCGCTGCCTTTTTGGAAAAAACAGGGATTGGTGGATTCTTTATTGATCTGGCCAATGCTGTTGCCGGATTTGCAGCCGGAGGTCCGGCAAAAGTTGCGGTTCTGACCAGCGCGCTGGAAGGCACCATATCCGGTAGCTCCGTAGCCAATACCGTTGGATCCGGTAGTTTTACCATTCCCATGATGAAACGATTGGGGTATCGCCCCGAATTCGCAGGAGCCGTAGAAGCCTCCGCCTCCACGGGAGGTCAATTGATGCCGCCCATCATGGGAGCGGCAGCTTTCTTAATGGCGGAATCTATTGGCATTCCCTATTTGGCGGTGGCCAAAGCAGCCATTATTCCTGCCATCCTTTACTTCACAGGAGTATGGATTATCGTCCATTTTGAAGCTCACAAAACGGGATTGAAAGGGTTGCCAAGAGACCAGCTTCCCCGTTTGGCCGCCATCATGAAAGACCGCGGGCACTTATTGATTCCTTTGGTGGCCATCGTATATTTTCTAGTGGCCGGTTATACCGCCACTTTTGCCGCTCTAATGGGAATTCTCTTTTCGGTGCTGGCTAGTTTTTTGAAAAAATCCACCCGCCTGTCTCCTCAGGAATTTCTAAATGCTCTGGTAGATGCTCCCCGTAATATGCTAAGCGTGGGAATTGCCTGCGGCATGGCGGGGATGATCATCAGCGTGGTAACCCTGACAGGCTTGGGGCTTAAAATCGGATCCGGACTGGTTTCCTTGGCTGGAGGCAGTGTCATCCTTACTTTAATGTTCACCATGGTAGCCTCCATCATTTTAGGAATGGGCACGCCCACTACAGCGAATTATATCATCACCTCCACCATAACCGCACCAGCCATCGTTGCCGTGGGAATGGCAGTAGATATGCCCATCCCATTAATTGCAGCCCACATGTTTGCTTTCTATTTCGGCATCGTAGCCGACATTACACCGCCCGTTTGCCTGGCCGCCATGGCCGGATCTGCCATAGCCAAAAGCCGACCTATTATGACCGGCGTAGAAGCGACCAAGCTTTCCATTGCCGCCTTCCTCATTCCATATATCTTCGTTTACAACCCACAAATTCTGATGGTGGACACTAATTTCTTTGAGGTCGCCTCCATCATTCTCACTTCTGTGGTCGGAATGATTGGAATCGGTTCGGCTTTAGAAGGCTGGTTCTTAACCAATACCAATGCTCTGCAAAGAATCATGTGCGCAGCCGGGGGACTCTGCCTCATTGTACCCGGGTTAACCACTGACATTTCCGGAGCCCTATTGATTGGCATACCCTTTCTTCTCAACTATCAAAAGCACCGCATGGAAAAAGCGGCCATTGGATAAGGACGCTTTTGAATAAATTTTCCTTGCAAACCAGAGGGAAATGGGATATACTGAATCTTGCGTGAAAATCCATAAAAAGAAAGTGGGGAAAAATTATGGCAAATATTAAATCCGCAAAAAAACGAATCCGAGTTATCGACAAAAAGACCGCCAGAAACCGAAGGATAAAAAGTCATCTAAAAGGAATTCTGAAGAGTTTTGAAATGGCTTTGGCTGCAGGAGATCTGGATTTGGCAAAGGAAAAGTTGGCGTTAGCAGAAAGAAGGCTGATGCAAGCTGCGTCCAAAGGCACGATTCATAAGAATACGGCTGCCAGAAAGGTTTCTCGAATTAACAAGCGATTCAACAAAGCAAAAGCCCTGTAATCTCACCCGTCCCCACACCGGCACATAAGTTAAATGGGCCAAATCATGTGAACAACATGTAAATTAAAAAGACCGGAGTGTCTCCCGGTCTTTTTTATTTGCCTAAAATTATCTTACGGCCGCTTCTAAGGCCAGCTTCATCATATCCGTAAAAGCGGTTTGCCTTTCTTCCACCGTGGCACGTTCCCCTGTTACAAAATGATCACTGATGGTCACCATGGCCGCTGCGTTTCTTCTCAGGTATGCGGCATTCATATAGAGAGCGGCTGCCTCCATTTCTACCGCCATCACGCCCACATCTGCCCATTTCTTCCACCAATTCTCTTCTATTTCATAAAATACATCACAAGAAACCAGATTACCTGCTCGAAAGGGAATGTGGTTGGAGTCGGCCGCTTCTTTGATATTCATAAGAAGATTCCAGCTGGCACATGGAGAAAAAGTACCCGGCAAGTCATATGTATGAGCATAATTGGAATCCGTAGAAGCAGAAATTCCTAACACAATATCTCCGATTTTTATGTCTTCAAAAAAGGTACCTGCTGTTCCCACACGGATAAGATTCTCCACATCATAATCCTTCATCAATTCCCAAGAATAGATTCCCATGGAAGGCATCCCCATTCCGGTTCCCATAACCGACACAGGGACCCCCTTGTATCGCCCGGTATACCCCAGCATGCTTCGCACTTCATTGAAACATACCGGTTGATCCAAATAGTTTTCTGCAATATACTTGGCGCGCAAAGGGTCTCCCGGCAAAAGAATGCTGGACGCAATTTCTCCCTTGTTAGCTGCATTGATATGTGTACTCATAAAATCTCTCCTTTTTCCATATTGGTTTTCTCTAGTCTTTTGTAATATCGGTAAATCCCGTTCCCACTCCCCAAACAGTATCCACATGAATGGCCGTCATCAGTGCCTTGGGATCCTTCTGGGCAATGAATCGTCGTATCATGATGCTTTCTCTGGGGGAACAAAGCACCTCCAGCTTATAATGCATCTCCCCGGTGTATTCCCCCACTACCTGGGAACAAGATACCCCACGCATCATTTCGTTCATAATATGGTCGGTAATCATCTTTTTATTGTCAGTAATGATTTCCAACTTCACCAGCTTGGTCTCAAACCCGAACATCACATAATCGATGGTCTTGGCAAAAATAACTTGGGTTACCAAAGCATACAAGGCAATGTTACGACCAAACACAAAAGCGGAGCCTATAATAATCACTCCATCCACAACCAATAGAATCTGGCTTAGGGGCAGATGGGGAAAAAGGTGTTTCTTCAGGATTTTTGCAACGGCATCCGTTCCACAAAAACTATAGCCTCTCCAAAATACCAAGCCAGAACAAATTCCACCAAATACGCCACAGAAAATAGCAGCTAAGATAATATCGTTTTCTTCCAAAAGCTCAAAGGGAAACCGCTCGAACACAAAAATCACTGCCGGATAAAGCAGGGTAAGAAACAAAATTTTTCTCACTTCCCTCGACCCTAAAAAAATGCCCACAAGAACGATGATAACAAAGGATCCCGCATAGTATATGATGCTGAAATCCAAAGAGGTGTACACCTGAATCACTCGGGCAATGCCGGTCAAACCTCCGCTGGTGAGGCCATTGGGAATCATCACCGCTTGAAGTGAAAAAGCTCCGATGGCACAGGAAATCAAGGCCACCATCACATCAATTGCCAGGAGTCTCACCCTTTCTTTTTTTGGCTTCTTTAATCGTTTCATTTCAAAATATACTCCTTACAAAAAATGTTTCCTAAAAGATCTCCGCCCATTATATGGATGGTATGAAATTCCTGTCCTATGCACTGAAAATCCACTTCCATTTTCTTTCCCTTTCGAGCGAAAATCTGGTGGCTTTTATGGATAATGCCATCGTACGAAACATCCACACTCCAATAGGCTACTAGGGAAAGCGGATCCTGAACCATTGCTTGGCGAAGAATCCTTTTTCCTTTTTCGTCCACCCCTGTTTTTTCCACATTCACTCGATAGTCTTTCCACCGAATGGTTAATATTTCTTGTTGGGCCAGGTCGGAAGGTGTCAATTCTATAAAAAAGTCTACCTCTCCCAACTCCCTATCCAGTCGACGGGTTTCCTTCCGATATCGAAAGGAGGCTCCTAAATCAGCCAACCGGGGAATCATGTGATTTACGGCCGTTTCTTCCGCATCGCACAAAAGAAACCGCCGGCCCAATCTAGCGGCCGATGCCCCCAAGGTTCCGGATCCTGCAAAAAAATCCACACACAAATCGCCTGGTTTTGTACAACTTTCTAAAATGCGATTCATCAAGGCCTCCGGTTTCTGTGTGGCATAGCCGGTTCTCTCACCGGAAGTTCTACCTACCATATCAATGGGCCAAACATCTTTCTGATTCACCAAAGTATACCATCCCAATTCGTCCTTGTACTCCTTCACACCTTTAAAACGATAAGGGCGGTAATCCCGATTATAGGATTTCTCTTTCTGCGGATCAAAAAAATAATCCTTGGTTTTCCCATAAAACAATAAGGTATCATGCTTTCTGCTAAAACGCCGTTTGCTGGTGCCGCCGGATTTGTACTGCCAAATGATTTCATTTACAAAATAATTTTCCCCGAATATTTCGTCCAACAACAACTTGCCATGATAAACGGCATGCCAATCCATATGAACCCATAAACAACCCTTTTCCGACAACAATTCCCTCATGAGAATAAAACGAAGGGTCAACATCTTCAAGTAGACATCCATACCCTCTTTCCAGGAGTCTTGATAGGCCTCCCTTTTCAGAGCCACCGGGGGGAACTCTTCCGATTCCAATCTCACCACCGCTTCGTAGTTGGACTTGGAGTAAAAGGGCGGATCTACGTAAATCAACTCCACTTTCCCTCTGAATCCACCTTCCAACAGCTTGATGAGATAGGTAAGATTGTCTCCCCAAACCACTTCATTTTCTATGACTTCATTGGGATTCACTCCGGGATGAACCATTTTGTCCGAGAAATTTAAAACATATTGCCCAGATTCCAAGGAACGCAGAATTTTTTCCGCCTCCATTCGACTCCATTCTAAAATTTCAGGTAGTTTCTGTAAAATTCCCATATTTTCATTTACGCTTCATCTTTTTCATAAGGTTGACCGTCCGCCTTGGGAGCCACCGCTTTTCCAACCACACCAATAAGAACAATAATGGTTGCAACATAAGGGACCATGGCTAAAAATTCACTAGGCACATTCAATCCAAAGGATTGCGCTTGAATTTGAATAGCAGAGCATAATCCAAAAAACAAACAAGCCCCCAAGGAACCGGCTGGATGCCATTTTCCGAACACCATAGCCGCCAGGGCGATAAATCCTTTGCCCGCTACCATTCCTTCCCGGAAAAGTCCCACGGTCCCAATGGACAAACAAGCTCCGGCCAATCCCGCCAAAACTCCGGAAATCAACACACATGTCCACCGGGTCTTGTAAACACCAATTCCCACGGTATCTGCAGCTTTCGGATGTTCTCCCACCGCCCTCACATGAAGGCCCCACGGGGTTTTCCACAAAACATAATAGGTAACAAACACCAATGCAAAAGCCAGATAAACAAATGGCGTAAACTGTTTGAACAAACTCCCAATCAAAGGAATTCCCTCCAGAAGACGAAAAGGGTTGCTGGTCAACATATCCGGGCAAATGGGCGTAGAGCCGGATCGATGCCAGATTAACTCCAGGAAAAAGGCGGTCAACGCGGCCGCCAAAAGGTTAATGGCTGTACCTGCTATGATTTGGTTTCCTTTCAAATTAATGGAAATTACCGCCAGAAGAGAAGCCGCCACCACCCCGAATACCATAGCCGCCACTACTCCAACCCAGGCATTTCCTGTCATATGAGTAAACCAAACAGAAAAAAACGCTCCAAAAATCATAATTCCTTCCAGTCCAATGTTCACTACACCGGACCGTTCAGAGAACACGCCTCCCAGAGCTGCCAGTAATAACGGGGTGGCAAGACGAATAGCTGAAGCAATGACAGCCAACGCAATCATTGAATTCATTTACTCCACCCCCTTTGTTGTTGCATCCATTACCGGGCTGCCTTGCTTTAATCCTTGTTTCTTCATCTTTTGCTTTTCATACCAATTGCTTCCGTATTTCAATAGCAAGGACCCTGCCACAAATACCAGAATCACAGCAGAAATAATGGCCGTAATTTCCTTGGGAATTCCTGCCAACTGCATTTGACGGGAACCGTTTTCCAGTATTCCAAACAACAGCGCCGCCGGAATACATCCCAGAGGATGACTTAACCCTACCAGTGCCACCGACAATCCTGTAAATCCGTACCCGGGAAGCTCCGTGGATTGATTAACCATGTAAACCAACCCCAGCATCTGGATTGAACCCGCCAGTCCCGCCAAACCTCCCGATATGAACATGGCCAAAAAAGTATTTTTGGCACTGCTAATGCCCCCGTATTCTGCCGCTTGATGGTTTAATCCAACCCCCCGGATTTCATAACCCAAGGTGGTTTTAAACAGAAGAAACCACATCACCACCGCCACTCCCAACGCAATAAAAATACCGGAGTGAACACTGGAGAACCCAAACGCAGGAATCACATCCCTCAGCTTACCAAGACGAGCCACTTCCGGCACGATAACCGAATGTCCTCTAGGGGTGGACCCCAAAATGGTAGCCGGGTTCAAAACCGTTCGAACCAAATAATTGGATAAGTACAAGGCGGTCCAATTCAGCATAATGGTGGTGATAACTTCATTGATTCCCATTTTCGCTTTTAAGATTCCGGCAATGCCTCCCCAAAACCCCCCCGCCATGATCCCGATGAGCAGTAGGAAAGGAACCAGAATAAAGTGAGGCATCCATTGAAAATACCAGGCCGCCGCTACCGTAGAGATGGCAGCTATTACATACTGGCCCTCTCCCCCAATATTGAAAAGGCCGCATCGAAATCCGATGGCAGCTGCCAGCCCCGTTAATAAAATGGGGGTCACTTTATAAAGGGTCTCTCCAATGCTGGGAATGGAAGCAAGACTCCCTTTGAATAAGGCAACATATGCTGTAACGGGATTACTACCTGCAGCCAATATGCACACGGCACCTACTAAAAATCCAACCAGAACAGCAATTAAAGGCAGTTTAAGAACTGACCACATATTAAGAAGTTTTTCCCTCATTGGTGGTCCCTCCTTCCTTATCGGCCTCTTCCAGAGTGCCGCCCGCCATCATAATGCCCAATTTTCGCTCTGTAGCATCCTTTCCGTCAATTACCCCTACGATTTGCCCTTGGTAGATTACTGCAATCCGATCTGCCAAATTCATAACCTCGTCCAACTCCAGAGACACCAGCAACACCGCCTTATTATTGGCCCGTTGTTCTAACAGTCTGCGATGTACAAATTCAATGGCTCCAACATCCAATCCCCGAGTAGGTTGGGCCGCAATCAGCAGAGGGGGATCCTTATAAAACTCCCGAGCGATAATCGCCTTTTGCTGATTGCCTCCGGAAAGAGAGCCTGCCGTTACATTCTCATTGGGGGTTCTCACATCGAATTCTTCAATTAAAGTTTTACCATGTTGATAAATAGCCTCATAATTCATCACTCCTTTGCGGGCAAAGGGCGGACAATAATGATATCCCAAAATCAAGTTTTCCGCCAAGGTACTTTGAAGAATCAACCCTCTTTTATGTCGATCTTCCGGAATATGCCCCACTCCCGCTTCAATCACCTTACGAGGCTTGGCTCCGGTAATATCTGTACCACAAAGCAAAACTTTCCCTCCGGCTGTTTTTGTAAGACCTGTCAAAGCCTCCACCAATTCCTTTTGGCCATTTCCATCTACCCCCGCAATGGCCAATACTTCGCCGGCCCGAACTTCAAAAGAAATCCCTTTGACTGCATCCAGCTTTCGGTGATCCTTCACAACCATCTCCTGTACAGACAAAATCACTTGGCCAGGATCCTTTTCCGTCCGATCCGATGTGAGCTTCACTTCACGTCCCACCATCATCTCCGCCAGTTCATCCACATTGGTGTCCTTTGTTTTTAGGGTGTTAACGATTTTCCCTCTTCGAATCACCGTAACCCGATCGCTCATGCTCAACACTTCTTTTAACTTGTGGGTAATTAATATAATGGACTTTCCTTCCTCCGTTAGCTTCCGTAGTATAATGCCCATTTCATCAATTTCCTGAGGCGTCAAAACCGCCGTCGGTTCATCTAAAATCAAAACCTCCGCTCCTTTGTATAACGCTTTCAAGATTTCAACCCGCTGAGCCAACCCCACAGAAATATCTTCAATCACCGCATTGGGGTCCACCTTCAGACCAAATTCATCGGAAACCTTCTGAACCCTGGATATGGCGTCCTCCATATCCAATTTCCATCCCTTCCATTTACTAGGTTCATTTCCCAAAATAATATTTTCCGCCACAGTAAAGTTTTCCACCAACATAAAATGTTGGTGAACCATTCCGATTCCCAATGCTATAGCCGCATTGGGACCTCTAATGTCCACCTTTTCTCCATGAAAAAAAATTTCTCCGGATGTTTGTTGATAGAGTCCGTACAAGATGTTCATCAGGGTGGTTTTTCCGGCGCCATTCTCTCCCAAAAGAACATGGATTTCGCCTTTCTCCAAGTCGAAATCCACTTGATCATTGGCAATGGTTCCCGGAAATACCTTTGTGATTTTTTTCATTTCCACTACTTTTGCCAAAAGATAATTCACCTTCCTCTCTTCCATCGATTACTCCGAATACTCAAGAATTAAGCTCATTTATCATACTTTTGCACCATAAACAAGCTTAATTCTTAAGAGAGTGGACATGACTTTTTTCCTGATTTACATAAGGTCAGGCAGATGCCTGACCTTATGATAAGTGGATTAATGATATTCGGATTATTCTACAGAAAATCCTGCAAAAGTAGCTGCGTCAAAAGGAACCACAAATTCACCATCCAGGATTCTTGTCTTCCAAGCATCCACAGCTGCGGCCACATCTGCAGGCAGATTGCCCGCATTGTCTCCAACGCCAATTCCTTCATCTACAATAGAGAACACATAATTTCCGCCCTCGAAAGTACCGTTCACAACACTCTCAATAGCTTTGTAGGTTGCGCTGTCAACACGTTTAATCATAGAACACAGTACATGTTCCGGATCCAAAGCCGACTGATCCTGATCCACTCCGATGGCCCAAAAGCCTTGTTCTCCAGCTGCCTGGATAACACCAATTCCGCAACCGCCGGAAGCATGGTATATCACATCGGCGCCCAGTTTGTTTTGCGCAAGAGCATTCTCTTTACCAAGAGCCGCATCACTAAAGGACTGGGTGTAATTGATCAAAACTTGTGCATCGGGATTAACCGCTTGTACACCCGCCTCAAATCCATACTGGAATTTTTCAATAGTAGGCAGTTGAATTCCGCCAACAAAACCGATAATGTCCGATTCGCTCATCATAGCGGCGGCTACTCCCACCAGGAAAGACCCTTCCTGCTCATTGAAAGTCAGGTTCAAAAGATTGGGACCCTGCGCATCTACAGAGTCAATCAAAGCAAAAGCTTGATCCGGATATTGATCTACCGCTTGCTGCGTCGCTTCTGCCATAAGGAATCCGTTACATACAATCAGCGCAGCTCCTGCCTCTACTGCAGCCGCGATATTCGGGAGATAATCGTCGGAAGTAGAAGACTCAATAACCTGAATTTGAACCCCAAATTCATCTCTGGCACGTTCGAATCCTGCCCAAGCAGAATCATTAAAAGACTCATCACCAAGACCACCGGTATCGGTAATCAGAACCACCAACGGGCCGTCTTCTACCGCAGGCGCATCCCCACCACCGCCGCAAGCTACCATGCTCATGACGAGAACAAGACATAGTAGAATCGCTAATACTTTTTTCATTTTGTTCCTCCTCTTACATTTGAAGTAATAATATACTCATATTATAAAGTATCCCCCGATCAAAATAAAGACCTTTCCCAAGTTTTCCCTATTATTCATACAACTCGGGGCGTCGATGTTTTAAGAGCGGTAGTTGCTCTCTTACCTCCGCTAATCGTTGGAAATTCACGGCGCCGTACACAATGCTTTCTTCTTTTCCAGCCATCTTCACCACTTGTCCCCAAGGATCTACAATGCAAGAGCCCCCAAAAGCCTGATAAGGACCCTCCAAATCTCTGGCGGGAGAACATGCCAGTAAATAGACCTGGTTGTCCAGCGCCCTGGCCCGAAGCGAAATTTCCCAATGCGCCTCTCCCGTCGGAACACTAAAAGCAGCCGGTAGAATGATTATTTCAGCACCGGCTAATGTCATCTTCCGAAATAACTCCGGAAATCGTACATCATAACAAATAGCCAATCCCATCTTCCCAAACTCCGTTTCCACAACTGTGGCACCTTGCCCGGGCGTCAAAGTTTCGGATTCCATGAAGTAGATCTTTCCCGGAACATGAATGTCAAACAAATGGGCTTTCCGATGTTTTCCCAGTAGAACTCCCGCATCATTAAAGAAGAAGCTGGTATTGAAAATATGCTCTCCTTCTCTCTCTGGAATAGAACCTCCCGCAAGATGCACCTTGTACTGTCTAGCGACCCGGCTCATGAGTTGAAAGGTCTCGCCCCCCTCCTCCTCCGAATACAACGCAAAGAATTCATTGGAATAAGGGCAATTCCACATCTCTGGCAAAACCACCAGATGGGCTCCCTTTTCAGCGGCCTCCCTTATCATCCCTTCCGCTTTTTCCCATGCCTCTTCTTTTTTCCTGCTACTCTTCATCTGAAGCAGCGCAACCGATAGTATCATTGTTCCCTCCATAAAAAAAAACGGGATTTTCCGGTTTTCCCGGAAAATCCCGAAAGTCGCTAGTTCATAATTTCCAATCCCTCAAAATTCACATGCCCCAGTTGCTCTTTATCTGCGCTGATGCTCACCACAAAATCCAACTCGTGAACTTTGGAAATATCTTTCAATCGATCGACGAATTCGGTGAGGTCCGGCAATTCGAAATCGGCATGTTTCAATATGCTGTCGATATAAATAATTTCGATGTCATGGTCTCCGCTGATGACTCCATAAAGGAATCCAATATACTCATCGCTATTGGTGATATGGGGGTATTCCTCCATACATATGAAGCGGATTTTATAATTCAGGTCATAAATTAACCTGCTATCTGTATTAATAAACACGATGCTGCCGTCACTTTTTTCCACAGCGTCGTTTGCTGAATCTATCATAATCTTGGTCTTTCCGGTCCCCTTATGACCGATTACCAGCTTCACCATAATAACCGCCTCCTTTTCTCTCTTTGCCCGTGTCCTTCCAGAACACTACCTGTTACTTTCGATTATACACTCAAACCCTTGTTGGCCGCAAGGCGAAGTTGGCCACAAGCCGCCTGAATATCCTGTCCCATCTCTCTTCTGACCGTTACTGAAATCTGCCGTTTCTCCAATTCTCTTTGAAAGGCTATAACAACTTCCTTTTCCGAACCTTTATACGGAGATTCCTCCACCGGGTTTAAAGGAATCAAATTTACATGACACAACATTCCCTTTAATCGCCGGGCAAGCTCCGCAGCCTGATCTGTTCCATCGTTGACTCCTGCCATCATGCCATATTCGAAAGTCACTCTTCTTCCGGTTTTTTTACTGTGCTGATGAGCTGCTGCCAACACTTCCCCTACGGGATATCTTCGGTTAATGGGCATAATTTGTTGACGTATTGCATCATTGGAGGCATGAAGAGAAATGGCCAGGTTCACCTGAGGAAATTCCTCTCCAAACCGTTTGATTCCCTCCACAAGACCTACTGTGGATACCGTCATGTGGCGGTAACTCATCCCATATCCTTCTTCCCCATGACAAATCCGAAGAAATTGAGCTACATTCTCATAATTATCAAAAGGCTCTCCCGTTCCCATCACTACCATGTGGCCGACGGGGGTTTTTGCCAAATCCGCCATGGAGACAATCTGATCCATCATTTCCCCCGCAGTTAAATCCCGTGCTTTCCCCAAAAGCCCCGACGCACAAAAGTGACAGCCCATAGCACAACCGGCCTGGCTGGAAACACAAACAGAATTCCCGTACCGGTACTTCATCAGAACCGACTCCACGCCTTCTCCATCTGCAAGTTCAAACAATACCTTTCTGGTTCCGTCTTCTTTGGATATTTGCTGACACAGCACCGCAGCAGCTCCCGTAGTAAACCCTTCTTCCAACTTCTTCCGAAGTGAGATGGGAATGTTTTTCATGGAATCAAAATCCTTGACGCCCTTATACAACCAGTCCATAATTTGTTTGGCCCGATAGGCAGGCTCCCCCATTTCAACCAAGAGAGTTTCCAATGATCTTATATCAAAATCCTTAAGATTTCGCTGAAAAGCCCGGTGTTGTTTCATTGCTCTTTATTCCCCTAAAAAATTTCATCACCTGAGAGAAAGAAGGCACCCGGCGGGGTGCCTTCACGCTATTACCTGTCCTTTATTCCCTTCTGCTGGCTTTGGTTGATTTTTTCTCTTTCCTTAATGAGGGTATCCAAAGCGATACACCCATAGAGATCCTCTTCAAAATATTCCGAATACCTTTTCAACTCCTCCAAGCTCAGCTCTTCGATTCCCTTCCCGCAATGAATACAATCCAACACCATTTTCCCAATGATTTCGTGACACTGACGAAAGGGAACCCCTTTTCTCACCAAATAATCGGCGGCATCAGTGGCATTCATAAATCCCGTTCGTGCCGCCTCCCGCATCGCCTCTTTTTTGTATACCACGGTGCTCAACATTTCCGTAAAAATAACCAGGGAGTCCTTCAAAGTATCTACTGCATCAAAGACCGGTTCCTTATCTTCTTGCATATCTTTATTATACGCAAGAGGAAGGCCTTTCATCACCGTCAGCAAGGCCATCAGGTCTCCATAGACTCTTCCGGTTTTTCCTCGAATCAGCTCCGCCATATCCGGGTTTTTCTTTTGAGGCATAATGCTGCTTCCGGTACTATAGCTGTCGTCTATTTCCACAAAGCCAAACTCTTTGCTGCTCCAATAAATCAACTCTTCGCAAAATCGAGACAAATGCATCATTCCCATCGAAGCACAGAAAATAAACTCTAATGCAAAATCTCGATCGCTTACCGCATCCATGGTATTCTGGCAAAGCTGCCCGAACCCTAATTCCTCCTGCACCCATTTCCGGTCCACAGGGTAGGATGTTCCCGCCAAGGCACAAGCACCCAAGGGCATGCAATCAGTTCGAAGATAACAATCTTTCAAACGCTGGCCATCTCTTTTGAACATTTCCCGATAAGCACCCAAATGCCATGCCAGAGTCACAGGTTGAGCCCGTTGCATGTGGGTATACCCTGGAAGCACAGTGTCCTGATGCTCTTCGATTTGTTGTTCCAAAAGTCGATCCAGGGTTTTTAACAGCTCCAGCAACCCGGCTAACTCTTCTTTAAGATACAGCCTCAAATCCGTGGCCACCTGATCGTTTCTGCTTCGGGCCGTGTGGAGTTTTTTTCCGATTTCGCCAACTCGTTCCGTAAGAATGGACTCCACCGCCATATGGATGTCTTCGTATTCCGTGGAAAAAGTTACCAAGCCAGCTTCCACATCAGCCAAAATCTCTTTCAAGCCTTCCCGGATTTTATGGGCATCTTGAGACGGAATGATGCCCTGTCTTCCTAGCATTTCCACATGGGCCATGCTTCCACGAATATCTTGTTGTACCATTCGCTGATCCACTAATATCGATGCATTGAATAAATCAGCAGATGAAGTCGCCTCCTTTGAGAACCTTCCTTTCCAGAGTTTCATGTTCTTCCGCTCCTCCTTCGCTGGCTTGCTTTTGAATGGCTCTGATCTTCAGCGGTAAGCTGAAAAGATTTATAAACCCTTCCGCGTCGCTCTGCTTATATACCTCATCCTTACTAAATGTAGCAAATTCCTCGCTATACAGGGAATGGGGAGATTTGGTGGCCACTGCCGATGCTGTTCCTTTGAACAATTTCATTCGTACGTCACCATCTACCAATTCCTGTGTCTTGTCTACAAAGGCCTGAATGGCCTCTCTCAATGGAGTAAACCACAATCCGTCATACACCAGCTGCGCCCACTTTTGAGCCACAATGTTCTTGTACTGCATAGTGTCTCTGTCTAATATGAGCTTTTCCAACGCTTTGTGGGCATGATACAGGATTGTTCCGCCCGGTGTCTCATAAACACCCCTGGACTTCATCCCTACCAAACGATTTTCAACGATGTCCACCGTTCCGACTCCATGAGCACTCCCCAAAGCATTAAGCTCCAGCATCAACTCCACGGGGCCCAACTCTTTTCCGTTTACCTTGGTAGGTATGCCATTCTCAAAATGAATTTCCACATACTCTGCCGTATCCGGCGCTTTTTCCGGTGGAACGCTTAAAACATGAATATCGTCCTTATGCTGGTTCCAAGGGTTCTCCAAATTGCCTCCTTCATGACTCATATGCCAGATATTTTCGTCTCGGCTGTAAATGTTCTCTTCCGATTGCTGAATTTGAACATGATGGGCTTTGGCATAGGCAATGCACTCTTCTCGGGAAGTCAACTCCCAAACCCGCCAGGGTGCAATAATTCGAATAGCAGGATTCAGCGCCTTTATTGTGGTTTCAAATCGGACCTGATCATTTCCTTTTCCGGTACACCCGTGTGCAATTACAAAAGCTCCCTCTTCCTCCGCAATTTCCACTAATTTCTGGGCCATCAAGGGCCTTGCCATGGATGTTCCCAAAAGATAATCGTCCTCGTAAATTGCACCGGCCTTTAATGTTGGCCAAATAAAATCTGTAATAAAGGGTTCCTTTATATCTAGAACATAGGCCTTTGACGCTCCGGTGTCAAGGGCCTTCTGTCTCACAGCGGCGAAATCCTCCTTTTGTCCGGCATCACAGCACACAGCGATGACGTCATAGTTATAATTTTCTTTCAACCACGGGATAATAATGGACGTATCCAGCCCTCCCGAATAGGCTAATACCACTTTTTCCTTAGCCATTTGACAGGCCTCCTTTCTTGGCTCGCCGCCAGATTCATTGTGTTCATAGCATCTTCTTTTTACAAACAAAATTATCGTAGCACTTTTTTCCGGGTTTTTCAACCACATTTTGTTGAAAATGACAACTTTTCATTACTCTTTTCAGGTTTTTCGTTGAATTTTACCAAATTTAGCCAGAAAACCTCCTTCAAGGCCTTACTTTTTTCTTGACATCAGCACCCTCTTCCCTTAAAATTAGTGTATTATGACCAAAAAATATACGAGACATTGACGGAACCCAGTACCCCTTGTGCAAAACCCTTACAGAGAACCTGTCCAACGCTGAGAAACAGGTGGTGAAGCAAGGAGGGAATATCACTCCCGAGTCTCCGTTAAATGAAGGGGTCTGGATTATTTCAGACAACTAGGGTGGTACCGCGGTGAATCATCGTCCCTAGCGCAGTAGCGTTAGGGATTTTATTTTGAAAGGAAAAGAAAAAAATGTTTCAACACTTATCAGAAAAGCCCATTGCAGAAGTACAATTAGGTCAGGCTGCAAAATGGAAAGAAGAAGAATTACTGGAAAAATGCATCACTACCAGAGAAGGCATGCCTTCTTTCGTATTCTACGAAGGGCCTCCTACAGCCAATGGACATCCCGGCATCCACCATGTGATGGCCAGAACCCTGAAAGACTCTGTGCTGCGCTATAAAACCATGAAAGGCTTTCGAGTAAAAAGAAAGGCCGGATGGGACACCCATGGACTTCCCGTGGAAATCGAAGTGGAAAAAGAATTAAACATGTCCGGGAAACAGGATATCGAAAAATATGGAATCCGGGAATTCAACGAAAAATGCAAAGAATCCGTATTTAAGTACGAGGGTTTATGGCGCCAAATGACAGAAAGAATGGGTTTCTTAATCGACATGGACGACCCCTACATCACCCTTGACAACAATTACATCGAAAGCTGCTGGTGGATTATCAAGGAATTTTTCAAAGAAAACATGATTTATGAAGGCCATAAAATCCTCCCCTACTGTCCTCGCTGCGGCACCGGACTGGCTTCCCATGAAGTGGCTCAAGGATATAAAGATGTAAAAACCTTGACAGTAACCGTAAAATTCAAACGCAAAGGCCGGGAAGAATACTTTTTGGCCTGGACCACCACCCCCTGGACCTTGGCCTCCAATGTAGCCCTTACGGTAGGTCCAACTATTGACTATGTAAAAGTAAAAACCCTGGACCATGTTGAAAATGCCCCCGGCGAAATTCTATATGTGGCAAAATCCTTGGCAGATCAAGTCATCGGCGAAGGAAATTATCATGTGCTGGAGGAAATGAAAGGGACTGCCCTGGAACACATGGAATATGAACAACTGATGCCTTTCGTAACCGTAGACCCAGAAAAAAAAGCCTTCATCATCACCCTGGGCGATTATGTTACCATAGAAGACGGCACCGGCATCGTCCACACAGCCCCCGCCTTTGGAGAAGACGACTATAGCACTGGGAGAAAATATGACCTGCCGGTGGTAAATCCGGTGAATGAAGAGGGCGAATATACGGAAACCCCATGGGCCGGAAGGTTCGTTATGGAGGAAGGATTGGATGTAGATATCCTGAAATATTTATCGGAAAACCACAAAGTTTTTTCCAAGGAAAAAATCAATCACAACTATCCCCACTGTTGGAGATGCACCACACCCCTCATCTATTATGCCAAACCCAGCTGGTATATTGAAATGACCCGATTACGGGATCTCCTTGTATCCAACAACAATTCTGTTAATTGGTATCCCGACTTTGTAGGAGATAAACGATTCGGAAACTGGTTGGAAGAGGTGAAAGATTGGGCCATCTCCAGGAATCGGTATTGGGGTACTCCTATCCCAATCTGGCGTTGTGACTGTGGCCACTTGGAGTGTGTGGGAAGTCGCCAGGAATTAAAGGACAAAGCCCGGCAGCCCATTTCTGTTGATATTGAGCTTCACCGACCCTATGTGGATGATGTTCATTTAACTTGTTCTAAATGCGGAGGAATCATGGAAAGAATTCCCGAGGTCATGGATTGCTGGTTTGACTCAGGGGCTATGCCTTTTGCACAATGGCATTATCCATTTGAAAACGAAGAGCGCTTTGACCAGGAATTGTTTCCAGCGGACTTCATCTGCGAGGGCATTGACCAGACCAGAGGATGGTTCTATTCTCTCATGGCCATCTCCACCTTCATCAAGAAACAAGCGCCCTATCGCAATGTACTGGTCAATGATTTAATCTTAGACAAAGAAGGCAAAAAAATGAGCAAATCAAAGGGGAACACAGTTGACCCATTTGAAATGTTTGATAAATACGGAGCGGATGCTACCCGATGGTATTTATTGTATGTGTCTCCAGCCTGGTCTCCCACCAAGTTTGACGAAGAGGGATTAAAAGAAGTAAACAGCAAGTTTTTCGGTACCCTGAGAAACATCTACAACTTCTTTGTTCTCTATTCCAACCAGGACGAAACCGACCCCCAATCCATGGCGGTTCCTTACCAAAAAAGGCCGGAGTTGGACCGATGGATTCTCAGCAAATTTCATCGCTTGGCCCTGGAAGTAAACCAGGAAATGGATCGATATGATCACATGAAATCCGTTCGAAAAATCCAGGAATTCGTATCAGAAGACTTCTCCAATTGGTACATTCGAAGGGCACGGCGAAGGTTTTATACCGCAGAAATGACCTTGGATAAGCAAAGTGTCTATCTTACCACCTATGAATTATTGGTAGGAGTATGCCAATTAGCCGCACCTTTCGCTCCTTTCATAGCCGATGAAATCTACACAAAACTCACGGGCAATGAATCGGTGCATATTTCCTTATTCCCTCTTGGCGATTCGTCTCTTCTGGATGAAAATGTAGAAAAAAGAATGGATTTAGTTCGCGACTTAGTGGGCCTGGGCCGTGGAACACGAGAAAAAGAACGCATCAAGGTAAGACAACCCTTAACAAAGATTTTAGTAGACGGGAAATACCAGAAACTGATCTCCGATTTAGCCGATCTCATGATGGAAGAACTGAATGTAAAGGAAGTGGTTTTTGAAAAAGATTTAGATAAATTTATGAATTTTCAACTAAAACCCAATTTTAAGATAGCGGGTCCTGTGTTGGGAAGCAAAATAAAAGACTTTGCGGGATTTCTGCAAGAGCAAAACGCCAAAGACATCGTACAAAAATTAGAGTCCGGACAAGAATTGAAAATCCTTTTAGGGGAAGAAACCTTTTCCATCACCAAAGAGTTCCTGGATGTGCGAATCGATGCAAAAGAAGGTTTCTCAGTGGCCATGGAAAACAATTTGTTCACCATATTAGATACCAACTTAACACCGGCTCTAATCCAAGAAGGGTTGGCAAGGGAATTGGTTTCCAAGGTTCAACAAATGAGAAAGCAGAAAGATTTTGAAATGATGGATCGCATTCACATCTACTTAAATGCAGACCAAGAAGTGTGGGACGCAGTGAAAACTCATCGTGAATACATCATGTCCGAAACCCTATCCTTGGAAATTCTTGCAGTAGACCAGGAATTGAATGCAACAAATATCAACGGTCACAAGGCGGGATTGGATGTAAAATCAGTGTGATTCCTTTTTCTCCAGTTTCCTTACCTTTTCTTCCAATCGTTCTAACTGCTCTTCCATGCGACAAAGTTCGATCATGATGGGGTCTTCAATATTGATTTGATCCACATCTTCATTGCCGGTTTTTTCTCCCGTAGGGTCTGCCGCAAAACCACAAAGAATTTTAGCGGGGACCCCTACGGCCGTGGCATATGGAGGAACTTCATTCAACACCACCGCACCCGCCGCAATTTTCGCGTGGTCTCCCACCTTAAAGGGTCCCAACACTTTAGCTCCAGCTCCTACTAACACATCATTTCCCAAAGTGGGGTGACGTTTCCCCTGCACAATACCGGTCCCCCCTAAAGTAACCCCTTGATACAAGGTACAGTAATCTCCTATTTCTGTGGTTTCTCCAATCACCACGCCGCTTCCATGATCAATAAATAATCCCCGGCCAATGGTAGCTCCCGGATGAATCTCAATGCCTGTAATCCATCTGGCAAACTGAGATATAAAACGAGCAATGAAAAACCTGCGCCACTTATATAAGCGGTTAGCAATTCGGTAGAACACCAAAGCATGAAATCCGGAATATAACAAAACCACTTCCAGGCTATTCCGGCATGCCGGATCTCTTTTCTGTATGGATTTTAAATCCTCTCTTATCTTTCCCATAAATGCTCCTGTTCCTCCTGCTGAAACATCTTCGTTGACATATATCTTTCCCCGGTGTCCGGCAAGAACACCACCCATATTTTCCCTTGAGCCTCTGCCTGTTTTGCCACCTTGCTTGCCGCCGCTATCGCCGCCCCGGAGGAAATTCCTGCCAAAACACCTTCTTCTTGGGCCAAAAACCGGCCATAACGATAGGCTTCTTCCTCCGTAACCGATAAAATCTGATCAATTACCTCCCGATTAAGGATGGTAGGGACGAATCCCGCTCCGATACCTTGAATACCATGGGGGCCCGCCTCCCCCTTACCCAACACTTGGGAATT
Organism: uncultured Oscillospiraceae bacterium; assembly: GCA_964489555.1. GTDB lineage: Bacteria > Bacillota > Clostridia > Peptostreptococcales > Anaerovoracaceae > JAAZGD01. Next base: position 112,407 of record CAZAZF010000003.1, on the reverse strand, counting down.
TTCCGGCTCAACCGCAACAATCCGGATAGATGAATCCTTCTCTTTCAGGTATTTCCCTACCCCTGAGATGGTCCCTCCCGTTCCTACTCCCGCAATGAATCCATAAATTCGCCCATCCGTATCTTCCCAAATCTCCGGCCCTGTCGTCTCATAATGAGCCTCCGCATTGGCCTCATTGGTGAATTGCCCCGGCATATAGCTGTCAGGGATTTCCTGCAGCAAATTTTCTGCTTTTTCAATAGCTCCTCTCATTCCCAGATTTCCCGGCGTCAATACCAATTTCGCTCCAAGTGCTTTCAGTATCTGCCTCCGCTCTAGGCTCATGGTTTCCGGCATTGTCAAGATGACACGATACCCCTTTCGGGCTGCAATGACCGACAAGGCCACTCCCGTATTGCCACTGGTGGGCTCCACGATAACGGAGCCCTTCTTCAAAAGTCCCCTTTTTTCCCCATGGGAAATCATGGCGAAAGCAGCGCGATCTTTGGCGCTCCCCCCCGGGTTAAACATTTCTAATTTTCCCAGAAGTTGGATTTGATTTCCCAGTAATGCCTCTATTTTATGAAGACGGACCATAGGAGTTTTACCTATGGTTTCCAATATGTTATCTCTTACTTTCATCCTCATCCTCTGTTTCTTTCTCTTTGTCTTTGGCCACCGCTTCTCTTTGTTTCTCTTCCCGTTGTCTTCGCCTCTGCTTTTCCGCTTCTAGGTCTTCCGGAAGATAAATCACATCAAAAGGTCCCTTTTCCGGCGGTTTTTCTGTAGTATAATTGGAGACATTGTTCAATAAAAAATAGTACACCAAAAAAAGCCCGGCCACCACCAACGCAAAAATAATAATTGGCATACCAATGCCTCCTTCCCTTTCTCTGGTTGGTAATAATATACCCTATGTGACGAATTTCACACAGAGAACCTCCCTCTCCGTAAAAATAGTATAAAGCGATTCTATACCGATGTAAAGAAGAGCGGCTATTGAAAGTCTCTTTTCAACATACTTTGAATTTCTTCCTGTTGTTTCCCTGTCAAGGTTTTCAACTTCAAAATATGTATGGTAACGGCTGTTCCAACAACCAACAGGATCAGGGTCACAAAAAGAGAGCATACCAGAAATATGGAAAGAAGAAGAGAACACCACAGAAAAACCAATGAACCTATTTTATTCTGTCGAGAAACCCCTTTATACACTGTATAACTGACGATATATGGTCCTAATACCCGATGGCCCATTAGCCACCTATACATTCTGGTTGAGCTTCTTAGATAGCAAAAGGAAGCAACCAATAAAAAAGGAGTCGTGGGAAGAACCGGAATAAATGCTCCGGCAACCCCCACAACCAACGACACCGATCCCAAAAGAAGATACAACCACTTTTTCATGTTTTTCAATGCCGTCCTCGACTCCTCTTCCCATTTATTTTGCCAAATCAAATCGATCGGCTTCCATCACTTTGACCCAGGCTTTTACAAAGTCTGCCACCATCTTTTCATGGCCATCCGCCGAAGCATAAACCTCCGACAAAGCTCTCAGCTGAGAATTGGAACCAAAAATCAGATCCACTCTGGTAGCCTTCCAAAGAAATTGTCCTGTTTTACGATCTACCCCCTCATAAATACCTTTTTCTTCATCCAAAACCTTCCATTCCGTACCCATATCAAGTAGATGAACGAAAAAATCATTGGTCAAGGTCTGGGGATTTCCAGTAAACACTCCGTAGGGCTCATCCATATAATTTGCACCCAATACCCGTAAGCCACCCAGAAGTACGGTCATTTCCGGCGCCGTCAAACCAAGCAATTGAGCTTTGTCCACCAACATTTCTTCCGGTTTCACATCGTATCTGGTTTTCATGTAATTTCGGAACCCATCGGCCTTGGGCTCCAGCACATGGAAAGACGCAATATCGGTCTGCTCTTGGATGGCGTCGGTACGCCCCGGTCGAAATGGAACTTCCACCTCAAATCCCGCTTTTTTAGCCGCTTCTTCCACTGCTGTTCCCCCTGCTAGGACAATGAGATCCGCCACAGATATTTTTTTCTTCTGTTGTCCTTCGTTAAACTTTCGTTGTATTTCTTCTAAAACTTTCAGGACTTCCTTTATTTCTGAAGGCTCATTAACTTCCCAATTGCATTGGGGCTTCAAACGAATGCGGGCACCGTTGGCGCCTCCCCGTTTATCAGAGCAACGAAAGGTGGAAGCAGAAGCCCATGCTAGGCTCACCAATTGCCCTATGGATAAACTGGATTCCAGAATCTCTTCTTTTAATAAATCAATATCCACCCCTTCTACCAAAGGATGATCTACCTCCGGAACAGGGTCTTGCCAAATCAGGATTTCTTCCGGCACCGCCGGCCCTAGATATCGAGAACGAGGGCCCATATCGCGGTGCGTTAATTTAAACCACGCCTTGGCAAAGGCCTTTTCAAATTCTTCCGGGTTTTCAAGATACCTCTTGGCAATGGGTTGAAAATCCGGGTCCATTCTCAAAGACATATCTGCTGTAGTCATCATAGGTGCATGACGCTTCTCTGGATCATGGGCATCTTCCACCGTTTCTTTCGCTTTGGGATCCGTGGGAATCCACTGCCAGGCCCCTGCCGGGCTCTTTACCAAATCCCAGTCGTATTTGAACAAGGTTTCCAGATATCCCATATCCCATTTGGTGGGTCTTGGTTTCCATGCGCCTTCAATGCCGCTTCCAATGGCGTCTCCCCCCTTCCCACTCTTATAGCTGCTTTTCCAACCAAGGCCTTGTTCTTCAATGGGAGCGGCTTCTGGCTCCGGCCCCACATGAGTGGCCGGTCCAGCCCCGTGACACTTTCCAAAAGTATGTCCTCCAGCTACGAGGGCTACCGTTTCTTCATCATTCATGGCCATTCTGGCAAATGTCTCTCGCACATCTTTTCCCGACGCAATGGCGCTGGGAACCCCATTGGGTCCTTCGGGATTCACATAGATTAGTCCCATTTGGACGGCGGCCAGCGGGTTTTCCAGCTTTTGCTCTTCAGTAACCCTTTGATTCCCTAGCCACTCCTCCTCCGACCCCCAATAGACATCCTCTTGCGGTTCCCACACATCTTCTCTTCCTCCACCAAAGCCAAAGGTTTCAAAGCCCATGGATTCCAAAGCACAATTCCCAGCCAAAATCATTAAATCCGCCCAGGAAATTTTGCGTCCGTACTTCTTTTTTATTGGCCAAAGAAGCCTTCGAGCTTTGTCCAGATTCACATTGTCCGGCCAACTATTGAGAGGGGGAAACCGCTGAGTTCCGTCACTAGCGCCTCCTCGTCCGTCTCCCATACGATAGGTTCCCGCACTGTGCCAGGCCATTCGAATGAACAAAGGTCCATAATGGCCATAATCGGCTGGCCACCAGTCTTGAGAATCCGTCATCAGGCGATAAATATCTTCCTTTACCTCTTCTAGGTTTAATGTGCCAAACTCCTTTCGATAATTGAAACCTTCACCCATCGGGTTGCTTAACCCGGAGTTTTGATGAAGAATCTTTAAATTTAATTGATCTGGCCACCAGTCCTGATTGGTGGTCCCTCCTTTGGACAAACTCTTTTTCATGTGCCCTGTTACCGGACATTTTTTCTCTTCCATTGTTATCCTCCTGTTTCTTGGCGTCTTCGCCCAATATAGCCGATTGCCACTCCACGAAGCACCTTTTGATAATTTGAAATTTCTGTATTTGTAATCTGAATAACATTATATTGATTATAATACGAATTCCAGCCAGATACAATGGTGAAATCAAAAAACCTCCGAATTCTTTGAAAGTCGAAGGTTTTTATTTGATCCATTTCCGGAAAATCGATAAGGCTCCTTTACAACTACAGCAATTCCTTACGAGAAAGGTTGATTCGGTTTTGGCTGTCGATTTCCGTGACCTTTACCTTCACTTTATCTCCAACATTCATCACATCTTCCACTTTTTCCACACGTTCTTTTGCCATCTTGGAAATGTGCAGCAACCCTTCTTTTCCCGGCAGAATTTCTATGAAAGCACCAAAGGCCATCAAGCGAGTCACTACGCCATCATAAACCTCACCCACTTCTACATCCTTAATTAACAACTCAATCTCTGCCAACCCTCGTTGTGCCGTGTCCATATCCGGGGCCGCGATGTAAATCAATCCCGTGTCATCAATATCAATTTTTACACCAGTTTCTGCAATAATCCGGTTGATGGTTTTTCCACCCGGTCCGATGACCGTACGAATTTTATCCGGGTCAATCTGCATAGTAATAATACGAGGTGCATATGGAGACAACTCTCCACGGGGAGCGGAAATCTCTTCCATCATCTTTTCCATGATGTACATTCTTCCCTCTTTGGCTTGTGTTAAAGCTTGTTCCAAAATTTCGCGGGACAAACCATGAACTTTGATGTCCATTTGAATTGCAGTAACGCCTTTTTCAGTGCCAGCCACTTTGAAATCCATATCTCCTAGGAAATCTTCCATCCCCTGTATGTCCGAAAGGATGGCAATGGTGCTTGAGCCGTCCTCTTCCACTCTCTCAATCAATCCCATGGCAATTCCCGAAACCGGACGCGTGATGGGAACCCCGGCATCCATTAAGGCTAATGTGCTTCCACAAACTGAGGCTTGGGAAGTAGAACCGTTGCTGGATAACACATCGCTTACTACCCTGATAGCATACGGAAACTCTTCTTCGGGTGGAAGCACAGGCAATAGGGCTCTCTCTGCCAACGCCCCATGTCCGATTTCCCTTCTTCCAGGAGATCTCATAGGTCTGGCTTCTCCCACAGAATAAGGCGGGAAATTGTAGTGGTGCATATATCTTTTTTCCGTTTCATCTCCAATGCCGTCTATGGTTTGGGCCTCTCTCACCGGTGCCAGAGTGGCAACACTCAATACCTGAGTTTGTCCTCTCTTAAACAATCCGGTCCCATGGGTTCTTGGCAAGAAGCCTGTTTCACACCAAATGGGTCGAATTTCATCGGACTTGCGGTTGTCGGGACGAATTCCCTCGTCTAAAATCATCCCTCGAACTTGCTCTTTTGTAATATTGTAAAGAACCGCAGAAACATCCTTTCCATTCTCCGGATAGATTTCCGCAAAATGCTCCTTAGCCTCTCGTTCTACCTGGTCCAAATTTTCCAACCGCTGAAGCTTGTCCTCCGTCTGGATGGCTTCTCTCATTTTGAACGTAGCATATTGCCTTACTGCCAAATCCACTTCTTCGGGAACCTTATAAAGAGTCACTTCCTTTTTCGGTTTTCCAATTTCCTTTGCAATTTCCTCAATAAAGAAAACGATTTTTTTAATTTCCTCATGAGCAAACATAATGGCTTCCAAAACTACATCCTCCGGCACCTCCTGGCAGCCGGCTTCCACCATCATAATAGCTTCTTTGGTACCACTTACCACCAAATCAAGATCACTTTCTTCCCGTTGGGCCTGTGTGGGATTCACTACGAATTCCCCATCTACCCGGCCGATTCTCACCGATCCGGTGGGGCCATCAAAAGGAATATCAGAAATACTAAGCGCTACAGATGAACCTATCATAGCTACTATATCCGGAGGACAGTCCGGATCTACACACATGACCGTAGCCACTACTTGAACATCATTATAAAACCCTTTTGGAAACAAAGGCCTGATGGGTCGATCAATCAACCTGGAACTCAGCACTGCTTTTTCGCTGGGTCTGCCTTCTCTTTTTATAAATCCTCCCGGGATTTTACCCGCCGCATACATTCTCTCCTCGTAATCACAAGACAAGGGGAAAAAATCAATATCGGCTCGAGGCGTGTCGGAAGCGCAAGCCGTCACATTGACCACCGTGTCTCCGTACCTCAAGGTTACCTGGCCGCTGGCCAACTCACACACTTTTCCTATCTCCAGCTGCAAAAGTCTTCCTCCCAGCGCCGTGCGATAAGTTTTGTAATCTTCAAATCTCATAATTAACAACTACCTCCTGTTAATTCCAACCGTCTTTGCGTCATTCTGACGCTAACCAATAAATATAAATAAAAACGGAGCAAGCTTGGCTCCGCTTAAATTTTTAAGTTGTGCTACTTTCTTAAACCTAAACGAGCAATCAGACTTCTGTACCTTTCCACGTCTTTTTCCTTCAGGTAATTAAGAAGATTTCTTCTCTGTCCTACCATTTTTAGAAGACCCCGCCTGGAATGATGGTCTTTTTTATGGATCTTCAAATGCTCATTCAAATCGTTGATACGATATGTCAGCACGGCAACCTGCACTTCCGGGGAGCCGGTATCCCCCTCTTTCAACTGATAATCATGAATGATTTCAGTTTTCTTTGCTTGATCAATCATAGTCTTTTTCTCCTTTTCAAAATTCGCCTACCGCTGAGTGTCCGACGGAGTCTCCGTAACACCAAGCGAAGGTACATTCATAACAATTCATGATACCACGAACCCGATGTATTGTCTACCTCTTTTCAAGGCTTACATAGAAATCTTTAATCTTGATACCCATGGGCCTCTTTCAAAATCATATCCTTCACCTTCATAAGCCGGGTAATATTTCCTCGTTCATTTTCTTCCAATTTCATGGCAATATAACGAATTTTTTCTGTCATCTCCGGAATCATAATATACTCCAATGCGCTGACTCTCCGTCTGGTTTTTTCAATTTCCTCTGCTAGCAATTGGGTGGTTTTTTCCACTTCCGCCAGCTTCAACATATCCTCAAAAACGCAGGACAAGGCGGATACCGCCGAATCTAGTTCACCGGATGTCATGGCAAATCCATAAGGGTAAATCTCACCCGGATCTTCACTTCCTGTCTTGAATTCATAAACCGGAACATTCACACTCATAATATTGCGATACTCCACACTCAAAGACAAACTCTGCTTTGGAAACAACAAAGCCTGCTCCAGCATGTTGGGAGACATCAGGGCAGCAGCCACCGTAAAAGATGCGTGGGCTTGCATAAGGGCTTCTTCCACATTCATTCTCAGTTCTCTATTGATTCGTACGATATCCAGGAACTGTTTCATCAGCTCATCCCGTTTGTCTTTCAAGAGCTTGTGGCCTCTTCTGGCTGTTTTCAGCCGGTTTTTCAAACGGGTCAGTTCCATTCGCGTCATATTGGTTATTGCAGATGAGGTCGCCATTTCTTATTGCCTCCCCTCATTCATTTTTCGTGGGCAAATACTTGTCAATCATCTCTGCGCTAATTCTCTTGAGTTCTCCCTTTGGCAATAAAGCCAATAGTTCCCAACCCAAATTCAATGTTTCTTCAATGGACCGGTTGTCGTCATTGCCTTGCGCCACATACCGCCGCTCAAATTCATCCGCAAAACGAGCAAACAACAAATCCGTTTCACTTAAGGCAGCTTCTCCCAGTATGGCCATCAGTTCCTTCATCTCTTTTCCGGTGGCATACGCAGCAAAAAGCTGATTCATGGTTCCGGAGTGATCTTCTCTTGTTTTTCCATCTCCGATCCCTTTGTCCTTTAGCCGAGAAAGAGAAGGCAACACATCCACCGGGGGCCGGATGCCCTTTCGGAACAACTCTCGGGATAAAATAATTTGTCCTTCTGTAATATAGCCGGTAAGGTCCGGGATGGGGTGGGTCTTGTCATCCTCCGGCATGGTTAAAATGGGAATCATGGTAATGGAACCTTCGTATCCCAACCGTCTTCCGGCTCGTTCATACATCGTGGCCAAGTCCGTGTACAAATACCCCGGATAGCCTCGACGTCCCGGCACTTCCTTTCGAGCAGCAGAAACTTCACGAAGGGCTTCTGCATAATTGGTAATATCCGTAAGGATGACCAAGACATGCATCCCCTTTTCAAAAGCAAGATACTCTGCCGCAGTTAGCGCCATCCGCGGAGTGGAAATTCTCTCAACAGCCGGATCATCAGCAAGGTTGGTAAACAGTACGGTACGATCGATGGCGCCCGTACGCCGAAACTCTTGCACAAAGAAGTCAGACTCCTCAAAGGTAATTCCAATGGCAGCAAAAACCACAGCAAAGTTGGCAGAAGTGCCCAGCACCTTGGCTTGACGGGCAATCTGAGCCGCCAAATCGGCGTGAGGTAACCCGGAACCAGAAAAGATCGGCAGCTTCTGTCCTCGAACCAATGTATTGAGTCCATCAATAGTGGAAATTCCCGTTTGAATAAATTCCGATGGATAATCTCTGGCTGCCGGATTCATAGGCAAACCATTGATATCCTGATAGGTCTCTGCAAGTATTTCAGGCCCGCCATCAATAGGGACACCCATTCCGCTGAAAACCCGCCCCAGCATGTCCCCGGAAACACCTAACTGCAGACTATGCCCCAAAAAACGCACCTTGGATTGGGCCAAATTAATCCCCGCGGAACTTTCGAAAAGCTGAACCACTGCTTTATCTTCATGGACTTCCAACACCTTGCATCGACGAAGTTGACCATCCGGAAGTTGAATTTCCGCCAGTTCATCATAAGTTACATCCTGAACCTTTCGAACCACCATCAACGGTCCGGAGATTTCTTGTATCGTACGATATTCCTTAATCACTTATCTGGCCTCCTTCCGTAGCGACGGCTTCGATTTCCTTTTCCATCCATTCTTCAATCTCTTTGTATACTTGCTCATATTCTTCCTCCGGCACACTTTTCGCACGTCCTATTTTTTCTCTGGCAGAGATGCAAAGCAACCCTTGAAGATCTGTGCACTTACCCAAAACACCTCTTACCAACTCATCATATCGAAGAATCAAGTGCATAAGTTTTGCCTGACGGTCATAAGAAGAATAACTATCGATGTCCACAAAAGCATTTTGCTGCAAGAAGTCCTCTCGAATCATTTTCGCCGTCTCTAGCGTCAATTGATCCTCCGGTGAAAGGGAATCTTTTCCAACCAATTGAACAATTTCATTTAAAGTGGCCTCTTCCTGTAAAATTCTCAGAGCCTTCCCTCGATTAAGGTAATAATCTTTTCCCAGATTTTGATCATACCAAGGTTTCAATGCATCCAAATACAGGGAATAGGAAGTGAGCCAGTTGATTGCCGGAAAATGGCGACGATAGGCCAAGGTGGCATCCAATCCCCAAAAAACCTTCACAATCCGCATGGTTCCTTGAGATACCGGCTCGGAAATATCACCTCCGGGAGGAGACACGGCCCCAATGGCCGTAAGGGATCCTCTACGTCCCTCGGTGCCGATACAGGACACCGTACCGGCTCGTTCATAAAATTGAGCCAATCGAGAACTTAGATAAGCGGGGTATCCCTCTTCCCCGGGCATTTCTTCCAAACGGCCTGACATTTCCCGAAGGGCTTCTGCCCATCGAGAGGTGGAATCGGCTATGACCGCCACCGCATATCCCATATCCCGGAAGTATTCCGCAATGGTGATTCCGGTATAGATAGAAGCTTCACGAGCCGCTACCGGCATATCGGATGTATTCGCAATCATTACGGTTCTCTTCATGAGAGATTCCCCGGTTCGTGGGTCAGAAAGTTCGGGAAATTCCCGAAGCACATCGGTCATTTCATTGCCCCGTTCTCCACATCCAATATAGACCACCACATCCACATCGGACCACTTTGCCAACTGATGCTGTACCACGGTTTTTCCGGAACCAAAAGGTCCGGGAACAGCTGCTGTTCCCCCCTTTGCGATGGGAAACAAGGTATCAATGATTCTCTGCCCACTGGAAAGAGGTTGTGAGGGCGGAAACTTCTCCTGGTAAGGTCTTCCGATTCGCACCGGCCACTTTTGAATCATGGTCAGTTCTTTGTTTTCACCCTCTTCGGTTTTCAGCGTTGCAATGATTTCAGTTACCGTAAAATTTCCACTCTTTATGGATTCCAATGTACCGGAAATCTGAGGAGGTACCATGATTTTATGAACCACAACCGGTCCCTCTTGAACCGTTCCCAGAACATCTCCACCCACCAGTTGATCTCCTTCTTTTGCCGTAGCTTTAAATTCCCACTTTGTTTCCCGGTCCAGAGAAGGTACATCAATTCCTCTTGTGATGGTAGGCCCGGTACGCCTCATGATTTCTTCCAAGGGTCTTTGAATACCATCATAAATCGTACCAATCATTCCAGGCCCTAATTCCACGGCCAGAGGGGCGCCGGTAGTTTCCACCTGGGTGCCCGGCCCCAAACCGGAGGTTTCTTCGTATACTTGAATATAAGCGCTGTCCCCATTCATGTTTAAAATCTCACCGATAAGTCGCTGTTCTCCAACACGAACTACATCTGCCATATTCGCTTCCGCCAATCCTGTAGCCACCACCAAAGGGCCGGAGACTTTAATTATTCTACCTTTGTTCATATTTTTTTGTTCCCTTCTTCCAAAGTGATTTTCACGCCAAACAAAAGGGTTTGCGCTATATTTTACAATCTTTTGGATCTTCTAAATCTTTGAAGATATCAATTCCCACTGCCCGTTCTACGGAACGTTTCAAATTATTCATGGGAATGCCCAGGCTGCCTTGTTTCCCGGGTATAAGGATGATGGCCGGCATCACCTCATCCTTGTACTGTGCAATGTCCTGAAGAATATCCGCAGCCAATGTTTCGGTTATGTAAATAACCGCATAGTTTTTCCGAGCCAATGCGTGAATCTGCTCTGCAGCCTGTTCCTTCTTTTCTGCGAAAAAGACCTCCAGTCCCAAGGCTTTGAACCCTAAAACGCTGTCTCGATCCCCTATCACTGCTACCCTATACATAGATTTCACGCAACCTTTCTCGTATGGTGTCTCTTGAAAGCCCGCCCATCAATCCGGACATAATGATGCGCACTGCTGTGTACTCCGTTTCCTTTGATGCCAAATAGGAAATCACAGATTGCTCCCCAAAAGGAACGTAGCGGGCAGTGGATAAATATTGGCTCACCGCATCGTCGCATAGTTTTTCAAAGAGGGTCAATTCACCATGTTGGAGAGCTTGGGCCCCGGCACTGGCCGCCTCTTTCAATAAAGAGGTGCCATAAAAATCCTCCAAAGAGCTACCGCCTGCCAAGGTTTCCAGAATTCGGTCTACACTCATATTTCCCCCTGTAAACAGTTTGGAACGAAGAAACTCCACCCCTTTACCCATTCGGGAAGTACGCACCAAAGAACGCAGATTCGCAGCATCAATGGAAATCCGAACATACCCGGTCAGAAAGGGGCTCTTCGCCTTGGCTGCCACATCAAACATTTCTTCATAATAAAATCTGTCTAGCAAGGTGTCTGCCAATTGAGGGTCCTTGGTAGCGGATAAAACCTCCCTGGCCTCTGTGATGGCCTGCTGAAGCTTAGAGGGAATATCCATTAATTCATTTTGTTGGATTCCCTTTTGTATCACCCCTGCCGGAACACGACCGGCGTCCGTCAACAAATCCGTCCCTTCGATTCCTTGCACCATGGATTTCAACAGCACTTTCACGTTATGATAATCATACTTCATGCGAAATACATCTAGGATTCCGGAATCCGGTATAAAAAAAGCGATTTCCCGAAAATTTTTCTGCCTCTCCGCCGCAAGACTCTGCTCCAAACTCTCCATGGAGGTGGCGGATACATCTCCATATCCGCTTTCCTGAAGGATACGTACCATATCCTCTGTCTTGCCAGACTCCAGCATCATTTCCATCCGCTCACGATTCACCATATTATTTTCCAGAGAACGTACTCGAGTTGTCAGAAATAGATATTCCGTTTCATCTATTTTCGCCATTTTGCTTCCTCCTTCGCGTACGATGCTCATTCAAAAAGTGTATTTGCCAATTCCGTTGCCATTTCATTTCGTGTCTTACGAATTAAACTTTCAAAGGTACAATTGATTTCAATATCTCCGTCCCTTAAAATCAAGCCCCCCAAAATAGGTGGAGAATCCTTTCCAAGGAATAAACTCCCGCCACCGGAAATCATAGAATTGGCATCTTGAACAATTTTATTCCCAAAACGGACCTGGTCTTCCTTGGACAATAAAACTTCCTCCTTGCCGCTTCGAGCAGACTTTGCCGCAATCTTGGTGAGCAAAGAAATGTATTCTTCTTCCGGCAAATTCCGCAAACGAACCAGGGCCTCTTCAAAAGCCCGGTTCAGCATATCCTGTTTTGCGGAAAGCTCCAGCTTTTTCGTATCTAAAAGAGCCGCTCCCGCCAGCCTCTCCACTCGCTCTTCCGCCGCCGCTTTACCGCGGCTTAAGATTTCATCGCATCCCTTCTGAATCGCTTCATCATATTCCGCCGTAATCTCAGCCGCCTTCTCCTGAGCCTGCTGGGTAATTTGAGAAATTTCCAGTTCCGCATTGTTTATAATGCGTTCTATAATTTTTTCTATTCCGTTCATGTATTACATGCCGTCCTTTCGATGAGAACTTCATGCGGACTCTTTCCGCAAAAAATTGCAACTGCTACAGACTGTTCAGCATGAGGAACGATGCCAACAAACATAAAATTGCGTAGAATTCTACCATGATGGCCATGATAATCCCTTTGGACAATTCCTCCGGACGTTTGGAGCACAAAGCAGCGCCTGCGGCAGCACACTTTCCTTGTGCGATGGCAGACATTAATCCACCGATAGCCATAGGCATACAAGCAGCAAAGAACATAATACCCGCTTGGATTTCCAGAGCCCGAAGGGAATCGCTAAAGAAACCCAGCCTCATCAATGCAAAGAACCATGTAACCAATCCATACAGCCCCTGCGTTCCGGGCAGAATCTGGAGAATCAGAACCTGGGAAAATTTCCCCGGATCCTCTGTTAACACTCCGGCTCCCACTTCGCCAACACTTCCTACACCCTTTGCAGAACCTGCACAACACATTCCTACAGCTAAAGCTGCCCCTAGCAGCGCAATGGCCGTACCACCAAATCCGATCCATTCCATAATGATTGCCTCCTTGTTTTTAACAAATCTTATATGTATTACTGGTATTGATTGCTTTAAGATATTTCATTGTTTAAAAATTGTTCAACATGAGAAAAGTAGATAACAAAGCCAGAATCGCATAAAACTCCACCATAATGGCCAATATGATACTTTTTGACAACTCATTGGGCCGCTTCGTCATCAAGGATAACCCTCCTGCTCCCAGACGACCTTGAACAATTCCGAATATAAACCCTCCAATGGCTACCGGCATACAGGCACCGAAGAAAGATACACCTTCCCGGAGGCTGAGAATGATTAACTCCGCATCGAAAAAACCCAGTTTCATCAGCGCCAAAAACCACACCACTAGGCCATAAAGACCCTGAGTCCCGGGTAGGATTTGAAGGATGAGCACCCTTGAAAATTTACTGGGATCTACGGATAGCACCCCGGCACCAGCCCTTCCCACAGTTCCTACTCCTTTGGCCGAACCAGAGCAAGGCATTCCCACCGCCAGCGCCGCACCTACAAAGGCCACTGCCGTTCCCAAATACTCTATCCAGCTCACGGTCTCACCTCCCCTTCCAATACAATGTCCACATATTTTGTCTTATATTGCAAAGGCTTGAAGGGACGACCCCCGGATTTATAAAATTTACTGAAATACTCCAAGTATTGAAGCCGGGCGGTATGTACATAAGTTCCAATCACATTGATCCCCATATTAAAAGTATGCCCGAACGCGAAAATCACCAAGAATGCAAAAATGTTTCCCGGTAGAGAACCAAGAATGTTGACCACACTGCCAATGACGGTGGTCGCCAGCATCAACGCCATCAAACGGGTGTAAGACAACACATCCCCCAGCCAACCGGTAATGTTGTAAAGACTGGCCACTCCACCCAACAACTTCCCAAAAATTCCCTTCTTATCCCGGCCTTGGGTCAGCACCAATGCCGCAATTCCGGCATACAAAAGGAGGGCTGAGCCTTTCAAGACGAAAAGGGCAATCCCAGCAAATAATAGCCACCAGCTACCCACGTCAAACAGGGCATCCAAGGGACGACCGTCCCGGAAACATAGATAGATATGAATACACATTCCCACCATTAACTGAATGGCGCCCATTATTACTGAAAGGTATAAAATCTTGAGAGGATCCGAAAGGGGATCAATGATAGGAACATAAAGAATAAAATCTTTGACTCCAAAAAATTGCTCTGCCACTACCGTAACGGCGTCTCCAAAAATAGACCCGCTTATAACCCCCCATATAGCAGCACTTACACCACAGATGGTGGCCAATTTTAGAATGTTTCCAAAAACACCTTTGGGTCTGTATTTTTTTATGATAATTTGGGACAGCAGAATTAAAATGATTCCATATGCAATGTCCCCAAACATCATGCCATAAAATATGGTAAAAAACGGGAAAATAAGAGGATTGGGATCGATTCCGCTATAACTGGGCAGACTATACATCTCCGTGACCATGTCCATGGAACTGATAATCTTTCCATTGCGCAATTCGGTAGGCGGAACCTCCTCTTTTCCGGGATCGGATATTTCAATAGCGCATTCAAAATCCGCAAAAGTTTCCTCTAGCAGGGGAACGTCCGGTGCGGGAATCCACCCTCGAAGATACAGCAGCGTACCTGTGGTGGAAAGACGATTTCTAGCTTCTTCTTTGGCAAGTTCCTGTACTAGCTGGTCCGCACACACTTGAAGATCTTTCCGATGGCAAGAGTAAGAAACAATCTCCTTTTCCCATTCTTCCTTCTTATTTTCCAGGTCTGCAATCTTTTGATCCAACGCTTTCACGTTCTCTTCTGCACTGCCTTCTACATCTTTTAAGGACGCCTGGTTAAAAGAAAAGGGACGAAGGGTTTCCAATACTTTTTCTTCCTCTTCCTTGGAATACACAAGCAACAGATAATGCTGTTCCCGATCCGACGAAGCCAGGAAACATTGTGCCGCCAATTCCTTCTCTTCCAACGCACGATAAACATCTTCCGGAAATACCACCGCAGGGCAAACCCCAAAAGCAACCCGGGCAAATTCGGTTTCCCGAAGACTAAGATCCACATCCAAACTGCTCCACGGAATCAACCCCAACCGCTGGCTTCCGAGTCGGTTTTTCTGAGAATTGACCTGACTGATTTTGCGACTGCAATGATTAATTTTTTCTGCAATCTCAAACATAGAGTTTCTGTGGGTTGAATCACAAAACTCCTCTTCGGGAATGTCTTTTCGCATTATGAACAACCCGGTTTTTTCCGGAGCATACTTCTTTAACGATTCCAACGCCGCCGTCACACTGGTAACTCTTGACTTGGCATTGCCCACCATCGCCTTTTCTTTCTGAAGTAAAGAGGCCCACTGGGGATCTGCCAATTCGGCGTCCATTTCCGTAATTTCAACACAACCCACCCTTTGAAGAAGATGGAGTAACTTGTCTTTCTCTGCTGCCAGGGAAATCAGGTCAAGACGTTTCATCTTTACGATAGCCATTCGTCGTTTACGATCCTTTCTACAATGATGTCAACCACTTTTTCAAGCTGTTTTTCCGCTTCTTTTTGAAGGCCTTCACACCGAATTTCTGCCGCTTTCATCAGCGTTTTTCCCCGCTCAGCCGCTTCTTTTTCCGCTTCCTCCAGCATACCATGAGCCTGGGTCTCCGCTTGGGCTTTGGCCCTCTCAAAACGTTTTTTTCCTTCTTTCTCCGCATCGGCTACCAGTTTCTGAGCAGCCATTGCCGCCTCTTCTTTTTTTTGCTGATAGGCCAGTTCCGTATCTGTGATTTTTTTGATGGCTTCTAACGACATTCTTTCACCTTCCCTAGTTTTTTTTTTAACAACAGAGATTTAGCAAATATAATACCATATAATGATTTAGTTTTCAACATATTTCACCAAGACCACACAAAAAAATCGGGCCGATATTCCTTCCCGCCTTTTTTTTATTCCGCTACATTGTGGAAAATATAACAAAAAAACCAGGTAAAATTGCCCTATTTCATCACCTGGTAAATCTTTGAATTGCATCCTATAAGTTAGATCATTTCGAAAAATACGCTTTTGCTGCCAAACAATCTTTTTTGATTTGAGACGCCAACTCATTCACGGAATTAAACTTGATTTCATCTCGGGTTTTTATTAAAAATTCAACATGAATGTTCTTACCATAAAGCTCTTTGTCAAAGCCGAAAATATGAGTTTCCACATTTTTTTCATATTTCCCTATGGTTGGCTTATTGCCCACATTGGTAATGCTAGGATATGTAACTCCACGATAGGTGCACAGTGTAATGTATACTCCGTTTGCAGGAGATACCATGGTTTCATCAATAATTAGGTTTGATGTGGGAAATCCGATGGTCTGGCCAATCCGGTTTCCTACTACCACTTCTCCATTAATTGAATACGGTCTTCCCAGATATTTTAAACATTCGTCCACCTTGCCTTCGAAAATCAAGGTGCGTATCAATGTGCTGCTGACCACCTGACCGTCAATCATTACCGGTGGCACCACAAGAATTTCAAAGCCCAATTCCTCTCCCACTTGTTGCAAAACCACGGTGTCCCCTAAGGCTTTGCGCCCAAAACGATAGTTGAATCCGCAGAAACCACACTGCATGTTGAGACGACCCCACAAGACCTCTTTCACAAAAACTTTGGGTTCCATCTCCATGATGGTTTCATCAAAAGTAATATTAAACAAATGCCCCACACCCAACTCTCGAAGGATCTTTGCCTTTTCTTCAAAATAGATAATATTCTTGGTAAATTCTTCGTTCATTATCACATTTCTGGGATGATTGGCAAAGGTGAAAATCCCACTTTCCAGCCCCGCTTCACCGGCTTTCTTCACCGCTCTTTCGATGATCTCCCGGTGCCCCAGGTGAATTCCGTCAAAATTTCCCAAAGCAATTACCAAAGGCCCTATTGAATCTATTTCTTCCAATGAATGATATATCTTCATGATTTTTAAATATCCATTCCTCTTTTCTTGAAAACTTTCTCGGGACGAAACCGGTCTTCCTTTACCGTGCCTATGGCAGCCAATCTCCCTTCCACCAATACCCCATATTTGATGGGGTGCTTGCCTATAACAGACGGAGGAGTGATTATATTCTTGCCTACCAGGATGGATTTCCCATCTTCCAAAGCCCTCTCCTGAAAAGGATGGGCAACAATCCAACCCAAACGAACCAGTGGTTTTTCCATGGAAACGAGATGCTCACGAAAGTCTTTGTCAGATTCCAGCTCTTCGAATGTCACGGCCTCCTCCAGATTCATAGCGCCACATGAGGTTCGAACCAATCCGGCCATAACACCTCCACAACCCAGAACTTCCCCCAGATCATGACATATGCTCCGCACATATGTTCCCTTGGAACAATGAACAAAAAACCTTGCCTGTTTTTTTACATCATCGTACTGCAACAATTCCAATTGGTGAATCACCACATTTCTTGTGGGTATTTCCACCATCTCACCCCGCCTAGCATATTCGTAAAGCCGCTTACCGTCTTTGCGAATTGCAGAAAAAATAGGCGGTTTCTGTTGAATTTCGCCTCGAAAAGAATCCAGCGTTCCTAAAATTTTTTCCAGGCTCAATTCTGTCAAAGCTTTCTGTTCTGCCCGATTTGGTTCCTCCATGGTCCCCCATATATCATAGGTGTCCGACTTGATTCCAAAGGAAACAGTGCAATGGTAGACCTTATCATCCTCCTCAAGGTATTGAATAATCCGTGTGGCCATTCCCAAGCAAAGGGGCAACAGTCCGGTTGCCTGGGGATCCAAGGTCCCCGTATGCCCAATTTTCCGAATTCCGGAAAGCCTCCTCATCCGTGCTACGCAATCGTGAGAAGTCATGCCCGCCGGTTTGTTCAACAAAACAATACCGTCCATGTTAAGAGCTGAATTTTCCATATTTTTTTATGCTTTCTCTTATTCCATTCCGCGAAGTGTGATTTCAATTTCATTGATAATCATTTTCACCGCAAAGTCCATGGTTGCATGAATGGTGCAACCGGCCGCTTTGCGATGGCCTCCTCCATTAAACCTCATGGCAATGTCCGCCACATTGGCGTCGGTTTTCGATCGCATACTCACCTTCACATTATCCACTCCATCTTCCCTGAGAAAAGCCGCCACTTCCACACCGGAAATGCACCTTAAGGTTTCAACAATTCCTTCCGTTTCATCCGCGGTGGCTCCGGTCTCCTGAAAAACAGAAAGCGTGGCATAGGCAATGGCTCCCTTCCCTCCTGCAAAAAAGCTTAGGTTGTCCATTACTTTATTAGTCATCAAAATCTTCTCCGGCCGAATGTTTTCATAAATTTTCACACTCACTTCGTTATGATCAATTCCTAAATCATAAAGCTCTGCCACAATCAAATGGGTTTCTTTTGTTGTGTTTGAATATTGAAAATTTCCCGTATCCGTGGTAATTCCTGCCCAAAGCGCCTCCCCTATTTCACAATCCAAAGGCGCCTTTATTTCTTTTAAAATACGATACATCAATACGGCAGTAGCCGAAGCCTCCACATCGATGTAATTAAAATCAAAAACAGGGTCTGTGGATAGATGATGATCAATGCACATGGTGTGCTCGCCTTTGAAAAAACAGTCCTTTCTTCCTTGGAAGCGAGAAACCTCTCCGCAATCCACCGCGATGCATAAATCCGGATTTTTTACCTTATCCCCGTTGGAAATACAATAATCTTTTTCCAGAAACTTCAAGTATTGTGCAATCTCATCTTCGATCAAAATGTAGCATTTTTTCCCCAGGGCCCTTAATCCCTTACACAAAGCCACAGCCGAACCCAAAGCATCCCCATCCATATTGACATGAGGAAACAACAACACCGTTTTGGATTCCAACAAACGTAGCCCAATCTCTTGCAACGAGCTATTCTTCATAATCCGTCCCCGCTCCCAACCGGTCTAATACCCGAGACATCTTTCGGCCATATTCCATGGAAGTGTCCAATTTGAACAGAAGATCCGGAATACGTCGCATCTTTATTTGTCGCCC
This sequence comes from uncultured Oscillospiraceae bacterium, assembly GCA_964489555.1. Taxonomy (GTDB): domain Bacteria; phylum Bacillota; class Clostridia; order Peptostreptococcales; family Anaerovoracaceae; genus JAAZGD01. Next base: position 93,538 of record CAZAZF010000003.1, on the reverse strand, counting down.
GATTTCTCTTTTAAAGGCCCCTTTGGCACTCCGAAAAGCAGAAAGCACCTCTTCCTTTTCTTCAGGAGAAGGTTCCTCTGCCTCCGTACTGCCCAACACCGTAACATAACAAGTTGCCACGCTGCCATCCGGCGTCACTTCTACCGCAGATATACTTACAAATCCAGTTAAACGGGGATCCTTAATATCGCGTCGTAACATCTCACCCATCACACGACGAATCTCTTCTCCCATTCTTCCCTGTCGATAACCTTTACTCATTGATTTTTAACTCCGTTCAATTTGCTCCATCTTAAAGCATTCTATTACATCCCCTATCTTGATATCGTTATAATTCTCAATACCGATACCGCATTCAAACCCGTCCCGAACTTCCTTGGCATCATCTTTCATTCTCTTCAAAGAAGAAATCTTTCCTTCATGAATGATAATTCCGTCTCGTACCAGTCGAATTTGTTCGTTCCTTACTACTTTCCCTTCCAGAATATAGGATCCAGCAATAATCCCTACGCCGGGAACCTTGAAAGTTTCTCTTACCTCTGCTTTCCCGAGAACCGCTTCCTTGAAAACGGGGTCTAGCATTCCTTTCATGGCCGCTTCCACATCCTCAATCAAATCATAAATAACCCGGTAAGTTCGAATCTCAATCTTTTCCCGATCTGCCAACTGTGAAATGGCAGTGGATGGCCGTACATTGAAGCCTACAATAACCGCTCCCACCGTACCTGCCAGCATAATGTCGGACTCCGTAATGGTCCCCACGCTGGAATGAATAATATTGGTTCGGATGTTTTCATTTTTCAATTTCTCCAGAGAAGTCTTAATGGCATCCACAGAGCCCTGAACATCTCCTTTTACAATCATGTTCAACTCTTTTACTTCGCCTTCTTTCAATTGGCTGAAAAGTTTTTCCAGACTGCTGCTGGCATTTCGGGCCAACACCTCTTCACGGAGTTTGGTTTTTCTGTTGGATGCAATCTCTTTGGCTTTACCAAGGTCTTTCACCACATTAAATTCATCCCCGGCCTCCGGCACTTCCGTCAGGCCCAAAATCTCCACCGCTGTAGCGGGACCCGCTTTTCGAATAGCATCGCCTTTGTAATTGGTCATTAACCGGATTTTCCCAGAACTGGTTCCCGCCACCACAGACTGGCCGGATTGCAAAGTTCCATTTAATACCAATAAAGTAGCCACAGGCCCCTTGGATTTATCCAAACGGGCTTCGATGACCGTCCCCGAAGCCAGGCGATTGGGGTTGGCTTTCAGTTCCAACACTTCCGCCTGCAAAAGAATCATCTCCAATAGTGTGGAAATGCCTTCTCCGGTTTTCGCCGATACGGGAACACTGATGGTCTCTCCCCCCCATTCTTCCACCAAGACACCTTTATCCGCCAAATCCTTCTTCACCTTTTCCAGATTGGCTCCCGGTTTATCCATTTTATTAATTGCTACAATAATATGAACGCCAGCCGCCTTGGCATGGCTGATGGACTCCAAGGTCTGAGGCATCACGCTGTCATCGGCAGCTACCACTAGAACCGCAATGTCAGTAATGTGAGCCCCTCTGGCTCGCATGGCCGTAAAAGCCTCATGACCGGGTGTATCCAAAAATACGATTTTCTGGCCATTTATCACTACCTCAGAGGCTCCGATATGTTGGGTAATTCCGCCGGATTCCGATTCGGTTACATGGGTTTTACGAATCGAATCCAACAAGGAGGTCTTTCCATGGTCTACATGGCCCATAACGGTGATAATCGGGGGACGGGCTTTTAAGTCTTCTTCCTGGTCTTTAAAAACCTCAATTCCTTCCTCAACCGTTTCTTCCTGAACACTCCCCACTTTTACTTGAATGCCCAAAACATCGGCCAAAATCAAAAGCGTGTCCTCATCAATGTTTTGGTTTACTGTGGCCATAATTCCTAAGCGCATCATTTCCATAATGGCTTTGGACGTGGGAATTTCCACCTGTTCACAAAAACCGGCAACCGTAATAGGAACATTGATTACCACCGTACCTTCCGGCAATTCCAAAACATCGATTTCCGGTTCAATTTCCTTGGATTGTCTCACATGTTTTTTGGGTTTCGGCGCTTTTTCCAATGAGCGAACACCCGCATAACCGGTTTTCTTAGGCTTTTTAGGTCCTCCGCTTTCAAGCTTGGCAAACTTGTCCTTCTCTTTGCTTTTGGGCCGATCATCCTTTTTGACAGCGCCTTTCGCAGCAGGGGTTGAAACAGGTGTCCCGGATGGTTTTGCTTTCCCATCCGCAGGCTTTCGATATTCCCGATTGTCTCTCGGTGGCTTTCCTTCCTCCGCTTTTTTGGGTTTCGGTGCAGGTCTCGGAGGGGTAGGTACTGTCCTGGACTCCACCGGCTTCACTTCTGCCGCCGTCTTTGGAGTGGCCTCCATAATGGACCCCACCTTCTTAACAGGTTTTTCTTCCACAGGGCGCAGAACCGATTCGGCAGCCGCCTTTTCTTTTATTTTCGCCTCTTTTGCAGCTCTTTCCTTAGCCAAAGCCTTTTGTTCTTCCCTAGCATCCAACTCTCGATTCGCCACCGGTTTCCCCATAGGCGGCCGAGGCCTTCCCTCCACTTCTTTGGAAATTAAAGGTTTTCCCATGGGTGGTTTCTGTGTACGCGGCTTTTCCTCCATCTTTCCTCTAGTAGCAGAAGATTTGGTAGGTGGCACTGGAATACTCACCGCCGCTTTAACCGTCACCCTGGGGGCATCATCCTCATCTTTGGTTTCCTTTTTCTTGGGGGCAGCTTTTACTATTTTTGTTTCTGCCACCGCCTTGCTTTTTTTTAGTATATTTCTCAGCTGAGCCGCCTCTTTCTCTCCCAGGGTGCTCATGTGGCTACTCACATCAATTCCCAAAGCAGCACACTTCTCTTGCAGCTCTTTGCTGGTGACTTCCAATTCTTTCGCCAATTCATACACTTTTATCGTCATATTCTTCCCTCCTTCTTTTCTAATTCTTTGAGGATTACCTGATAGAAATGGTCATCCGTAATTCCAAAAACACCAGATTCTTCTTCCCCCGTGATTTTTGAAAGCCACTGCTTGGTTCCAAATTCTCTATAAGGGGTATGGGTTTTTATGGCGGTGCGAATCACCTTATCCCGGGTATTTTTCGAGAGATCTTCCGCAAGAAGAACCATCTTTATTGCACCTTTTTCCATTCGTTTTCGGCATGTATCCGTACCGGCCACCAAATTCCCGGAGCGGGCAGCAAACCCCAAGTAACTTTCAATCTTTGGTTTCATAATTTTTTAGCTCCAAGAACAGCCTTTCCATCTCCTCCAGAGGAACCTCCATTTGCAGCCCTCGTCCAATTGCCTTTTTCTTTTGTGCCAGTCGAAAACATCCCTGGTTTCGACAAATATAAACGCCTCGGCCCTTGGCTTTTCCTGTAGGGTCAATGGAAACGACTCCTTCGAAACCGGCAATTCGAATCAATTGGTTTTTCGGTTTGGATTCCATGCAACCCACACAACGGCGCATAGGTGTTTTTTTCATAGATCTATTCTCCAATATCCTCTCCTAGACGGGAAGTTGTATGTTGATTTTTTCCGCAAAGTCTTCCTCTTCTTCTACTACGGCTTCTTCTGCCGCTTCTTCTATTTCTTCAAAATAACTATCCCCGGATACTTCGCGAGGGGGTTCTTCCGGATGTACCACCTCTTCAAAAAACTTCTCTCCGTCGTAACTTTCTTCCTCTCCCATTTCCTCTTCATCACCAAAGTATTGAGAGTGGCTCTTAATATCTATTTTCCATCCACATAATTTGGCGGCCAATCGCACATTTTGGCCTTCCTTGCCGATCGCCAAAGACAGTTGATAATCCGGGACTATCACCGTTGCACTCTTACCTTCATCCCCTAGTATAACACTTTCTACCTTGGCGGGGGAGAGTACATTACTGATTAATGTAGCAGGATCCGGATTCCAAGGAATGATATCGATTTTCTCTCCAAACAATTCATCCACAATGGCCTGCACTCGAACTCCCCTAGAGCCAACACAAGCTCCTACCGGATCTACATTGGAATCTTCTGTCCAAACAGCAATTTTTGTTCTAGAACCGGCCTCTCTACTAATGCTTTTTATTTCCACAACTCCTTCTTGAATTTCCGGAACCTCCAGTTCAAACAATCTTTTCACTAACCCCGGGTGGGATCGGGAAAGATAAACTTGAGGGCCTTTTGTAGTCTTTTTTACATCCATGATATAGACTTTGATTCGACTATTGATGGTATAGGTTTCCCCGGGCACCTGTTCCGTAACCGCAAGAATTCCTTCCGTCTTTCCCATGTTGATGAAAACCGTTTCATTAGAAATCCGCTGCACAGTGCCGGTGATAATCTCCCCCTGCCGGTTAATGTAATCATCAAAAATCATACCGCGTTCCGCTTCTCGAATTCTTTGTACTACAACCTGTTTGGCCGTTTGTGCCGCAATTCGTCCAAAATCCATGGGAGTCACTTGATAGGCCACCGTATCTCCCACTTCATATCTGGAGTCAATTTCTTTGGCGTCTTCGATGGAGATTTCCACCATATCATCTTCCACTTCGCCCACCACATCCATCAACATCAGCACATCAATATCGCCGGTTTCCCGATTGATATCTACTCTGACATTTTGGCTGGTTCCATAATTTTTCTTGTACGCCGACACCAACGCAGACTCAATGGCTTCAATTAGTACATCTTTGGAAATTTGCTTTTCCCTTTCCAGTTCTTCAATAGCTTGGATGAATTCCTTGTTCATTTTCTCCTCCTTAAAATACGACTTTTAATATTGTTTTCGCCACCTTATCAAAAGGCAACGTAATACGCTGACCATTGGATCCTTCTAAAATCAACTGGCTTTCCATTAAGCCCACTAAAACTCCTTCGTACTTCTTCTGCCCCGCGATGGGTTCATAGAGCCGAACTTCCACTTCTCTTCCCTGGTATCTTCTATAGTCTTTCTCCCGATGGAGGGCCCGATCCATTCCGGGAGAAGAAACCTCCAAATAGTAGTTTTGCTCAATTGGGTCCATTAGGTCCAATTGCCCGGAAAGATATCGACTTACTTTTTCACAATCTTCGGTACTGACAAACGCCTCTTCCAGCTCCCAAAGTTTATCAATGTATATCCGAAGAAACCAGTCCTTGCCTTCCTTCAAAAATTCTACATGATACAGTTCCAATCCCTGCTCCTCTAAAAATGGAGTTAACAATTCCTGGACCAAATCTCGCACACCGGGCTTCGCCATTTTCAACATTCCTTTTCGATTCAAAATGAGTGGAGTGGGCCTTCGCCCACTCCAACTGTCTTACCATACGTAAATTCCAGTAATATGCTATCACAAAAAAAGGTAAAAAGCAACCTCATTATAGCTTTTTGATTACTTCAATTATAGCTTTTTGATTACTTCAATGCCTTTTTCCGAAAGAAGGCTTTCTGCCCTGGAAATCTCTTCCACTTTAATCACGAAGTACTGTGCCCCCCCTTTTTCCACTACAAAAGAGTACACATAATCCACATTCACCCCGGCTTCCGCCAGGATACCAAAGATTTCATTTAGACTGCCTCTGCGATCCTCCGGGTTCACCGCCATGATATCTGACAACATGGCGACGATTCCGTTTCTTTTTAGGACTTCCACGGCCCTTTCCGGATCGTCTACTACCGTTCGCAAAATACCATACTCGGTAGTGTCGTAAACAGAGATGGCTCGTATGTCGATTTTTTCTCGATAGAAAATATCCGTCAAGTTGGCCAGGGTTCCATGTCGGTTTGGTATAAGCACAGACAATTGTTGAATCGCCATCTTACTCCTCCTTTCTTAAATCAATGACACGCTTGGCCTTTCCTTCAAACCGGGGCAAGCTAGCCGGTTGGACCAAATTGACTTTTGCATCAATTCCCAGAACCGATCTCAGCTTCCCGCGAATAGTTTGACTCAGGCTTTCTAATTTAGCATACGAATCCAGGTAGGTGGCATCTGTCAACTCCACATCTACTTCGATCTTATCCAAATACTCCTTTTTATAGACTTTAATCTGATAATGTGGTCCAATCCCCTCACTCTTGATTAACACCTCTTCGATTTGAGACGGGAACACATTAACCCCTCCCAAAATCAGCATGTCGTCCGAACGACCCTTGATTTTAGCCATTCGCACCGTGGTTCTTCCGCAGCTGCATTTTTCGTAATCCAAAGACGTAATGTCTTTGGTTCGATACCTTATAATTGGAAGTGCTTCTTTGGTAATTGTGGTAATAACCAATTCCCCTCGCTGGCCGGGGGCCAATACCTTCCCCGTTTCCGGATCGATAATTTCTGCCAAAAAATGATCTTCGCTGATATGCATCCCACTTAATGCCAGACATTCTCCCGACACCCCCGGACCCATCAACTCACTCATCCCATAATTCTCCGTGGAAAAAATTCCCCAGGCTTGATTCAATTCATTCCGCATGGCTTCCGTAGATCCTTCTCCGCCGAAAAGCCCCCACTTCAATTGAAAATCTTTCCCCGGTTCCTTGCCCATGGACTTGGCCACTTCCGCCATGTGCAAACCATAGGAGGGCGTACAAATCAAGGCAGTGGTTCCAAAATCTTCCATAATCATAATCTGTTTTTCCGTATTCCCACTGGAGGTGGGAATAACGGCAGCCCCAACATGTTCCAACCCTTGATGAAGACCGAAAGCTCCCGTAAACAACCCGTAGCCAAAGGCAATTTGTGCCGTGTCTTCTTCCGTCACACCCGCTTGAGTCACCAGGCGGGCAATCAACTCTTTCCAGGTTTCCATGTCATTGCGGGTATATCCTACCACTGTGGGTTTTCCCGTAGTGCCGGAAGAAGCATGAAAACGAACAATCTCCTTTTTAGACACTGAAAAAAGGCCAAAGGGATAGTGATCCCGAAAATCCTCTTTGGTAGTAAAGGGCAATCTTTTCAAATCTTCCAAACTTTGAATGTCTCCCGGCTCCAAACCCATCTTCTGAAATCGATTGCGATAAAAAGGCACTTTATCATAAACTCTTTTTACCGTTTCCTGAAGCCGGTTCAGCTGAATTGCCCAATATTCTTCCCGGTCTAACGTTTCTTCTTTGCTCCAAATCCGATGGTCCCCGTTTCTTTTATACAACATATTGATTAACCTGTCTTTCCACCCACAATTTAATAGGTAATTTCATTTATTCTACCCCATTTCAAACAGGGAAATTTGATCTGATTCCGGAATGCCCTCAAGAACTCCTTGCATCTTTAAGCCACCGATGGCTGTGTTATTGGCTTTCCCGCGATTCCGAATATCTTCTACTGTAACAAAAGGCTTCTTTTCATATTCTTCTTGAATAGTCTTGGCTGCCGCCTCCCCTACACCGGAAATGGCCGCCAAAGGCACTCGTACTTGCTGGCCTTCGCAATAAAATTTCAATGGATGGGAATGCCCCAAACGAGGAGGTAAAAACTCCAATCCTCGAGAAAACATTTCGTACATCACTTCCAATACGGTGATTTCATTTTTCTCTTTCTCCGTAATGGACCTCCCTTTATTGTTTAACATCTGAATGCGTTCATAAACCTTTCCTGCATCTTGCTGAATCAATTCCGAATTGAAATCATCTCTCTTTGAAGTGAAGAAAGCCGCGTAAAAAGGGGCCGGATGATATACCTTGTAATAAGCAATCCGATAGGACATCATCACATAGGCCACTGCATGCGCCCTTGGGAACATATATTTGATTCTCTTACAAGATTCAATATACCAATCCTTAATCCCCTTTTCTTTCATCCGTCGTTCCTGCTCCGGGGTCACGCCTTTTCCCTTTCGAACGCTTTCCATAATTTTGAAGGAATCTTTATGGGGAACTCCCTTTAGAATCAAGTAATTCATAATGTCATCCCGCGTTGAAATCACCTCGTTCATAGTGGCCACCCCGGACTTGATAAACTCCCGGGCATTGTTGTTCCACACATCGGTGCCATGAGAAAACCCTGAAATTCGAACCAAATCTGCAAATTTGGAAGGATTGGTATCATCCAGCATCCGTCGAACAAATTCCGTACCGAATTCCGGAATCCCGTAAGTACCATGGGTAAACTTATACTCAGAATTTTGTATTTTTAATGGGGCGATTCCCTGAAACAAATCATTGACTGCCTGGTCGTTCAGCGGCAAACCGAGGGGATTCACTCCCGTCATATCCTGAAGATGACGGATTTGAGAAGGCACATCATGTCCCAAAAGATCTAGCTTTAAAAGATTATGGTCGATGGAATGATAGTCAAAATGGGTGGTAATAATATCTGTGTTTACATCATTGGCAGGATGTTGAACCGGGCAGAATTCATGAATATCGTGACCTCTGGGGACAATGATAATCCCTCCCGGATGCTGCCCCGTCGTTCGCCGTATCTGAGTACATCCTTGGGTCAGCCTTTCCACTTCCCATTTGTTCACCACGCTTCCCCGCTCCTCATGATACTTTTTCACATATCCGTAGGCCGTACGGTCCTGAATGGTCCCAATGGTTCCCGCTTTGAACACATTTCCCTTCCCGAAAATTTCCTCCACATAACGGTGAGCCACACTCTGGTACTCTCCCGCAAAGTTTAGATCAATATCCGGCTCTTTATCTCCTTCAAAGCCCAGAAAAGTTTCAAATGGAATGGAAAAACCCAACCGATCCATCTTTTGATCACAAGAAGGGCACCGTTTTTCCGGCATATCCACCCCACAATCGTATTTCTCGTTGTCGCCCCATTCCAAGTGCTTACAACAGGAACAAACATAGTGTGGCGGCAAAGGATTCACCTCTGTAATCCCGGCCATGGTAGCAGCAAAAGATGATCCAACCGACCCTCTGGAACCCACCAAATATCCATCCAACAAGGATTTTTCAACCAACATTTTAGCCGAAACATACATCACAGCATATCCATTACCTATGATGGAATCCAATTCCTTTTCCAACCGTTCTGCAATTCGTTGTGGCAAAGGGTTTCCATAAATTGCACTCGCTTTCTGCCTGCAGGCATCGCGAAGAATTTCATCTGCATTTTCTATTTTGGGAGGAAATTTTCCCTCAGGGATGGGCCGAATCACCTCAATCTCCTCCGCGATCCTTCGGGTGTTGGTCACCACCACTTCATAGGCTTTTTCTTCTCCCAGATAAGAAAATTCTTCCAACATTTCCGCCGTTGTTCGAAGGTACAGTCCTTTGTTTCCTTCTGCATCCTTATAGCCTTGGCCCGCTTGAATGATAGTTCGATAGATAGCATCCTCCGGATCTTTATAATGGGCATCCGTAGTAGCCACTACCGGCTTTCCCGCGGTTTCTCCCAAGGATAAAATTTTTCGGTTGAAATTCCTTAGATCCTCTCGGCTTTTCACTTCACCTCGATCCAGTAAAAACTGATTGTTAACCACAGGCATAATTTCCAGATAATCATAGAAAGCCGCCTTTTCAAGCAACTCTTCCCAGGTTTTGTTTTTACGTAAGGCAGAAAACACTTCTCCCGCTTCGCAGGCAGACCCTATAAAAAGACCTTCTCTCTTCTTTCGAAGTTGAGATTTTGGAATCCGGGGCCTTCGGTGATATAAATGGTTCAAATGGGACAAGGACACCAATTCATAAAGATTTCGAAGACCTGCTTGATTCTTTGCCAGCAAAACTACATGATATGTGTTCTCCCGCGAAATTCCCCCCTTCCCGTTGGTTCCTTCATCGTCATAAAGGTAGCCTTCCATGCCATAAATCACCTTCAGGGGTAAGGGAGCGTGTTTATCGGTCACCACCTGATACGCCTCCGGAAAAGCTTGTACCACACCATGATCCGTAATGGCCACAGCTTCCTGCCCCCAACCGGCAGCAGTTTTTAACAACTCTTTCACACCAATCAGCCCATCATTTTCGCTCATTTTTGTATGACAATGGAGTTCCACCCGTTTTTCTTCTGCCAAATCTTGCCGGGATGCCTGTTCTTCTCGACGGATGGCCAGGGTTTTCAACACCAATGTATTCTCAAACGTATCCCACTCCGGTTGCCCCAAAACCTTGATAGTGCAATCCTTTTCCAGAGCCTCATCCAGTTCGTTCCATTTTTCATCGGAACAGAAAAGCTTGCAACAAAGAGAAGAACTGCGATCAGTAATCAAAAGTGTAGCTAATTTCTTGTTGTTTTTAATGGTTCTTACGTCTTTTTTAAACAGTCTTCCTTGCACAACCACCCGTTCCATATCCACCTGAATCTTGGAAATGGATACCGGATCCTCCTTAATGGGTTTTCCCAACACACTAGCAGAGACCTTTCTTTTTTCCCCTGCTCCTCCATTGGCCTTTTCCGCCTTTAGTCTTTTTTCCTCAGCTTCTTTTAGTTCAATGTATAGTTTTGCTCTTTTTTCTTGTTGGGTTTTTTCATATCGATCCAAATGGTTTTCAAAGGTAATCCGCGTAATGACTCCCAATCGTTCCTTTAAAATCTCTTGGTAAAAAACTTTGAGTTCCTCATTGCATTTGGTCGCCGTGGTTTCTCCCAATACGGGGATTACTACACTCCAAATGTTTCCCGTTCCTTCATTACGCACACAAATTTCTTCTGGCCTTATGGTGTTGGTCATCATTCGAGACATCCCGTTGCTTTCCTCCACCAGGTAAGGTATGTACAACGGGATCACCAAGGACCAGGGCATTTTCAGGCCCATATATTCAAATTGAAATCGAACCTCTTTTAAAGAGGGAATCTTCTTATGGATTGCTTCCCGAATCTTCTGAAGGTCTTCAAAGGGAAAAATTACATTGCTTTTAAGCCAAAGAGTAAGGCTATTATTCTCAGGATTCATGGTGCCTTTTTCCAAAGAAATAATAGCGGAATCTCTCCATTCCGTACCGATCTTTTCCCATGATATAAATTGCTTGATTAGCTGCAACATGTTGTCTATACCCCTTGAATTACTTTTTAGTTTGTTGTATCAGCTGAATCAATTCCTGACACACTTGATTTTCGTTCACCTTTCGTATGACTTGCCCCTTGGCAAAAAGAAGCCCCGTGCCGTCGCCACAAGCAACTCCAAAATCCGCTTCCTTGGCTTCGCCCGGACCATTCACACCGCAACCCATCACAGCTACCGTAAGCCCCTCTTTTCCAATACCCAGTTCCCCCAGCTTGTTTTCTATTTGGTTTGCTAGGGTTACCAGGTCCACCTTCGTTCTTCCACAAGTGGGGCAGGAAATCACCTGTAGACCCTTCCTCAATCCCAATGAAAGCAGCAACCGTTTCCCAAAACGAACCTCTTCCACCGGATCTCCCGTTAAAGAAACTCGAAAAGTATCTCCAATCCCATGCAACAGTAAAGCTCCAATTCCGGCAGCGGATTTAATTTTTCCCATCTCCAGAGTTCCCGCTTCCGTAACGCCCACATGAAGGGGGTATTCCGTCAACAAGGATAATTTTTCATAAGCCTCTACGGTTTTTTTCACATCCGAAGATTTGACGGATAGTATGAGATGAGAAAACCCCTGTTTTTCCACCCAAAGAACCTGTTCCATCACACTTTCCACCATGGCATCCACGGTAGGACCTCCATGCTTCTTTACCATTTCTCTTTTGAGAGATCCACCATTGACTCCAATTCGAATAGGGATTCCCGCCTGACCGGCTCCTTGGATGACCTGAATGACTTCCTCTTCAGTTCCGATGTTTCCAGGATTGATACGGATTTTGTCCGCGCCCTGGGCAATCACTGCCAACGCCAACCGATAGTCAAAATGAACATCTGCAATCATGGGGATGGCAGAAAAATCCCGTACCCTCTGCTTTATCTCCCCAAAGCACAGAGCGCTTTTTTCATCGGGCACCGTCAATCGAACCAAATCGCATCCCTCATGAACCAGCTGCGCAATTTGCTCAACGCAACCCTCAACATCTTCTGTGGGTTTGTTGGTCATCGATTGGATGGAAACGGGTGCTCCTCCTCCAATAACCATGTTCCCGCACAATACCTGCCTGGTCATTTACCCTCCAAAATGTGGCAAAATAAATCGCAAAATGTCTTGCCATGTAACAAAAATCATCAAACCAAACAATAAAACAATTCCGATAATGTGTATTTTTGATTCTATTTCATCGGTAATAATTTTCCCGGTCACCTTGCGAATTGCCAAAAATAATAGCCGGCCTCCGTCCAGTGCAGGAAAGGGAAGCAGGTTGATGATAGCTAAGTTGAGACTAATTAAAGCACCCAAATAGGCCACATACGACGCCCCCATCTTTGCCGTGTCCCCCACCATATATACAATCCCTACAGGCCCTGTCAATTCCGTAGCAGGTACTTCCCCGGTGAACAATTGTTTCAAGATGTCTATCATAGAAACGGTCATATTCCATGTGGATTTAGCTCCATCCCACAACGCACGAAAAGGCTTCTTTTCAAAAGCTGGCGCAATCCCCATTACGGTACGCCCGTCTTCTCCTGTGGTGGTCCCTGTAATCACGGTTAGAATGGCTCCACTTCTGGAGATTTCCAAGGTCACTTTTTCCCCCGGCTCTCGGTTTCCCACTGCAAGAGGTATTTCCTCCCAACGATTAATGGAAATTCCCTCGATGGCCAAAATTCGATCTCCCGCTATCAATCCCGCTTCCTGCGCCGGGCTGTTTGGAGATACTTGCTCTATTGTAGTAGAGGGATACCCTAAAGAAAATAGAATGGCCCCTAAAATCAACACCGCCAACACCACATTCATAAGAGACCCGGCGGCCAATATAATGGCACGTTGCCAAGCCGGCTTTCGATGAAATGCTTTTTCATCGGGAGAATCTTCATCCTGCCCTTCCAAGGAACAAAAGCCCCCGATGGGAATGGCCCTCAAGGAGTAAGTAGTTTCTCCCCTTTCCTTTTTAAAAAAAGCAGGTCCCATGCCAATAGCAAACTCATTAACTTTGACACCAAAAAATTTGGCCGTAGCAAAATGTCCCAGTTCATGAACAAAAATTAAGATGGCAAATATAATCAGAGCATAAATTATCGTCATATTCGAATCCTCACTTCCTGGTCCAGTTCCAGGATTTCTTCCAGCCCGGACGGTTGGAAAGGCTGGTGATTATCCAGCGTTTCTGAAAGTTTTTTTGGAATGTCCAGGAAGGAAATATGTCCTTCTAAAAATCGCTGGACCAATACCTCGTTGGCAGCATTTAAAACCACCGGATAGCTTCCTCCCTTTTTTCCCGCTTCCCTAGCAAGAGAAAGGCAGGTAAAATTCTTTTCATCCACCGCTTCAAAAGTAAGAGAATCAGCGTTTTTCACAAAATCCATGAAAGGTCCCTGTGCGCAAAGGCGATTCGGATAAGAAAACGACAGACCGATTGGAATTTTCATATCCGGATATCCGAGCTGTGCCAAAATAGAACCGTCTTCGTACTCCACCATGCTGTGGATAATACTCTGGGGATGGACCAATACCTGAATTTTATTCCAAGGTACATCAAAAAGCCAATGGGCTTCGATGACCTCCAGCCCCTTATTCATCATAGTCGCCGAATCCACGGAAATCTTTTTTCCCATTTTCCACCTGGGGTGACACAGGGCTTCCTCTACAGTCACCTCCCGCAACTCTTCTTGGTTCTTTCCACGAAAGGGCCCTCCGGAGGCGGTTAATATCAGTCGGCGAGGTGTTTCTTCCGGATTCCCCATCATGCATTGAAAAATGGCGCTATGCTCACTGTCCACCGGGATGATAAAAACACCTTTTTCTTTGGCCATCTCCGTAATTAACAATCCCCCCGCCACCAAAGTCTCTTTATTGGCCAAAGCAATGGGGGTACCGGTTTTTATACCATAATAAGTGGGTGCCAAACCACTGATTCCTACCAGTGCATTGAGAATTAAATCCCATGAAGAAGACACCGCTTCCTTCAATCCCTCTTCCCCAATTAATACCGTCAAGCCGGGGAACTTCTTTTGCACCTCTTGGGCCTGTTCCGCATTTCCTACCACCACCATATCCGGATGATGATTTGAAATTTGTTCCATCAAAAGAGAAACATTGCTTCTACATGTCAATACGGCGGCTCGATAGAGATTTCGGTTTTTTTCAATTAGTTGAAGACCCTGGGTTCCGATAGAACCGGTACTTCCCAACACGCAAATTTGTCTCATTTATATTTCCCAAGGGATCAATACCCACATACTCGCATAATAAATAAAAGGGCTGGTAAAAAGCACGCTGTCGAAACGATCCAAAATTCCTCCATGACCCGGGATCAATGTTCCATAATCCTTAACCCCCAATTTTCTCTTGAACATAGAGGCTACCAAATCTCCCACTTGAGAAAATATGCTTCCCAGCAAGCCAATCCACAGCCCGTGCAAAATCAAATCCGGCGAGAAAAAATAGAAAAAAGCAAAAGTGAGAAGAACACTCCCCAACAACCCTCCCACGGCACCTTCCACCGTTTTCTTTGGGCTGATGGCGGGACATAATTTGTGTTTCCCAAAAAGATATCCCGTAAAATAAGCGAAAACATCTGTTCCAAATGCCACAATAACGGCCAACCAAGCCAAAAGAGGCAGCGGAGACGCATCTATGAGAACAAGATGAAAGGAGAAAAAGCCCACATAAAGCACTCCTGTCAAGGTCACCAACGCAGACCACAATTGAGCCTGCTCAAATCCCCGAAACAAAGTGCACAAGCTCAATAGCACCGTAAGAAACAACCATAAGCCCAGCCCATTTTCCACGATTTCCATAAAATGCAGAAAATATAACAGGATTAAAGAAAGATATCCGATAAATGGATTGCTGTTTATCTTGGCTTGTTGAAAAGCCTGGTAGAATTCTCGCATCCCCCACAACCCCACCAAAAAACATCCCCACAATAAGGGAAGTCCTCCGAGGTAAAGAATTCCTAATAAGGGAAGCATAATCAGGGCAGAAATGATTCGGGTTTTCATTCTTTATTCTCCTCAAACTCTTCCACAGTTCTCCCTCCGTACCTTCTCTGTCTACGCTGGTATTCGGAAATGCAGTTTTCCAAATCTTTGGGAGTGAAATCCGGCCACAGAACTGGAGAAAAAACCAGTTCAGAATATGCGCTTTCCCATAGAAGAAAATTAGACAACCGTTTTTCTCCGCTAGTTCGAATCACCAAATCCGGATCGGGGATTTGCTGTTTTCCTGTACTTAATGCCCCGGAAATCAATTTCTCATCGATATCATCGGGAAGTAGCTCTCGGCGCTCCACTCTCTCTGCCAACTCCTTCACACCCATAACCAAATCCCAGCGGGCTCCATAATTCAAGGCAATATTGAATACCAATCCTTGGTTACTTTTCGTGGTTTCCAGGGTTTTTTGAATTCGCTCTATAGCATCCTCCGGCAACTTGGAGTAATCCCCCAAAATGTTAACCCTCACCCGGTTTTCATGCAACTCCTTCAACTCTTTGTCCACAAAAAACACCAACAATTGAAAAATCCCCCGGATTTCCTCTATACTTCGTTTCCAGTTTTCGGTGGAAAATGCATAGACCGTTAAATGTTCAACGCCCATCTTTGAGCAATGTTTTACAATTTCCTTCATGGCTTTCATCCCCGCATGATGCCCTGCCATTCTCGGAAGGTTTCGCTCTTTTGCCCATCGTCCGTTGCCATCCATAATAATAGCGATATGGACAGGAACATGATATTCCATAGTTCTCTTCCCCTTTTTAGAAAAAGAGGTCTTTATCAGACCTCCATGATTTCTTTTTCTTTTGCAGCAACGATGTCATCGATGTCTTTTATGCTTTTATCCGTTAGCTTTTGGACATCCTCCATGTCATGCTTCAAATCGTCCTCCGTCAGCTCTCCAGCTTTTTCCTGTTTCTTCAACTCATCATTGGCATCCCGTCTAAGGTTTCGCACTGCCACTTTCGCATCTTCTCCCATTTTCTTTACCAACTTGGTCAAATCTTTTCTTCGGTCTTCCGTCACTTGAGGAATCACCAGCCGAACATTTTTTCCGTCATTACTGGGGTTAATGCCCAGCTCTGCCATATGAATGGCTTTCTCTACCGCACTGATAGACGAAGGGTCAAAAGGTGTAATTTGGAGGGTCCGAGGATCTGGTGCCGAAACATTGGCGATATTCTTTAAAGGCGTAGGAGTCCCATAGTAATCCACCATCACCTTATCCAACAAGGCCGGATTAGCCCGTCCCGCACGAACCGTATTTAGTTCTTCCTTTAAAAAGACGATACACTTTTCTGCTTTTTCTTCCGTCCGCTTGATTGCATCCTTACTCATGAGATTCCCTCCTTTTATATCTGTGATTCATTCTACTTGATTAGGGTGCCAATGGGTTCTCCTAAAATGGCTTTCACCATATTCCCTTCTGTGGAAAGGCCGAACACATGAACCGGTATGTTATTATCCATGCACAGACTGGCTGCAGTAGAGTCCATCACCCCCAAATGTTTTTCTAATATTTCTTTGTGGGTTATGGCATCGTATTTCACTGCATCAGGATGGATTTCCGGATCTTTGGAATACACCGCGTCCACCTTCTTTGCCAGCAAAATCACATCCGCTTCCATTTCCGCTGCCCGCAAGGCTGCAGTGGTATCCGTTGAAAAGAAGGGATTTCCCGTTCCCGCCCCGAAGATAACCACTTCTCCGTTTTCCAATTGTTTAATGGCCCTTAATCGGATGTAGGGTTCTGCCACCTCTTTCATTTCAATAGCCGTATGAACTCGTGCATTCAATCCGGCTGCTTCAAATGCATCCTTCAGAGCCAATGCATTAATGACCGTGGCCAACATACCCATATAATCTGCGGTGGCTCGATCCATGCTCTTGGAGGTTTTTCCTCTCCAGAAATTTCCACCGCCTACTACAATGGCCACCTCCACTCCCATCTCATGGATTTTCTTAATCTCTCGCGCAACCTTACCTAAAACCTCTTCGTTGAGTCCGAATTTGTTGTTTCCCGCCAGTGCCTCCCCGCTGATTTTAATGATGACCCTCTTGTATTTTGACTCCATATGCTTCTCCTCTGGTTCCCTTAACTGTCTTGAAACAATCCGCAAGTATTATACCATATACAAGGGCTAAGGAACAATGGATAATCCAATCTCCCTTGGTTATCCATAATCCAATCTCCCTTGGTTATCCTTTGTCCAACATCTCCAGGTTATCCCCTTCGATACGCCAGAAAATAGGCAATGGCCACCATCAAACTGCCTCCAATAATGTTCCCCAAAGTGACGGGTACCAGATTACCCAAAAGAAAGCCCTGCCAATTCAAGGTGCTTAGCCCTTCCATCGAAACGCCAGAAAGGTTTAAATAGCTTTCGTAACTTTTCGCTAGAATTCCAGCGGGAATATAGTACATATTCGCTACACTATGTTCATACCCGGATGCAACAAACAACCAAACGGGAAAGAAACAACCAAGAAGCTTTCCCGTCATGGTATCTGCCCCATAGGCAATCCAAACTCCCAAACACACCAACCAGTTACATAAGATTCCAAGAATCAAGCCCTCTATAAAAGTAAGCGATGTTTTGCCCGCGGCAATCTTTATGGTCACACCACCCAACAAACCGGAAGACGCATCCAGATTCCCCGAGGCTACAATAAAATAAGCCACCATCATGGCTCCCACCATGTTAAAGAAATATACGATTCCCCAATTACGTAATACTTTGGAAATGGTTGTTTGACCCGATGCCAAACTGGCTACCATCAGTGTATTTCCTGTAAAAAGTTCGCCGCCGCCAACTACCACCAACATCAATCCGGTAGTAAACACCACCCCGGCCAGAGCTTTTCCCAATCCATATGAACCCGGTTCTGACAACAAATTGAAAGCCGCCACATTGGAACCGGCAGCCGCCATAGCAATAAAAGCGCCGGCCAGAACACCCAATATAGCCAGCCGGAGAAAGGAATTTTCTCCCTTGGCCCGTCCGGCTTCTATAACTACTTCCAGTATTTCGTCTGGTTTAAGAGGTCTCATCCTTGTTCTCCTTGCTCCATCGTCCTTCATTCATACAAAAAAGCACCGAACTCCCCAGAGAAGAGCTCGGTGCCTCCCATTTCCATTAGTTGCCCATCTGCTTCATCACTTCCTCAAGGAAGCACTCTTCCTTCTTTTCGATTCCCTCACCCACTTCATAGCGAACCATGGACACTACTTGAATGTCTTTCCCTAAGCTTTTAGCCGTATCTTCTACATATTGAGCCACCGTTTGTTCACCGTTCTTCACAAATTTTTGCTGCAACAAACAGATTTCCTTTACTTCTTTTTTGATTTTGCCTTCCACAATTTTTTCCACCATCTCCGGCTTTTTGCCTTCATTCAGCACTTGCTGCCTCATAACTTTTTTTTCATTCTCAATGTATTCCGGGTCCACTTTGCTTTCATCCACAAAAAGAGGATTCATTGAAGCCACTTGCATGGCTACATCTCTTCCCATCACACTGACCTCATCCAAATTGGCTTCCGTCTTAAGGCCCACTACCACGCCGATTTTTCCGTTACTATGAAGATACCCTACATATTTGCAGCCTTCTTCAGATTCACGGCGAAACCTTCGAATGTTCATATTTTCGCCAATCTTTGCAATCTTTCCTTGAAGAACTGTCTGAATCGACTCTCCATCCAAATCCATAGCCAAAAAACTTTCCGGGTTTTCATCAACCCAGTCCAGCACTTTCCAAGCCAACCCATCCACAAAATCGATAAATTCTTGATTTTTTGCCACAAAATCCGTTTCAGAATTTACTTCCACAATGGCACCCTTTGATCCGTCTTCGGAAAATGCAATTCGCACCAGACCCTCAGACGCTACACGATCCGCTTTTTTCGCTGCTTTGGCAATGCCTTTTTCCCGCAACAGCTCTACGGCTTTCTCCATATCTCCATCGGCTTCAACCAGTACATTTTTACAATCCATCATACCGGCACCCGTCTGTTCTCTTAACTCTTTTACCATTTGTGCTGTAATTGCCATTTATTCTGCCTCCGATTCTTCTTTCACTTCTTCAGTTTCTTCCAAAACTTCCGGCGCCGCTTCTTCCGTTTTATCCTCTGCTTCTACAACTTCTTCCTCTACGGGAGTCTCGTCATAGCTTTCACCTTGATTGGCTTCAATTACCGCATTTGCCATACAAGAAGCAATCAATTTGACGGCACGAATGGCATCGTCATTTGCCGGAATCACATAGTCCAAATCATCCGGGTCGCAGTTGGTATCAGCGATTCCAACCACCGGAATGCCCAAAATCCGAGCTTCCTTTACGGCAATTCTTTCTTTTTTCGGATCTACCACAAAAATAGCTCCCGGCATTCCCTTCATATCTTTAAAGCCCCCCAGAAATTTTTCCAACCGTTCTAACTCCAGGCGAAGCTTGCTTACTTCTTTTTTTGACAATTTATCGAAAGTCCCATCGGTCTCCATAGCCTTAATTTCATTCAGTCGGCCGATTCGACCACTGATGGTCTTGTAATTAGTCAACATTCCACCAAGCCATCGTTCATTTACGAAAAACATGCCGCAACGCCTTGCTTCATCCGATATCGCAGATTGAGCTTGCTTTTTCGTTCCCACAAAAAGAACAGGACGCCCGCTTTCCGCCACACTACGAACAAAGTCATAAGCTTCTTCGATTTTCTTTACGGTTTTTTGCAAATCAATGATGTAAATTCCGTTTCGCTCCGTAAAAATATACGGGGCCATTTTCGGATTCCATCTTCTGGTCTGATGCCCGAAATGGACACCTGCTTCCAACAACTGTTTCATAGATACTACTGCCATTTTAATTCCTCCTTGGTTTTACTCCTCCACCGAACATAGGACTCGATTACAAACCAAGTGCTCGGTGTGTGTACTGAAAATAATCAAATCCCCTCCTAGAAGAAAACTTCTTAAGGGCCGTCTGATATTGTATAATAAAACCGCTGCCATTGCAACGGTTTTTTTATCCGGTTGTGTTTTTCATCCGGCTTTTTTCTCTAGCCTCTTTTATAGGTAATTAGATCCTCTGAAATCTCGTTGGCTGCAATGGAAACCGGTTTATCTACATCACACTGAGTAAGCTTGGGCTTCCCGTTGGTAATATCTCGAGCCCGCTTGGCCGCCAGGATTACAAGAGTATACCTGGAATCCGTTTTTTTCCGAAGCTCATTGATGGCTGGGTACAACATTTAAATTTCCTCCTTATACTCCTCGATTAATTGATAAATGTCTGCAGAAACTCTGGAATGTTCTGCAATCATAATTGCTTTTACTCGATTAACTGCTTCTTTCAACTGGTCGTTCACCACGCAGTAATCGTATTTGTCAATGTAGGAAACCTCCCTCAAAGCTCCTGCCAATCGAACATGGATGGCTTCCGGTTCTTCCGATCCCCTACCTGTAATCCGCTTCCGAAGCTCTCCCATGGAAGGAGGTAAAATGAAGATGAAAATACCCTTTGGGTAAGCCTGCCGCACGCTGAGTGCTCCCTTGATATCAATATCCAAAAGAACATCTTTTCCTTCCTCAATGGCATCCAGGACGAATTTTCGAGGGGTTCCATAGCTGTTTTCAAAGTTTGTAGCATATTCCAAAAGTTCCCCTTCTTGAATAGCCTTTTTAAACTCCTCCTTGGTGACAAAATGGTAATCCACCCCGTCTTTTTCCCCGGGTCTTGGGTTCCGAGTGGTCATAGACACCGAAAAAACCACATTGGAATCCTTCACCAATTCCCGACAGATGGTTCCTTTCCCGGTTCCCGAAGGCCCGGATATCACAAACAGCTGTCCTTTGCGCATATCAACTCCTACCACTTCTTTGCATATTTTCGTATTTTATCATAATTCCAATGGTCTAGCAACTCTTTCTCCCCCATCATTTCTCCCCCATCATTCCACATTCTGTACTTGTTCTCGAATCTTTTCAATTTCCGATTTAATCATAAGCATTTTATTAGTAATATCAATATGATTGGCCTTAGATCCAATGGTGTTAGCCTCTCGATTCATTTCCTGTACGAGAAAGTCCAATCTTTTTCCATCTGGATCTCCCGTCTCTCCAATAATTCGCACCAACTGTATCATATGGCTATCCAAACGAACCAACTCCTCTGTAATGTTTGATTTATCCGCAAAAATAGCCGCTTCCGTTAGAATTCTTTCCTCCGAAATGTTTCCTTCATTTCCCAAGAGTTCTTTGATTCGTTCTTTCATTTTCTCCACATATTCTTTTACCACCTTGGGGGCCATTTCATCGATCTCCCGGGCCAACTCACGAATGGTTTGCCCTCGCATCATCAAATCTTCCGCCAGTTTTTCACCTTCTTGCCTTCGCATTTCATCCAACTTTTCACAGGCCAGTTTCACCGGAATCAAAATTTGCGAAGTCAACTCTTCTTCATCTTCTACATCCGCCACGACTTTCATCACATCCGGCAACGAAGCCATCAAAGATAAGGTCGGCGATTCTTTTAACCCCAATTCCTCTTTTAATTGCACAAGGTTTTCGTAATACTGCCTTGCCACCATGGTATTTAGTCTGATGTTGTTGTCATTCTCCGTAAGATTCTCAACCTGCAAGGAAACTTCCACCTTCCCTCGACGAACGGTTTCTTTTACTACTCTTTTGATTCGTTCTTCAGAAAAGGAGTACTTTCTGGGCATTTTCACCGCAATGTCGCTATAGCGATGATTCACTGCACGAATCTCACAAATCATGTTGCGTTTCCCATCCGAATGCTCTCCTCGTCCAAACCCCGTCATGCTTTTTATCATCCTATTTTCTCCTATTATTCTAAAATATATGATAACATGATTAAGTATACAAGAAGAAGGATGGTTTTACAAATGGCATTTGACGGAATGGTGGCCTCTGCTGTCACCCAAGAGCTAAGGAATCTGCTCATTCAGGCACGAATTGAAAAAATATATCAGCCGGAACCAGACCAACTTACCTTTCACATGAAGACTCGCACCGGAAAGGTTTTTTTGCTGTTGTCTGCCAACTCCAGCCATCCACGAATCCATCTCATCGAAAAACAACCGGAGAACCCGTCGGTTCCCTATTCTTTTTGTATGTTTCTCCGAAAGCACCTGACGGGCAGCCGCGTCCTTGATGTGAAACAGGTAGGACGAGATCGCATCATTCAAATGGAGTTGGAAAGCGCTAATGAATTGGGATACTCTGTCCGAAAAACCCTTACCATAGAAATAATGGGAAAGCACAGCAATATCATTCTTACGGACAGTGAATCCCATCAAATTTTAGATGCCATCAAACGAGTATCCATCGACGTAAGCCGAGAGCGCCAGATTCTACCCGGAAAATCCTATGTGTTCCCTCCCTCTCAGGAGAAAACACCCATAGAGCGACTCTCTCAGGAATTAACCAACACCATCTACTCCTATCCCGGGGGGATTGAAAAAGGTCTCCTTACATACCTGGAAGGTTTTTCTCCACTTCTGTGCAGAGAAATCGCATTTCGATTGGAGGAGCATGGTGGTATCAGCAGGGAAACCTTGCAACATCTGCTTGTTGAAATACAAAATGATCTGAAATTCCATCAATACCATCCCACCGTATATTTGAACAAGGATCAGACTCCTTTGGATTACCACGTCATCCCCTTAACCTTGTACCAGCATCTGGGAACCGCCATTCCCTTCGCGTCCACAAGCCAAGCCCTGGAATATTATCATCTTCATAAGGATGCCAGCAATCGTCTGAAACAAAAGGCCATGGATTTGAATAAATCCGTTCGCACTTCCATGGAACGTCTATATTTGAAAAAACAACGACTACTGGAGGACATGGAGCGAGCCAAGCAGGCAGATGAATTCAGATTGTACGGAGAATTGATTACGGCACAAATACATGGAATTCCTGCCGGGGCTGCTTCTGCCACCCTGGAAAATTATTATAACCAAACTCCCATCACCATCCCTCTGGACCCCAAAATTTCCCCAGCAAAAAATGCCCAGCAGTATTATAAAAAATACGGAAAACTAAAAGGCTCCTACAAGGAAAAAATGCTACAGCTGACGGAAACAGAAAAAGACCTGGAATACTTGACCTCGGTAGAAAGCTTTCTGGAAATGGCAGACCAATTGGATGTGTTGGAAGACATCCGGAAGGAGCTAAGAGAAAATGGTTTCATTCGCAAAAGCAAGGCATCCCAGGAATCACGAAAAGGCAAGCCTTCCTATCTTCACTACATACTAAGGAATGGCGCCAAGGTCCTAGTAGGTCGAAACAACAAAGAAAATGATATCTTAACCTTCCGGGAAGCCAAACCGGGAGATTACTGGTTTCATGCCAAGGACTTTCCCGGATCCCATGTAATTCTCCGCCCTAACCAAGGAGTTCCCACAGCAGAAGAAATCCAGGAAACAGCCGCCATCGCTGCTTACCATAGCAAAGGACGACAATCGGGAAATGTGCCGGTGGACTATGTGCCCCTCCGATATGTGAAAAAACCCAATGGCGCAAAACCGGGCATGGTAATTTTCACTCACCAGCAAACCATATATGTAGACCCCGTCTTGCCTGACGAGAAATAAAAACCCCCATTCGTTAGAATTTTGAGTCTAACTTTAGGGGATCGTTCAAAATCCAGAAGGGGGCGTTACCAAAAGCTGCAAGGGGAAGATGTGATACATTTACCACATACTTCACTGCCAATATTTCCACTGCCGCCGGACCGTTCCTCATAAGAGCTCCCATATTGTCGATAAATATGGGCATTCTCCAACAATAGCCCATAGCACTTTTCTCGATGAAACCCATCCACCTCCAAGGCATGTACGGGACAATGAGCCATACATATGCCACAGCTTCCATTTTTCTTATACAGGCACAACTCTTCCGTCATGGGGCCCGTACATTCCACATTCAGATCAGTAACAATAGAAGAAAATCTGCCACAACATCCCCTGGTAGTAATCAGCAATTGATGAATTCCGAAAGTGCCCAAACCTGCCGCATATGCAATATGTTTTTGAGACCAGTTGCTGATGAGCTTCTTTCGATCAAACCGATAGGCCTCGGTCGGCACCACTCCGGTGTGTCCTTTTTCTTTTAATACATCAATCAAGTATTCATTCAATGGTATGAACATCCGGTTAGTTTCTTCATAAGCCTGGGCCCACTGTGGCGATGCATGGTTGAAATCCTGCCGGTTTTTCTCTGCTAGCTCTGGAGTAAAGGGCAAATAGTAAGAAAGAATTACTGTAGCTCGAGGCAACACCTCCTGTGGTTCCGTATGAGATGGGCTAATCAACCCCTTAATGTTTTTGATAACAGGCTCAGAAACAGATGCAAAGCCAACTAGAGGCTTTCCCCACTGGGTAGCACAATGGTGAATCCTTCGATACTGCTGGATAAATTTTTCGATTTCCTCTTCCAATAAGTTCTTCCACATGATGTCGGATCCTCTCTTTAGGCGGAGTGGGTTTTTATATAGTCTCTGATTTTATAGATAATCTCTTGCCCATCAGACTGGGGACCTCCGTTATGAATCTCATGATAAATACCCGGTAATTCCTCCAGCAGAGTATGGGCCGGATCCTCGTGGGAAAAAACGAGACGAGCTCCCTCCACATCGCAAAGCCGGTCCTGGGTTCCATGAAGAATGAGCAATGGCTTCTCCTTCGCTAGAAACGGTCCCTTCAAGGTTCCCTTGGCCAGTTGTTCCGCCATGAAGAAACCGTCGTGGGCTGTTTGTGCAGAAATGAATCCGTGCACCATAGGGTCACGATGGTACTCTCCTACAGATTTGGGATTGCCCAATACAGCGGAATCAATCTTGGATCGAAACAAAACCGATGGGGTTACAAGAGAAAGAACTCCGGCCAGTTTTTTCAACAAAGGAGATACGGGTTTCACCAACAAAATCCAAGGAGCCGTTGTGAGGTAAGCCGCCGGGTGATCCGCCATGGCACCTCGTACTCGATAATCCAAAACCATATTGGCCCCCATGCTATGGCCATATAGAATCAACGGTACATCCGGATACTGTTTTTCCGCCTCTTTTATTAAGGCATCTATATCTTGCAAAATCCTCCGGCGAGGAGCGGTATGACCTCTCTTTCCGGGAGACTTCCCGTGCCCCCGCAAATCCATAGACAGCACAGCAATCTTTGCTTCTCCCAAGATTCCAGCTACCCGATCGTATCTTCCGGCGTATTCCCCGATTCCGTGAATAATCACCACCACTTGTTCTGCATTTTCCACCGGCCAATGGTACCCCCGCAAAGTAATCCCGCCGCCCTGAACCTCCATATCAAATTCTGTCCACATGATTTCCTCCCATAACTTTTCCAACTACTATGTATAAAACGCAAATTTCCGAGCCTTATTCTGCTTTCTTGACCTTTTCCATATTTTTCCTTATAATAAAATCATCGAGTTAAGCGTATGCTTGTAAAAAACGAAGGAGGATCGTCATGGAGAAGCACAAGTGCCGGCTTTGCAAAAGGGTGAGATTGTCCAGAAAAATTGCAGGTGGATACATTTGCGAAGACTGTAGAAGGTGGATAAAGACTTACTATCAAGACCCTAAAATCGAATGACGGTACCTTCCCTCTATCGAGACGGAAAGGCTGAGGTATTTTGCCTCAGCTTTTTTAATATCTTTTCAAAAGATTCCGGCAGAGGACTTTCGAACTCCATTCGTTCTCCATTTTTCGGATGGTCAAATCCAAGCCTCTTGGCATGCAACACCTGCCCCTCCGCCATGACGGGGCCTTTTTTGGGCCCATAAAGGGTGTCCCCTAACAAAGGATGTTTGATATGCGCCATATGCACTCTGATTTGATGGGTCCTTCCCGTTTCCAGTGTTGCCTCAATATAGGTATATCCGCCAAAACGCTCCAATACCCTATAATGTGTCACCGCTCTCCTTCCGCCCACCATAAGCACCTTTTGCTTCAGTCGATTCCTAGGATCTCGTCCCAGGTTTCCTTGAATCGTCCCTTGTTCCTCTTTGATATTGTGATAAACCACTCCGTGGTACACTCTCGTGATGGAATGGTTTTCCAGTTGTTGGGCTAACTTTCGGTGAGCCTCATCGGTTTTTGCAATCATTAACAACCCGCTGGTATCCTTGTCGATTCGATGAACGATTCCGGGCCGCAAAGTTCCGTTAATCGTACTGAGTCTTCCTTCGCAATGATGCAAAATCCCATTGACCAATGTAAAGTCCTCATTTCCGGGAGCCGGGTGAACCACCATCCCTTGGGGTTTATTCACCACCAAAACCCAGTCGTCTTCATAAACGATATTTAACGGGATGTTTTGTGGAGAAACAAACCATTCTTTGGGAGCAGGTATGCACAGCGCCAACCGGTCTCCCGTCTCCACTTTTTCTTTTTTGCTTACAATTGTCTGCCCATTGCGCCATCCTGCCCCTTCTTCCAACAACTTTTGAATATAGCTGCGGGACAATTCGGGAATCAGAAGAGAAAGGACCACGTCAACACGGGTCCCATCCAATTCTTCGTCTACCATTAATTGTATTTGCCTACTGTCCTTCATGGTTCTTCCCCAACCAAAATACATTCAAAATCATCAAGCCACATCCCCCTACTATTGCCATATCCGCCACATTAAATACCGGCCAAATCTGAAAGTCGAAAAAATCCACAACATACCCAAGACGGATTCGATCTAGCAAGTTCCCTAAACCTCCTGCAATAATTAAGGATAGGGACAGCAACATACTCCAATGATCATGATGGATTTTTTTCACCAGGTATATCACCAGGAACATAAGAACCATGGATGTGAGCCCAATCAATAGCCCGCGTTGCCCTTGAAACTGAGAAAAAGCGGCACCCGTATTGCGCACAAAAGTGATATGAAAAATTCCAAAAATCACGGGGATGGTTTCACCGGGATCCATGAAATAATGAATCACCCATTTTGTGGCTTGATCTAAAGCCACTAAAAGTATGATTAAAATATAATACATATAAAGACGCTAATCCTTTCAATCCCGGGATCCGATTATCAATGTTTTCTCCAAATCCAAAGCTTGTTTTTCTTCCTTCGTCTTCTTGGAAGGAGTTGCTCCATCTTTAAAAGAATCTCTTTCTTTCACGCCAAGCTCCGGCATTCCCAATTCTTCAAACAACTCCATACTCAAAGTGTCAAATCGTTCCAATTCGGACTCCAACAAGTTTTTGTACCTTCCTTGGAATTTCTTAAACCTGGAATTCAGAGCTTCGTTTTCCTCGGTTAAACGTTCCACCGATTCCTTGGCCTCTCGAAGCACCAGCTCTGCATCCAGCTCGGCATTCTTCATAAGAATTTCTGCCCTGCGCTCTGCCGAAGCCGAGATGTCTCCCATCAAGGTTTTGGCCGCCTCCAAGGTTTCCAGGACTGCATTTTCCGTACTGCTGTAACGGACCAACTCGGCTTTAAGACGTTCCACTTCAGACTTTAACTTTTCATTTTCAAGTAGCAGTGCCTCGTAATCCATGGTGATTAAATCCAAAAATTCATCCACCGCATCTTCCTTATAGCCGCGCACCGCCTTGGGAAATTCCTTCTCCTGAATATCAACGGGAGTTATCATAATTTTCTACCTCCACAAGCTTTTGGGGTTGCCTGCAAAATCGATGGCCTTATGCTCAATGTTTGCTGAAATGTCAACATTTTCCGGGGCAAAGACAAAAATGTTATTGGCCACCTTTTGCACATTGCCATTCAATGCATAAGTTGCTCCGCTTAAAAAATCAAATATTTTACGAGCCGTATCACTCTCAATTTTCTCCAGGTTAATAATAACCGGCTTTCTGCTTTTTAAACTATCCACCAGCCTAGGACACTCATCAAAGCCCTTGGGTTCAATGACCACCAATTTAAAAGGATTGGTCACACCGATCCCTTGAGTTTTTACTCCAGAACCATGACCAACACCGCCTCGATTCTCTGTGGCTCCGCCTTTTATTTCTCCACGGCCACCCCCCGAAGGTGGCGCAGGCTTCTGCTCCGGCTTTCTGGCTTCAAAAGAATTGGGCTTCCGATTTAGTTCTTCCATAGCTTTTTGAACTTCCTCTTCGGAAACCTCTTCGATTTCTTCAATTCCTACCAATTCTTTCAAGCTTTTTAAAAGACCCATTCCCCTACCTCCTATTGTGATGTCCTACTACCGTAGTCTCTTTCCCCAAAAATTGCCGTTCCAATCCGAACAAGATTGGCCCCCTCGGAAATAGCCACCTTAAAGTCATGTGACATGCCCATGGATAAATACTCTATTTCCAAATTGGGGTGGGAAATTTCACCCAAACGGTCATAAAGCACCTTGACTTGCCGGAAATATTTTCGCACCTTTTCCGGATCTTCTTCAAATGGAGCAATCAGCATTAGCCCTTTAATTTTCAATGTTTTACAATTCTCTAAAATATTCTCAACCAAGGGAAAAGTTTCTTCAGAAGGGATTCCGTATTTGCTTTCTTCTAAAGCCGGATTCACCTGAATTAAAATGTTCATCTCCCGGGAACTTTGTTCACATCTCCTGTGAATTTCCGTGGCCAATTTCATACTGTCCACACTGTGTATCATATAAACTTTATCTACGATATATTTTACCTTGTTTGTTTGTAAATGTCCAATCAAATGCCAACGGCACGGGGCCACGAAGTCGTACTTGTCCAGGATTTCTTGTACTTTGTTTTCACCGATATCCGTCACACCCCATTCAATGGCCTCGTTGATTTCTTCCGGTGTTCTGGTTTTCGTCACCGCACATAACAAGATATCCTTGGGATCTACCCCCCCTTGAATTGCAGCGTCCTTCACTGTTTTTTCCACGTTTTTTAAATTTTCCTTGATGATGCTCAATTTGGTTTCCTCACGATCGTATCATAGATATCTACCGTATTTACTTTTTTTCCATCTTCATCCATGTAAGATTCCACAGCAATGCAACTCATTTCACCATCTGTAGCTAACACTTTAATAGGAGTAAACACCTTTTCTTGTCGCTTATTGATTACATAAACCCCCAGTCGCTCCCCTTCTTTGGCAATCGATTCATTGGGCAAAACAATCCCTCTGTAATCACTGGTCAGCACCGTGGCTCCAATTTTTCGTTTCATGGAAAAATCCTCATAAAACCGATTGGTGGACAAAATCACCTTCCAGTTTTCTCCTTCCGGATAAATATTGGACACGGTAGCCCGCAGCTCTCCTTTCGGCAAATAGACAGTAACCGTCTTCCCCGGTTCATACTTTGCCACTCGACCCGAATTCACCCATGTCATCAAATACCACTGATCATTTCGACAAATTTTATACAAGGGCTCCTGCATCCACGTTGTTTCCCGCACCAGATTCACCGGCTCCGGCAAAGGAACCGGGATCATCCCGTAAGATAATGCCTCCATTGTCTCCGGGGAAAACAGAGATTCCAAACCGTCAACGTAGTAACTCAACACTCCACCAAACTCCGCTTGGTAATCCCCTTGAATTGCCAACCCAGTGCCAAGCCGTTCCCGCATCTCATCGTAGGCCCCCAAATTTTCTCCTGGTCCTGTTCCTTCTTGGATTTCCAGGATTTTAGCTCCCTTTCGGACCATTTCATTTTGAGCAAGATAATAATTTACATTTCCCGTAACAGCCGCCAAATATACGGTTTCTTCCCGTACAATGTAAAAATCCGCGTCATCGGTTACCTGAAAGGTTCCATATTCTGCGGTAAATGTTTTGGTCAACAGGTCCGAAATTCCGGGAATCAAATAAATCACCGTGCCCAACCCGGTAGCCACTACTAAAAAGCTCACCAGTAGAATGTTACGTTTCAAACTCATTTTGAACCTTCTTTAGGATCTTTTTTTCTTCTTTGGAAAGGGAGGATTCTTTTTCCATCACAAACTTTTCGAACAAGTCCGGGCGTCTTTCCCGAGTCAAGCGCAAAGCCTGCTCTAGCTTCCAATTTTCAATCAGTCGATGGTTTCCGTTTAAAAGTACATCCGGCACAGCCATACCTTCATACATTCGAGGCTTCGTATATTGAGGATATTCCAAAAGTCCCATATAAATGGATTCCTCCTGAACGCTCTCCGATGAACCCAACACCTCCGGAACAAAGCGGGCCATTGCATCTAATAAAATCATAGCCGGAAGCTCACCGCCCGTCAATACATAGTCCCCTATAGAAACCTCTTCCATGGCAAAATGGTCCAGTATTCGCTGATCCACCCCTTCATAATGACCGCACAGTAGAAAAAGTTCTTTTTCTCGAGCCAATTCCTGCAGATAGTCTTGATCCGGCAGCCGCCCTTTGGGCGACAGATAAATCATTCTCTTGTTTTCACCACCCAAATCACGGATTGCATCAAAGATGGGTTGAACTGTCATCACCATGCCGGCGCCTCCGCCAAAGGGAGTATCGTCTACTTTATGATGCTTGTCCTGGCTATATTGCCGAATATTGGTCACCCGAATATCCAACACCCCTTTTTCCATGGCTTTTCCAAGGATGCTACTGCCGATAATTCCTTCTATCATTTCAGGAAATAGGGTCAACACATGAATGATCATCTACAACTCCATTAATCCCTTTGGTGGATCCACCACTATTCGACCACTTTCCAAATCCACCTGGAGCACAAACTCTGACACCCCCGGAAGCAAAACCATTTTCCCGCCGGTGTCAATTTCATACAAATCCTGAGCCGCTCCTTTTATAACATCCTTCAACTTTCCCAGTAGATTTCCCTGCCTGTCATATACGGAAATTCCAATGAGATCCCGAATATAATACGAACCTGAAGGCAACTCCTCCAACAGTTCTGCCGAAAAATACACATCCTGCCCCCTCAGCTTCTCTCCTTGTTCCAAACTGTCGACACCTTGTATTTTCAGGATAACCGTGTTTTTTTGAAGCCTCACTTTTTCTATATCAAAGAGTTCCTCTCCCACATAAATCTGAGAAAGGTTTTGATATCGCTCCGGGCTCTCTGCATAGTTATACACTTTGATTTCACCCCGGAGCCCCACCGTGTTCACTACTTTTCCAATCCGTATTTTGTCCATGGTTATTGCACGATTTCCACTACCACTTTTAAATTGGATTTATTGGCAGCCGCTTTCACTACCGTCCGGAGAGCCTTTGCGATCCTTCCTTGCTTGCCAATTACCTTGCCCATATCCTCAGGCGCAACCTTCAGTTCGATAACAATTGCGGATCTTCCGGCTACTTCTCGCACCTCTACAGCATCGGGGTTGTCCACCAATGCCTTTGCAATAACTTTCACCAATTCCGTCATTCGTCTCACCGCTTTCTTTTATTCTATAATACACCTGATTTTTTCATAAGAGCTCTTACCGTTTCCGTCGGTTGTGCGCCATTGGCCATCCATTTCTTGGCCTTTTCTTCATCGATTTCAATCACAGGGGGCTCCGTCATGGGATTATAAATGCCCAACTCTTCGATGAATTTCCCGTCTCGAGGGCTTCTAGAATCTGCTACTACTACACGATAGAAAGGCTTTTTGTGAGCACCCATTCTCTTAAGTCTAATTTTTACCATTGTTTTTTCCTCCATAGAATTATGTTGTTTTTATAAAAAGGACGGCTGCTAAAAGGGCAATCCGCCTCCTCTTAACTTACGATTCATTTTCCCTCCGGAAAACTGTTTCATCATCTTTTTTGTTTCTTCATAACGTTTTACCAATGTATTCACCCGTGATACCGGTTGCCCGGCCCCTGCCGCAATTCTTTTCCGCCGGCTGGCGTTAAGAACCGTCGGATTTCGTCTTTCCTCCGAAGTCATGGATAGAATTACTGCTTCCATTTGACGAAATTCCTTTTCACTCTCATCCATATCCAAATTGGGGGCCCCATTCTTTCCCATACCGGGGAGCATGTCCATTATTTTTGCCAACCCGCCCATCTGACGAACCTGCCCCATCTGCTCCAAGAAATCTTCCAGCGTGAATTCATTCTTCCGCATCTTTTTTTCCAAGTCACGGGCCTTTTGGTCATCGTAGTTTTCCTGGGCCTTTTCGATGAGACTCATCATGTCCCCCATCCCAAGAATTCGACCAGCCATACGCTCGGGATGAAAAAGTTCTAACCCGTCCAGTTTCTCACTGGTTCCTATAAATTTGATGGGCCGACCTGTAACCCGCTTGGTAGAAAGAGCAGCTCCGCCTCTGGAATCTCCATCCATCTTAGTCATAATGATTCCATCGATGCCCAATTGTTCATTAAATCCTTCTGCAACATTCACCGCATCTTGCCCCGTGAGAGCATCCACCACCAGTATTACCTCTTGGGGCTTGACCGCCTGACGGATCCTCACCAATTCTTCCATCAATTCTCCATCAATTTGTAATCGCCCCGCCGTGTCAACTATCAAAATATTGTAGCCCTTCTTCTCGCCTTCTGCCATGGCCTCCTTGGCGATGACCACCGGATCCTTTTCTCCCCGCTTGGTAAAAACGGGAACTCCCGCTTGAGCACCTACCACTTCCAACTGATCGATGGCGGCGGGCCGGTAAATGTCACATGCCGCCAGCATGGGCTTTTTCCCTTCTTTCTTCAGGTGAGCTGCCAATTTCCCGCAAGTGGTGGTTTTACCCGTTCCCTGCAACCCCACCAACAAATAGGTGGTAAACCCTCGGGGAGAGTAGGTTAACTTGCTACCGGAGCCTCCCATCAAATCCGCCAGCTGGTCGTGAACAATTTTTACCACCTGCTGCCCGGGGGTGAGACTTTCCAACACCTCTTTCCCCATGGCTTTTTCCTTCACTGCATCCACAAATTCTTTCACCACTTTAAAGTGAACATCCGCCTCCAATAAGGCAAGCTTCACCTCTCGCATGGCTTCGTTGATGTCCGTTTCAGTAAGAACGCCTTTTCCTTTGAGCTTTTTGAAAACCCCTTGTAATTTGTCGGATAATCCTTCAAACGCCATTCCCGTCCTCCTTACTGATCCAATTCTTTCATGGCCCTTTCCATCTGAGAAAGGGCTTCCGAAATCCTCACATCTTGAATCTCTATATCTTTTAAGACATTTACCGCATGCTGCAATACAAGGATTCCCGCATGCTGCTTCTCCATTTTCTCTAACAATCCCAGCTTTTCCTCATACTGGGCCAATGCACTTTCCCCGCTTTTTAACGCATCATGAACTCCTTGTCGGCTGATTCCAAACTCCTGGGCAATCTCCGACAAAGACCAGTTTTCCTCATGATATAGGCGAATAACCTCCTTTTGGCGAGAGGTTAGCAATTCGCCATAGAGATCATACAACAGGCTCTCTTTCGCAATGCGGTCCATAATATCTCCTTTGTCATGTAAAAAACCTTGACACTAGGACAATCTATCATAATTGACCCTAGCTGTCAAGGCTTTTTCCTTAACACTCCAACCGCAACTGTTGCGTTGCAATCTCATATTTTGTTATCGGCCACCTTCATAGAGATACATGGGCTGAATCTGATCATTGGTTTCCAGCATCTCTTTCAATGCTGCCAAATCTCCTTTCGAGCCGGATTCGATGGCCTTAGTCAGCCCTTGCACTAACCCGAAAAACCATGGTGCCCGGGCGTAGTAAAATTCTTCCAAAGCCACAGTTTCCAACTGGTGGGTTTGTTGCAGTGCTTCATAGGCTGCTTCCTTTGTACCAATGAAATCAATCAACCCGATTTCCAGAGCCTGAGCTGCCGTATAAATCCGCCCGTCAGCCAAGGCAATCACTTGGTCTTTTTCCATGTTCCGGTTTTCAGAAACAACTCCTACAAATTGTTCATAGGCTTCATCCACAAGCCCCTGAAAAATAGCAAGCTGTTCCTGACTCATGGGCTGGAATTCCGACCCCATCGCCTTATTTTTCCCCGAAGTAATCGTAGTGGTTTTCACCCCATACTCCTCCAATAATCCGGATACATCAATGAAAGTGCCCAAGGTTACTCCAATGGAACCGGTCCAAGTATTCCGGTTGGCCCAAATCTCATCGCAAGCCGCAGAAATGTAATAACCCCCGGATGCCGCCATATTCCCCATGGCCGCATACATAGGTCTGCCCGTAACCTCTTTGTATTCTTTTAAGGCCAGATACAGTTCATCGGACTCATAAATAGTTCCTCCGGGAGAATTGACCCACAAAAGAATTCCTTTGTTGTTGGGATCCTCAGCCAACTCCTTAAGAAGCTCCAAAGTCCATCCATGTTGATACCCATAGGCCATTCCAAGATAATCCTGGTTTCCCGATTGAATACTACCTTCCACAGAAACCTGGGCCACATAATCATGGGAGGGCAAAGAAATCTCTTTTTCACTATAGGAGGCCCCGGAAAGTCCCAGAGTTCCAATGATGCTATTGGCCATTTGAGTACAGGAGACCCCCAACAGAACTACCGCAGCCAAAATTCCCGCAATAATAATCAGTGCATTTCGAACTCCATGGGAGGAACTACTCTTGGCTGAATTCACCTGATAATATCGAACTCCTTCCTGATTTTCCCCGGTGAATCGCACTTCCTCCGAGTCCGCATTTCTTTTATTCTCTTTATCCATTTTTCACCTTTTCTCTCATGAGCTGTTTCGTTGCCATCCGTCGCATCTATTATACCACATTATTGAAATTCGGCTCTTATGATTTCCGGCAAAGAGTGGTTGTTAAAATAGATATAATAATCTACGGTAATGGTATCTCTCATGGCATCCATGGACTGATAAAAACTTCCATAATGCTCATAAAACCGGTTTGCATAAGGGCTGCTCTTCTTGAAGCTGATCACCCCAAAATAGTAATCTTGGTAATTGTCCGGTTCCATTTCGTACTCCTCAAGAAGAATGGCGATGTCTTCCGGATTTTCAAAGCAAAATTGAGCCTTTCCGGAAAGATAAGCATCCGGATATTCTTTTGTCCATTGTTTGGCCACCGCCATATTTGATGCGGCAATTTCATCTACGGAAACAGGCTGGCCCGTTTCGTGAAACACGGTAATACAACCCACATCCTCTGTTTTGATGCTCAGGTTTTCGTCGTATCCCCTTTCCTCCAACCAGGAAATGGTATGGCGATCGGATTTTCTCACATGCAAGGTCATCACCTTCAGAGTGGGATCCATGGATGCCTCGTAGGCGTACGCCGGATAAGAAAGGGTTTGATTTGGCAAGCCATAAAAAGCCATTTCCATTTGGGCGTAAGGTGCACTGGTATCCAAATGTTGTTCCCAAGTCCTTTCCCGGTAATCTTGTTCCAACTTTTCCATCAACTCACGGATTTCCACGCGACCGTCTATCGTTTTCATGCTGTACTGGTCCATGGTGGTTTGATACAAGAACAAATTATATGCCTTAATCCAGCGAGGCTCCTTCACCGTTAGACTCTGAAAAGAGTATCGATCCTTAAATTCACTTGATTCAAATACTTTTTTCAATTGAACGGAATCTCGAATCATGGAATAGGGAACCACATAACTTCGAGTCAAATCCCAAAAATTCTTCCTTTGGTAGGATAGAGACAAAGAATGGGTTTGATAGGAAGAACCCTGATTTTCATACGCAGCCCTTTCTGAAATCACCCTCCTATGAAACTGGGCAATCGCTTCCACATTTTCCGGTTCTTGAAAAACCAAACCATGGGTTTCATTTTCCGTTTCAAAGGGTTGAAAAAACAAATCCTCATACCGGCCTGTTCTCTCCATCCTTCCTAGGTCCGGAAGAGATACTCCCTCTACCTTTTGGGGGTTGGGAACCCGCTTTTCAAATCCTGTAAAATCCATGTCCACAGATACTACAAAAGTCAAAGCAATTAACGTGTAGATGGCCAAATGCTTCAAACTCCCCTTGTTAAAAACTCTTGGAGACTTAAGCACCACCATTCTTCCAATATACAGGAATACCAGAATACCCACTAACAAGCCCACATAAAACATAGCATGACCGTCTAAAAAACTGGCACCGGACCACCGAATGGTATCGAAATAAAACGCCATCAGTGACATTCCAAAAAAAGCAATCAAATAGCAGATCATAATCTTGACTCCTTGAAACACCAAAGAATCTCCTGCTTTTTCCCAAGCCCGTTGACGATAGGCATAAGAAGAGACAACTAGAAGAGCCACCATCCCTATCAAATAATAACTCATCAACCCGGAAGAAAAGGGCTCGTTGCTTTGAAGGGCCTTCAAATAAGGCATCATGCCCGTAGCAATTTCCATCAACTGGCCGGCTCCATCAAATCCATATAGAAATTTACCAAAGTAAGCCACACATACCGCATATAACCCGGGAAGCAGCCCATTAAACCAAAATCCCAAAAACATATGCATCACCCCATTGCCACTCACCACTCCGGCAAGGACTGCAACAAGATATACCGACAAAGTAACAACAAGAGATTTCCATATCCATTGGAAAACAAGCACTTTGGTAAAAATGTCTTCGGTGCTTCCTTCATATAAAAACATCGGCCTTGCCAGAAGCAATAACAACCCTGCCGTCACCAAAAGAGGAAGCCAAACTAAAATCAATCCGGATAAAAGGTTGCTGTTGAAAAGCTGGGATCTAGTAAAGGGAAGCCCATGAATCATGGTGGAAGATCCGGAGCTATGCATGTAACGATACAGAATAACGGAAGCTACAATTGGCACCACCAGATGCAAGACCCCATGAGGGAAATACTGATTGTTCAGCATGCTGCGCACCATATATCCCATTCCATAATTTGGGTCCTGGTACCGGTTGAGAGAAAACAAAATAGGAAGGACTCCCGAAAGGAAATATCCAATAAAACTCAGTACGGAAATGGCCCAAAACCGTTTTAAATTCTCTCGAATCAACGCTCCGGAAAAGCTAAAATATGATTCCCTGGATTTCATCGTCCGCACCTCCTAATTCATAGATAAATATTTCTTCCAAAGTAAGAGGCAACATGTCAAAAACCAACGGTTGAGCTTTTCGAAGGACATTCTCCACCTCCTCCTTACGGTTTCGTATAATCAGCAGTTCTACAGAACCTCTTTTTTCTCGATGCAACACCTGGAGAGAGGCCAAAAAAGAGGCAATATCCTTTTCGGCGGGAAACGCCACCTGGACTTTGTGAATATCGCTTCGCAGTTCATCCAAATCCCGCTCAATCATCATCTTTCCATTGGAAATGATTCCGATGGAATCACAAATGTTTTCCATTTCTCTTAAATTATGAGAAGAAACCAATACGGTCATCTCCCGTTCCGCCACATCATCGATGATATACTTCCATACCAATTTACGTATTATGGGATCCAGCCCATCAATGGGTTCATCCAAAATCAAATAATCCGGCATGGTAGATAGCGTCAGTATAAACATGGCTTGCTTTTGCATGCCCTTGGAAAAACTGGAAATCTTTTGGCGGGAATCCAATCCGAAACGCTGAATCATACTCAAAAAACGCGGTTGGCTCCAGTTAGGATAGATGCCTTCATAGAATTTGCCCATCTCCCCTAGCCCATACCCTCCAAAAAAATAGAGATCATCGGGAACATAGCCCATTCTTTCTTTTATTTTCTTATTATCATATACCAGTTCTCCATCCATTTGCACCTGCCCCTGGTCTCCCTGATAAATACCGGTAATATGTTTGATTACAGTGGTTTTGCCCGCTCCATTTGTTCCCACCAATCCATATATGGAACCCTTTTTCACATTCATGTCCAACCGTGACAGGGCCTGGAATCCATCAAAACTTTTTGTCAGTTGATTGACGGTTATCATTATTGGTCCCTCCTCTCGAATTCTTCGCCTAGTTCTTTTACCAACTCCATCATCTCCCGGTGAGACAGTCCAGCATATCGAATTTCCTGCATTGCCTCCCTAAGTCGACTTTTCCCTTGGGCAAATAAAATTTCATCCCGTTGCCCCGGAGCCACTTTTTTCACAAAAGTCCCCAAACCCGCAGAACTATAGACGTATCCCATCCGTTCCAGTTCCCGATAGGCCTTTTGCACAGTATTTGGGTTCACGGTTAATATGCGGGAAAGCTCCCGCACCGAAGGCAACTTTTCATCCGGCACAAGAACGCGGGAGCGAATCATTTCTTTTAGGTTCTCTACCACCTGTTCATAAATAGAGCGACGACTTTTCATATCCAGCTGAAACATGTCTCTCCTCCTTTCTGAAGCACTTGCTTCAATCTCAATAAAAAAAGTGTACTATGTGTAATAGTACACTGTCAATGCTTAATTGAATTTTTTATTGGTCTTCTTCGGCCACTTCCAGAGGAATGGCTACGATAATGTTTTTTGCATCTTCCAAAGTGGGCTCTGGAACATACAAATCAATGGGAAAAGCCGTATTTTGCCCCATAAAAATTTCCATAAAATTGCTAGCACCTCGATATCGTTTAATACAAGGAATCCCTTCGCTTCTCAATTTGGATTCCAGTATATCCGCTTCCATACTATCCTTCGTGGTGCACAAAAATACCCCTCCCCGCCACTGGTCCTTTTCCTTTTTTTTAAACATGGCATTGTCCTCCAATCCGTTTAATGATATTCACCGGACATACCGAAATGCAAGCACCGCATTGGGTACATTTGCTTTGATCGATGACCGCCAAATTATGCTCCACATGAATGGCATCTTCCTTGCACACTTTTTCGCATTTCCCGCAGGCGATGCAACCGGTGGTACACCCCTTGCGCGTATCTTTGGCTTTGGCGTGAGAACTACAGGCCACATACACCAAATCGTCCCCTGTCATTAATTGCAACAAATTGCTGGGGCACACTTTCACGCAAAGGCCGCAACCCACACACCTCCTTCGATTGACAATAGCAATGCCGTTATCAATGGTAATGGCGTCATAAGGACACGCTTCGGCACAGTCTCCGTACCCGAGACAGGTTTGATAACAAGAACCCCTTCCACGGTAAAACATCTTATTGGCTGCACAAGAATGCAAACTTTGCCAATCCATCACATACTCCGTGTGATCCAAACTCCCCGCACACAAAAGCACGGCATGTTTTGAAGTAACCTCTTCAAAAGGAATGTCCAGCACCTGACAAATTCGGCGAGCCACCGTTTCTCCACCCGGGGTGCAAAGATTTGGCTCCACCCTCTCTTCACCAGTGAGTGCCGCCGCATAAGAATCGCAACCCACATACCCACAAGCACCACAATTTATTCCAGGCAACTCTTCTCGTACCCGGCTGGTCAAAGGATTTCCCTTTACCTCAAAAATTTTCGAAGCAATGGATAAGACGATGCCCGCCAAGACCCCCAAGGCCGTCAATATTAAAATCGGTATGATCCAAGACGTCATGCCTTTATCCTCCTACATAAAAATTCCATCCACCACGCCAGCAAATCCCATAAAAGATAAGGCCAGTATCGACGCTGCGATTAAAGTGGCTGGAATCCCACGAAAGGCCAATGGTACATTGCTGCCTTCCAATTGCCTTCGAACTCCGGAAAAGAGAACCAAAGCCACCAAGAACCCCAATCCACCGCCCAATGCGTTCACCAGAGATTGTAAAAAAGAATACTCGTTATCTAAATTGAGTATGGCGATTCCTAGCACAGCACAGTTGGTAGTAATCAGCGGTAAGTAGACGCCCAAACCTCCATGCAAGCTGGGCACATACTTTTTTAACCCCATCTCCATTAACTGCACCAGGGATGCAATCACCAGAATGAAAACGATGGTTTGAAGAAACTCAATACCATAAGGTTTGAGAAAATATGTGTAGATAGGCCAGGTTGCCGCAGTGGCCAACACCATAACGGTGATTACCGCATAAGACATCCCCAAGGCGGAATCCATTTTTTTCGAAACCCCCAGAAAAGGACAAATCCCCAAAAACTTGGACAAAACCAAATTGTCCACCAGCACCATACTCATCAAGATGAAAGCCATTTCCTTCATTTCGATTCACCACACTTTCCTTGAGAATCACAGCCCTTACAAGAGTCGCACCCAATCTCCACCACCTTCACGCCCCGACCTCGAGTCAAAACATTGATCAAAGCCACCAGGCATCCCAGAACAAAAAAACCACCTGGAGCCAGCATGAAAATCGACATGGGCTCAATCCATTGAGATGTCAGTTCAACGCCAAACAAAGTACCTCCTCCCAGTAATTCACGGATGGCACCAATTAACAACAAGGCCATGGTAAACCCTAGCCCCATACCCAATCCATCCAACGCCGAGTCTCCCACAGAACGTTTGCTGGCAAACATCTCCGCACGTCCCAATATAATGCAATTCACTACAATCAAAGGAATATAGAGACCCAATGCTTTGTCCAATTCCGGAAGATAAGCCTTGAGCAAAAGTCCCAAAATGGTAACAAAACTGGCAAT
The DNA here is from genome assembly GCA_964489555.1 of uncultured Oscillospiraceae bacterium. Lineage (GTDB taxonomy): Bacteria > Bacillota > Clostridia > Peptostreptococcales > Anaerovoracaceae > JAAZGD01. The sequence goes on along the minus strand of CAZAZF010000003.1, from coordinate 53,222 downwards.
GACCACAATATAAGAAGGAATCCGCACTCGGTCCGGGATGATGGTTTTCAAAGAAGACACCACCACATTGGAACAAATCAATACAAACATCGCGGACAATCCCATTCCAAGTCCATTGACGGCAGAAGTAGTGACGGCCAATGCCGGGCACAAACCCAAAAGCAAGGTCAATACCGGATTTTCCTTGATGATCCCGTTGAAGACAATCTCCATTCTTGGATTTGAATGTAAAATTTCTTTAATCATGAGGAATTCCTCCCATCATTTCATAAGCTCGAAGCGCTTTCTCCACCGCTCGATAAATAGCATCGGAAGAAATGGTTGCGCCAGTCACTCCATCCACCAATTCTTCCTCCGGCCCATCCGGACTATTTGTAATTTTCTTTTTCCCATAATATTGTTGCAGAAAATCGGAGGTCATGGGCTTGGTACCCAACCCCGGTGTTTCACTATGTTCCGTAATGGTAATTCCGGTAATCCTTCCTTTGGAATCCAACCCGGTAATCACTTTCAATGTACCACCAAACCCCTTCTCCACTGTAGTCAGCACCATCCCTCCGTGGCTGTTGGAAAGGTACACTTCCAACAATCCATCCGGAACCCGGCCTCCGGAAATGTCCTTCACCTTCTCCATGGAGAATTCCTGGAACCCTAAAACTCCAGCCATTGGAAACACCTCCTTCCGGGCCAAATCGGCTCGGATGGCGTTGTTCTCGTCAATAACGGGCTTGGTGACACTGTAGGTTCCTACCAATATAGAAACCGAAACCAGACAAATCAATGTAAGCACCAATGTTGGAATCAAAGCGTCAACCACCCTGCTGTTGCACTTTTTTTTCTTGGAATTTTTCTTGTTTTTTACTTTTTCTTTTATCCTCTTAAACATTCCTGGTACCCATTTTCGGTTTGGTTTCTGTAAGCCGGTTGATATGAGGTGTTAATATATTCATAAACAAGATGGCGAAGGATACGCCCTCAGGATAAGCTCCAAATAGTCGAATCAGCATGGTTAAAAACCCACACCCTATCCCAAAAATAATCTTCCCTTTCGAAGTTAAGGGTGCCGTGGTATAGTCTGTAGCCATAAAGAAGGCCCCTATCATAGCCCCTCCTGCCAGGATTTGAAACAACGGGTCTTCTCCTGCCACCAAGGAAAATACCACCATGATTCCCAAAAATGCCAGAGGAGTTTCAAAAGTAATGATTTTCCGTACAAGAAGGAAACCGCCTCCCAACAGCAGCACAAAAGCGCCCGTCTCCCCTGCGGAGCCGCCCACCGTTCCCAAAAACAACTCCCAATTCGAAGGCAACTGCTCCAAATTCCCTTTGGCAAATTCCCCCAACGGAGTCGCACCTGTAGTGCCATCTACCGAAGCAAATCCTTGGTTCGGTAGAGGCCAGGAGGTCATGGTTTGAGGAAAGGAAACAGTCAGCACCACCCTGCCCAAAATAGCAGGGTTAACAAAATTATGTCCAATTCCCCCGAAAATCTGCTTGGCCACCACAATGGCTACAAAGCATCCTATAATGGCCTGCCAATAGGGCAGTCCCGAAGGCAAATTCAAAGACAATAGCACGCCGGTAACCACCGCGCTCAAGTCATCGATGGTTTCCTGCCTTTTTGTGATTCGTTGAAAAAGCAATTCAAAAAGCACACAGAAAACCACGCAAATCAAGAGCAACAACAACGCCCGGTGTCCAAAAATAAGCACCGACATTCCCATGGCCGGAACCAAAGCAATCAAAACCTGGGCCATAATTTTTGTAGTGGTAACCCCATCGTCTATGTGGGGAGAATGTGCAATAATCAGATTGCCGTATTTATAATCTTCCATTCTTCTCAGCCGCCTCCATTTCCTTGATTTTGCTCTTCCCAAGGGAATGAACGATGTTCAGCATCCGTTTCGACGGACATACATAAGAGCAACAACCGCAACCGATGCAAGCCATTACATTCAATCGTTTCATTTCTTCCCAGTCGTTATTGTAATAGGCTCGGTTCATCAGGGTAGGCATTAAATTAGTAGGACAAGCCCGAATGCATCTCCCGCAATTAATACAAGGGGATTCTTCCTCAAGATGGGCTTGTTTGGCATCAAAAGCCAAAATGGCATTGTTGTTCTTGATGAGGGGTTTTCCATCATTATAAATAGCTCGACCCATCATGGGTCCTCCCATGATAATCTTGGCAGGTGGCTCCTTATAGCCACCACAAGCCTCTATAATCTTATATATTTTAGTGCCCAAAGGGACCAGAAGATTTTTAGGGGTGGTCACCGCCAGGCCATCTACAGTGATTCGCTTGTCAATCAAAGGAATCCCCGTGGCCATATATTTTCCCAAAAATCCCACCGTAGCCACATTGGAGACTAGCACCCCAATATCCGCCGGCAACTTTCCGGGCAATAGAATTTTCCCCGTGGTTTCTCGAATGATAACCTTTTCCGCCCCCCGTGGGTATTTGGACTTAAGAATCACGATTCGAATATTGTACTTGCCCTCCAGCATTTCATAAAATTTAGCAATGGCTTCCGGCTTGTTATCCTCGATGGCAATATAGCACTCTTTTAACCCCAACCACTTCATGGTAGCTTCAATGCCATCAATGATATAATTCGTGTCCTCCATCATAGTCCGGTAATCCGAAGTTATATAAGGCTCGCATTCTGCCCCATTCACAATCAATGTGTCGACCATTTCCAAATTCTGAGGGCTGTATTTCACGCTTACCGGAAATGCGGCCCCTCCCAATCCTACAATTCCACTGCTTCGAACCGCTTGAATAAAATCTTGGGTATTTTCAACCACAGGAGGTTTCACTCCCTCCCACATGGTTTGATTGCCATCCGCCTCAATCACCACATGGCGATCCATGGTGCCCATAATGGACATGATTTTCTCTACGGATACCACTTTCCCGGAAACACTAGCATGAACCGGCGCACTAAAAAACACATCGGTATCACCTACCGGTTGACCTACATCCACATGTTCTCCTACACCAACAATAGGGTTGCAACGAACCCCAATGTGTTGAACCATAGACAGGTATACCCGATCTGGTAAATCGATGGTTTCCGTAGCCATGTTCTTGGTATTCTTATGGTGTTCTACATGAATTCCCCGGGTAATTCCATTCCCAAATAACTTCAACTTTCCCGCTCCTATATGTCCTTATTCTCAATTTCCTGGCACAATTTTTCGGCAAAGGCCTCTACGGACATCTCCCCTAATTCCCCCGCCTTGGAGGAACGAACCGTTAAGGTTTGGCTTTCTTCTTCTCTTTCCCCGATGACTCCGATATAGGACACCCTCTCGTTTCTTGCTTCCCGCAGCTTGTATCCGATTTTTTCATTTCGAAGATCCAATTGGACGCGAAGATTTTTATCTTCCAATATCTTTGCCACCTTCTTTGCGTATTCTCCATACTTTTCCGTCACAGTCAACAATCTCACCTGTACAGGAGCCAACCATAGTGGAAATTTCCCCGCCGTATGCTCAATGAGAATTCCCACGAATCGTTCGATAGACCCGAAAATAACTCGATGAATCATAATAGGGCGATGTTTTTCTCCATCCGCTCCCACATAGGTCAAGTCAAAACGCTGGGGCATTTGGAAGTCCAATTGGATGGTGCCACACTGCCAAGTTCTTCCAATAGAATCCTCCAAATGGAAGTCCAACTTCGGTCCGTAAAAAGCCCCGTCTCCTTCATTGATAACATAGGGCACTTCTGCTCCATCCATGGCTTCCTTCAAAGCAGTCTCTGCCATCTGCCAATCTTCGTCGGAGCCCAAGCTGTCATCAGGCCGGGTAGATAATTCAATATGATATTTAAACCCAAATACATTATATACATAATCAATAAATCGGAACACGCCCAATACTTCATCTTTGATTTGTTCAGGCAACGCGAAAATATGGGCATCATCTTGAGTGAAGGTTCTTACCCTCATCAGGCCGTGCAAGGCGCCGGATAGTTCATGGCGATGTACCTGACCCAATTCACCTACTCTCATGGGAAAATCACGATAGGAATACATTTTTCGCTTATAGGATAATAATGCTCCCGGACAATTCATGGGCTTAATGGCATAATCCCCATCATCAATCTTAGTGAAATACATATTGTTCTGATAATGATCCCAATGCCCGGAGGTATGCCAAAGCTCCTCAGATAAAATCAAAGGGGTTTTGATTTCCTCATACCCTCTTTTCCGATGCTCCTGTCGCCAAAAATACTCCAACTCGTTTCGGATTACCATTCCGTTGGGCATGAAAAAAGGGAAACCGGGGCCTTCATCCAAAAGCAGGAATAAATCCATTTCCTTCCCGATTTTTCGATGGTCCCGCCGTTTGGCCTCTTCCAACCGGTTTAGATACTCTTCCAGCTCCTCTATAGTAGGGAACGAGGTTCCATAAAGCCGTTGTAGCATCTTGTTTTTTTCATCACCACGCCAATAGGCGCCGGCCACACTCATCAATTTTATCGCTTTTACCTGACCCGTATGGTCAAGATGGGGTCCTGCACATAAATCGGTAAAATCCCCCTGACGATAAAAAGAAATCACCGCATCCTCTGGTAAGTCCCGAATCAACTCCACCTTATAGGGCTCCCCTTCTTGCTCCATATAGGCCATGGCCTCTTCCCGAGGGAGCTCAAATCGCTCCAACCGGTAAGCCGCGGCGATGATTTTTTTCATTTCTTTCTGGATTTTCGGGAAGTCTTCTTCGGTTATTCGGTAATCCAAATCAATATCGTAATAAAACCCGTTCTCAATGGCTGGGCCAATGGCCAATTTGGCTTGAGGCCAAAGGTGCTTAATGGCTTGCGCCATCACATGAGAAGAGGTGTGTCGGTACTGCAGTTTTACTTGTTCATCTTCAAAACTTATCTTGTCTTTTGCCATTTTCATTCTCCTTGACCCATTGTAACACACCCCATTTTGAAATCAATAAATTTTCAAACGTGTATCTACAATAATACATAATACTTTTTGTAACGGTTTAATTATAGTAGAAAACCGATATTTGTCAATGTGTGCCGGAAAGGGAATGTGTGCCGGAAAGGGAAGAAGCGAGGCTCCCAACGGCCTCGCTTCTCTGAACCTTCTTTTTTCTTTTTTATTCGTAGAAATGTTTCATGGCAACCTTGTTTCTCTTGTCGCCAAATTTTTTCAGTTTGTCAGGCAGCCATTTCACTTCCCCTGCACCGATACACCCCTGAACCGGACACACATTGAGGCAGAGATGACAACCAACGCACTTCTTTTCATCCAATGTGGGCCGGCGTTTCTTTTCATCCCATCCGATGGCTTGGTGCGCACCATCGTAACAGGATACATAGCAACGGCCGCATCCGATGCACTTCTTCAAATCAAAGCTGGGCAAAATTTTGAAAGTTCTTCTGATTTCTTCTGCTGGAACCAAATTGGGTAAAGCCAATCCAACAAAATCATCCAACTTCTCATACCCTCTTTCGTCCATAAAATGAGAGGTGCCTGAGATCATGTCTTCCACAATTCGGTATCCATATTGCATGATGGCCGTAGTAACCTGAATGTTTCTACATCCAATCATTAGGAATTCTACCGCATCCCTCCATGTTTCGATCCCCCCGATACCGGAAACCGGTATGTTTTTCAGTTTCTTGTCCTGAAGCATCTGGGCACAAAACCGGAGAGCAATAGGCCTTACCGCCGCTCCGGAATATCCGGAAATCGAAGATTTTCCATCTACCACCGGCATACCCGTATTGTTTTCAAAGTCAATATTGGTGATGGATTTGATGGTATTGATAGCGGATACCCCTTTGGCACCCCCCCTTACAGCCGCCTGGGCTGCTATTTCCATGGTGGTGATGTTGGGGGTCATCTTGGCAATAAAGGGAACCTTTGTTGCCTGAGAAACCGCCTTGGAGTACTTTTCGACCAACTCCGGGTTCGTCCCAACATCAGAACCCATGGCATGGGTGGTCATCTGAGGACATGAGAAGTTTCCTTCAATCAGGTCCGCTTCGGCCTGTTCTGCCATAATGGCCAATTCCCGCCATTCTTTCTCGTTTTCTCCCATGATGGAAGCAACCATAATCTTGTCAGGATAATCCCTTTTCAGTTTTCTCATCTGCTGGAAGTTGTACTCCGTGGGTTTGTCGGAAATCATTTCCATATTTTTAAAACCAACCCATGGAAGTCCTTCTTTGTTGTTTTGATCAAACCTGGGCGAGCATTCGTCGGGAATCCAAAATCCAACAGTCTTGTAGAAAACTCCACCCCAACCTTCTTCATAGCACTTTGCAACCATGTCATAATCGCTACCTACCGGAGAAGAGGAAAGGAAGAAGGGGTTTTCACATTGAACACCAAGATATTCTATGGATAAATCTTTCTTAACTGCCATTCTATTTCACCCCTTTCTTTTCCAAATATTTCATGATGGAATAAGCGGCTTCTTTGCCTTCTGCCACCGCTTCCACAACCGTCTTTCCACCATTGACGATATCCCCGGCTGCAAAAACCTTGGCCAAATTGGTTTTGCCCGTGCTTTTCGCTGCGATTCCGCCTTTTTCATTAAGCTTTGCAGAGGTGATTTTTTTCATATCTTCCGGCTTTTGCCCAATTGCAAACACGATGGTATCGCAAGCCAACTTCAATCCGGATTTCTTATCTCTGCCATTAAACACAGCAAACGCCAATTTTTTCTCGCCCATCAGCTCTGCCGGTGCCATATTGGTAGTAACACCAATGCCCAGACTCATAGCATAATGCCATTCATCCATATTGGCTGGAGCCTCTTCCAGTGTTCTTCGATAAACGATTTTCACATCTTCCGCTCCGAGTAGTTTGGCGCTGACGGCACAATCAATAGCAACGTCTCCGCCGCCCACCACAACCACAGCTTTTCCCGGCTTAAATTCGGTTTTTTTCGTTCTTGCCGTTTTCAGAAAATCGATGGCCGTGTAAACGCCCTTTAAGTCCGTTCCTTTGATGTCCGGCAATCGTGTGCCCCATAGCCCGGCGCCTACGAAGACTGCATCAAAATCCATTTCCTCCAGGTTTACATCCTTGCCCACTTCCGTATTCATCACAAATTTCACGCCCAGCTTTTTCACTTGAGCAATGTCTTGATCCACCACGGCTTGTGGAAGTCTGGATGGCGTGATTCCATAGGTCAAAACACCGCCCGGCTTCTCTTCTTTTTCAAAAATTGTAACCCGGTACCCTTCCTTGGCCAATTCGGCAGCACATGCCAAAGAGGCGGGGCCTGCTCCAACGCAGGCAACTCTAGCGTTCTTTTTCTTTGCAGGAGCTTTCAATATCTGCATCTTATAAGCTTTTTCCTGCTCCATGGCATAGCGTTGCAGCTTGCCGATTTCAATCGGTCGGTCGATTCCACATCTTGAACAGAATTCTTCGCACAGGTGATCATAAGGACAGATCCTTGCGCAAGTACCACCTAGGATGTTGTTTTCACGAATGGTTTCAGCAGCACCCTTTGCATTTCGAAACCGGATGGAACGAATAAATTTCCCCGGATCGGTTCCTGCAGGGCATCCTTTGCTACACGGTGCATCTAGGCACAAAAGACATCGAGCTGCCTCTTCCATAGCTGTTCTGTGGGTGAACCCCGCGACAGCCTCGGCTGTGTACTTAGCCTTTACTACTTTACTCACGTTTTACCCTCCTTACCATACTTGTTGGATTTTCCCATTGTCTCCAATAGGGCATGAAGGGGGGAAGTCACCTTCCCCCTTAAATGGTCTTACCTTATCTAGAAGCAAATCGACTATTTATTAGCGTCTGCTTTAAGAACTGCATTAAGCATTACAGATGCACCGGAGGTGCAATGTTCCGGCGTAGAATACTCCGGCTCACAGTGGGATAATCCGTCCTTGGATTGAACGAAAATCATAGTGGTAGGCATCATGTAACTGGCAAACTGTGCATCATGACCTGCTCCGGAATGGATTACCTGATGTTTGAGGTCCAGCTCTTCCGCCGACTCTTTTACATAGCCAAACAAATCCTTGTCCCAGTATACTGTATCTCTCTTCCACTTTTCTTCGATTTCACAACGACACCCGGCCCACTCTTTTTCCGTCAAGCTCTCTAAAATCTTCATTACCTGGGCTCGGACCTCCGGATCCTCGTGTCGACAATCGATGGAAAAATCGATAAAGTCCGGAATAACTGTATGTACACAAGGATGACATACGATTTCTCCCGTGGTATATACCAATTCCGGTCTGCCCAATTTGTCAATTTCATTGTGAAGATAAATCAGGGCTTGAGCGGCACCATAGAGCGCATCCTTTCTCTTGTCCATGGGGAAGGTTCCGGCATGAGCCGCCTGCCCATAGAATTTCACACGATAGTTAAACATGCCCAAAACGCAATCCACCACGCCTACTTCGTCTCCCGCATCTTCCAGGATGGGGCCCTGCTCGATATGCATTTCAAACATAGCCATGTATTTATCCGGATTCAGGCGATTGACTTTGTCTCCCAAATAAGGATATTTTGCCAGCTCCTCGCCAAAGACTTTACCGGGGTCCATAACACTCTTGGATTTCATCATATTATCGAATTGGAAATTCTTAGCGATGGCCGGTGGCAAAAATTCATTGCACACAATTCCGGAAACCATCATGGCCGGTGGAAACAAAGAACCTTCTTCATTGGTCCAAATCATAGCGGTAAGGGGATGTTTGTGAGGAATATTTTCCTTGGCAACGGTAGTCAGTACTTCCATAGCCCCCATAACCCCGAGGATTCCATCATAATTTCCGCCATTTCGAACGGAATCCACATGAGACGCCATAACGATTCTTTTTGCATTTGGATCAGTTCCTGGAAGAGTAGCGTACATGTTAGCTAAATCATCCACTTCTACTACTGCACCAATGGCTTCCATTCTCTTTTTGAATTCATCACGGGCCTGAATGGAAGCTTCCGACAATTCATATCGCGTGATCCCACCATTGCCGGTGGCACCATACTGAGAAAAGGTTTTGATTAAATCGTCCATTCGTTCAACACTGCATTTGTACATCGTATTGCCTCCTTTTATTATTTCAATGGCCAAAGCCTTGAAGAATATAATGAGTAAAATCGAAGATATGCCTCCGATTCAATTTATTATCTCACCGAAAGGTGGATTTTTCAAGCATATTTGCCGCTCTTCCCAAAGAAAGCAAAATTGTCTTCAACTCATAAAAAGCAACCACAAGATTATATCAATCTATAATAGGTAGGTTTCCTAAAGCCCAAGGGTTTTTTCCAAATCCAGCAAGAAAGCTTTCACTTGCAGCCCCCCTCCGTACCCCACCAAATCTCCTTTTTGTCCAATCACGCGATGGCAGGGAATGAAGATGGAAATGGGATTTTGATGATTGGCTCCTCCCACCGCCCGCATCGCTTTCGGTCGTCCGATTTTCTTGGCAATATCCTGATAGGAACACGTTTCCCCGTAGGGAATCTGGCGAAGTGCTGCCCAAACCATTTCTTGAAATGGAGTTCCTTGTGTATGTAAGGGCAAAGAAAACTCTTTACGCTCCCCTTGAAAATATTCCTTTAACTGTTGGGTGGCCTGCCTCAAAAGAGGGGTCGTGTCTTGCTCTAAAGGAAAAGAACCGGTGCCTACATATTCCAGCTCACAAATGGCTTCCTGCTCCTCCACAACCACCCAGATTCCCACCGCCGAATCAACATAGGCTTTTTTTACCATGTCTTCTGCTCCTCCGCTTCTTCTTTAAGGGATGTAAGGATGGACTCCGCCAACTCTTCCAACAAAAAAAGCTCTTCTGGTTTGATGGCGGATTTGACCTTTATTTCCGGCTTTAAAATCCTGATGTTCTCCATTTCTTCCAGCTGCCTTTTCATTTCTTTTCCTGCGGCGGAAGCCCAAGAACCGTTCTCAATAACGGCCACCTTCCGATTTTTCAGGTTCAACTTTTTTGCATCCTGAAGCAGCCACTCCATCTTCGGATATAGCCCCCCATTATAGGTAGGTGCCGCCAATACCCAATGACTGACCCGGAACATTTCCCCAATCATCTCCGAAAGATCGGTTTCGGAAATATCATAGACCGCCAACCTTTCCACACCCTTTTCTCCCAAAAGCACTGCAAGAGCATTGGCTACACTTTCGGTATGACCGTACATGGAGCCATAAAAAATGACCACACCCCGGTCTTCCGGTTGGTAAAGACTCCATTTTTGATACTTGTCAATATAATAAGAGAGGTTGTCTCTCCACACCGGGCCATGGAGCGGACAAATCATCTGCAGTGATTCCCTGGAAAGCTTGTTAAGCAAATCTTGCACCTGGGCACCGTATTTCCCTACTATGTTGCAATAATACCTTCGGGCTTCCCCCAGGAAGTCTTTTTCAAAATCCATTTCATCGTTAAATACATTTCCAGGCAAAGCTCCAAAGGTTCCAAAAGCATCTCCCGAAAAAAGAAGGCCCCATTCTTCTATCAGGCTTACCATGACTTCCGGCCAATGTACCATAGGCGCCATATGGAACCGCAAGGCGATTTCACCGATGGGTAGGGATTCTCCTTCTCCCACCACCAGACATCGTTCTTTCAATTCTGCCGAAAAAAATTGACCCACCATTTCTTTTCCCAACCGGCTGGTGACAATCACCATCTCCGGATATCGATAAACCAACTCTGCGACGGCGGCTCCATGATCCGGTTCGATGTGATGAATCACCAAATAATCCAGTGGCCTGTTCTGAAGCAAGCGATCTATGTTCTCCATAAATTGTTTCACCGTTCTTACATCAGTGGTATCAAACAGTACCGTTTTTTTCCCCAACCATAAATAAGAATTGTAACTGATCCCGGTAGGCAAAAGAAATTGGTTTTCAAACCGGGCCAATCGACGATCATTCACGCCAATCCAATAAAGGTTTTCTTTGATTTTCCTAGTACACTCCAACGCATTTCACCTTCCTTTACCACGAAATAACGATTTCGCATTTCCCCTCATCCTTTCGAAAAAAGCACTCATATATTATACTACAGAACTTTGGTTTCATCAAAAACTCAAAAATCATCTCCGTGAGTCCGTGAGATGATTTTTAAATCAATTGGAGCGGGTGAGGAGAATCGAACTCCCGCCTTAGCCTTGGGAAGGCCACGTTCTACCATTGAACTACACCCGCCGACGCAATGCACACCCCAACAGAAGGTGGCGACTTTTCTATTATACCACCAATTCCGTTTTTCCTCCAATAGCTTTTTGTAAAATTTTCAACCCTTTTTCTAATTCTTCTACACTAATAATAAGAGGAGGAAGCAATCGGATTTTATCCTGGGCAGTGAGAAGCAGAAGCCCCAACGGCAATGCCGCCGCCACCACTTCCTTGACCGCTTTTCCCCTCACACGAAATCCCCACATCAGCCCCATTCCCTCCACATCTTCTACGCCGGGGATGGAAAGCAACCCATCCCGAAGGTACTCTCCTTTTCCATTTACTTCTTCCAGAAACTCCGGGGTCAGTCGGTTGAGCACCTCCAGGGCGCCTGCACATATGGCAGGATTGGCACCAAAAGTGGTACCATGATCTCCCGGAACCAATACATTTTCCGTAACCCGGTTCATCAAAACACCTCCCATGGGCAAACCTCCACCCATTCCTTTCGCGAAGGTCACCAGGTCCGGTTTTAGACCCAATTTCTGGTAGGCAAAAAGAGCCCCTGTTCGGCCGGTGCCCGTCTGCACCTCATCGACCATAAACAGAGCACCTCTTTTTCTGCAAAGATCCGCTGCTCCCTTCAAAAACTCCGGCGCCAGCACCCGAACGCCGCCCTCTCCCTGGATGATTTCCAGGAGGATTCCACAAGCCCCCTGATCCAACTTGTCCTTCACCTCTTCCAACCGTGGGGTCACATAATGAAACCCGGGAACAAAGGGATGAAAATGGTGATGATAATGTTCCTGGCCGGTAGCCGTAATGGTGGCCATGGTACGACCATGAAAAGAATCCCAAAGGGTGATGATATCCGCACCCTTCCCTTTGGCGTTACCATGCTTTCTGGCAATTTTAATAGCACACTCATTGGCCTCTGCCCCCGAGTTGCAGAAAAAAACTTTGCGCATCCCGGTTCTTTGGGTCAACAGCTTAGCCAATTGAATGGCCGGTTTTGTGTAATAAAGATTGGAACAATGCTGCAATGTCTTCAGTTGTTGAAAGACCGCTTCTCCCCATGCCTCATCACAAAAACCCAGACAGTTCACTCCAATGCCCGAGGTAAAATCCAAATAGGAACGTCCCTCCGCATCCCATACGGTAACCCCCTTTCCTTTCTCAAGAACAAGGGGGTATCGGCTGTAAATCGGGGCAATATAATTTCCATCCTCTTCCATGATTAAGGTTTCTTTGCTTTTCTGTTGTTCGCTCATATTCCCAAATCCTTTCCCGGAGTTTCTTCCTGCCCTTCTTTTTTCTCCCTGCGAAAACCGGAAGTTTTTGTTAACATGGTTCCCACTCCCTTATCGGAAAATAATTCCATCAGAATAGAGTGCGGAACCCGGCCGTCAATAATAACCGCCATATCCACTCCGTTTTTCATGCCGTAAACACAGCTTGATATTTTAGGAATCATACCTCCGGTGATGATTCCGGTTCGAATCAAGTTGGGGATTTCTTCCAGAGATATTTTTTCAATCAAGCTGCTTTCATCTTTGTCGCGAAGCACTCCTCTGATATTGGACATATAGATCAGCCTCTCCGCTTTTAGAGCTCCCGCAATGGCGGCGGCCGCCGTATCTCCATTAATATTATAGGCCTGCCCTTGGTCATCCATACCCATTCCTGCAATCACGGGGATGTAATTTTCTCGAAGAGCGGCTTCAATCAACTCCGTGTTGATTTTAACAATATCTCCCACATACCCGACTTCTTCCGAATGCTTTTGCTTTTCCGCCAAAATCATGCCCCCGTCACAACCGCACAACCCCACCGCTTTGCCGTTATTCTTATGAATTAAAGAAACCAGATTTTTATTCACTTTGCCGCATAACACCATTTTAACGATTTCTACCGTCTCCTTGTCGGTGCAGCGGATGCCATTGATAAACTTACTCTTTTTGTTCAATTGGTCCAGCATAGCGGTAATCTCAATTCCACCGCCATGCACCAATACCACACGGATTCCCACTGCATTCAACAAAATGATATCCCGGATTACGGAATCCTCCAGCTCTTTGCTGAGCATGGCGTTTCCCCCATACTTCACCACAATGGTTTTTCCATAATATTTTTGCATGTACGGCAACGCTTCTGCCAAAATCTCTGCCTCACTGATTACCAGCTTTTTTTTGCGCAACATCTTTCCCCTTCCTCTCTCGTCTACTAACTTCTATAATCTCCATTGATACGAACATAGTCGTAAGTGAGGTCACATCCCCACGCCTTTCCTTCTTCCACGCCCTCTTCCAACTCCACCAGGATTCGAATCGAATCTTCTTCCAATATTTCTTTGGCCCATTCTTCAGAAAAAGGATACGTGACGCCCTTCTCACAAACCTTCACTCTTCCCTTGGAGGAAGAAAACCAAACAGATATATGGGTTGGATCTAATATCTCTCCGGAATATCCCAGTGCACACAACACCCGCCCCCAGTTCGCATCCGCTCCAAATACCGCCGCTTTTACCAAAGTCGATGAAACCACAGATTTAGCCATCCCATTGGCCGCCTCTTTTGTAACGGCTCCCACCACTTGACAAGTAATCTGCTTCGTAGCGCCTTCCCCATCGGCAGCAATCATTTGAGCCAATTCCTGACAAACCTGAATCAATCCTTGCTGAAAAACCAGGTAATCCGAGCTCCCCTCTTCCAACAACCCACACCCGGAAGCTCCATTGGCCATGAATAAAACCATATCGTTGGTGGAAGTATCTCCGTCAACGGAAATTTGATTAAAAGAATCCTTCACCGCATTTTGTAAACACTGTTCCATTAGGGCCGGTTCCATCTCCGCATCGGTAGTAAGAAAGCACAGCATGGTGGCCATATTGGGATGAATCATTCCGCTGCCTTTGGCCATACCTCCAATCACAACACTTCCTCCTTCCAGGTCAAGTTTTCTGGAAGCCTCTTTCGTTACCCGATCCGTAGTTAGAATGGCTTGCGCCGCCAAAGGCCCCCCCGCCTCAGATAATTCTTTGACCAACAGGGGAATCCCTCGATGAAAGGGTTCTTCCAAAAGAGGAACGCCGATTACCCCCGTAGACGCCACCGCCACATGGTCCGAATCAATGCCCAAGGCCTCTCCCAGCAACTGGCAGGTGTTTTCAGCCACTACCATCCCATTGGCCGTACAGGTGTTGGCATTTCCACTATTGCAGATCAACGCTTGGCACCACCCCCCCTCCAGATGTTTCCGAGTCACCAGAAGAGGTGCCCCTTTTACGGCATTGGTGGTATAAACCGCCACTCCCCGGCATGGAGCCCGGCTGTAAATCAGCGCCAAATCTTTTTGAGTTTTCCCCTTTTTAAATCCGGCTTGAACTCCCGCCGCTAAAAATCCTTTTGGAGCACAAACCCCCACTTTCGGCTGTGTCATACTTCCGCCCTCTCTTTCTTTCCAATAGTCAGTCCCTGGCTTTCCGGAAGACCCAGCATGAGGTTCATACATTGGACAGCCGCTGCCGAAGCTCCCTTCCCTAAATTATCAAAAGATACAGCCACCATAGGATTTTCTTCCTTACCATACACCGTAATCATTACATCATCGTAACCAGCCCATTCATCCCCATATAAAAACCCTTCCTGCCTCTTTCGAACCCCAACCAGTTCTTCACCGCTATAATATTCCGAATAGAGTTGTTCCAACTCTTCCAGCGGATACCTCAAATTTTTCACCAAGCTTCCCAAAGGCAAAGAAACCACCATGCCTCGATAGTAATTGCCCACCACAGGAATGAAGGTGGGCTCTCGGGAAAGCAGAGACATCCTTTTCATCTCCGGAAGATGTTTATGGTCCTGAGCAAGCCCATACTGACCGGAATGACCCATAGAAACTCCCACCTTTTCATACTGCTGAATCATGGCCTTGCCGCCGCCACTATATCCGGTAACCGAGAAAGCCACCATAGAGGTTTTGGAATCCAATACTCTCTTTTCCACCAAGGGCCGGGCCAAAAGAACAAAGCCTGTGGCATGGCATCCCGGTACAGACACCCGCCTGGCTCCCTTAATTTTTTCTCGTTGACCTGAGGCTATTTCCGGCAAGCCATAGACCCATTGCCGGTGGGTTCGATGTGCAGTGGAGGCATCCAACAATCTTCCAGCTCCCTTCAATGCACCCACGACCTGGCGAGAAGCCTCATCCGGCAAACACAAGAAACTCAGTTCTGCCTTTTCTATCAATTCCACCCGCTTCTTCTGATCTTTCCGATCTTCCTCTGAAATGGACAACAGCTCCACATTGGGATGACAGAGAAGCCTTTGCTTTATTTCCAAGCCGGTGGTGCCATGTGCTCCGTCAATAAATACAAGATGCTTTTTCATAAATTCCTTTCCTAAATCAAACAATAAGCTCCTACTGTTTTACCCAGTAATACCCATATTCGGTCGCCATTCTGGATGGGGTTATCCAAGAATAAATTTGGTTGGCACAATCTAAAAGTCACCCGATTGGAACCCCTTACTAAAATCCCCTCCTTGGATGGCTGTCTCCGAAAGCCCTCTAAAATCTGCCGGAAATCTGAGACGCCCGCCTTGTTTTCCAAAAATGCAACCACTTCATTTTCCTTCATAAAAATAACATTTCCCTGATCCAAATACTGATGAATGTTCATTTTTCCCTCACCTTTTCCAATGAAAAAAACGTCCCTCGGCATTACCCAAAAGACGTTTTCGAATCCATTCCTTGAAAAGCCGCCTCAGGAGCAATGCAACATTGCCTGCCCATGGCGGAGTACCGCATCGGGGCAGACCCTAGGGTTTTCTGCTTCTCTTGTTCTGTGATAAAACGATTTTTTCCATTCCCATTGTTTCCTTTATGCAGAGACTGTAAAATCTCCTTCAATAATATGTTTTTGACTTTACCACAGTAGAAAAGCCTTGTCAAGGCAAACGCCATATTTTATGTGATAAAATCTATATTTGCATCCTTTTCGAGACATGTATTTGGTAATCCCCACAAATTACTAGAATTTATCCATGGCTACCTTGATTCGGGCCGGCAACAAAACTAGCTTTTCCAAAGGGAGCGCCGATACGGCCACACGGATCCCTTTCCCCAAAGGCACCAAAAAGATTCCTTCTTTCATCAACTCATCCACCACCGACTCCGGTTGATTACAAGGAACGGAAGCAAAAAACCCCCCATCATAGGGAATAATCTTCAGCCCACACTCTTTGGCCCCTTGTTCAAAGGCACGGCCTCTTTCCAACAACACCTCCCTGAAGGTGGCTCGCTCTTCCTCCACCTTCTGAAGCAGGGCTGGCTCCTGGTGAACTTTGGTAATCAGGGCCTGGACCGCTCTAGTACAATTGGACCATGTTCCACGACACGATTGCTCACATACTTTTTTGAATTCATCTGCAATTTCTTCACTGGAAGAAAGGCAAATCATAGCCCCTCCCCGCATTCCATAGAGGGTATAGCCCTTGGACATACTGTATCCCACGATAATCAAAATCCTGGCTGAAAGGTTGTCCAGCTTTCTTAAAAATTGCCGCACCGCCTTGGGATCTCCCGCATAATCCAAATAGGCCGCATCCACAAACAAGGTGACGGGATGCCCTTTTTTTCCTTCTTCCGTCAGGGTTTTGACGATGCCATCCCAATCCTCATCGGAAACCGAAAACCCGGTGGGATTGTTGGCCGGAGTATTGAGAAGAATCACCACTTTCCCCTGAGTTTCCCCCAGTTCCGCCACCTTTTCCCGAAAAGCTTTTTGATGGAAAGAAGAATTCTCATCAAATAAAGTAAAGGTGGTGATGCTCCGACCATGTTCCTGAGCAATGGTGTGGTAAGGCCCCCAAAACCAGTCGGATGTTAATATCTGATCCCCCACCTTGGAGTAATTTACAATGGTATTTCGAATGGCTCCCGTTCCCCCCGGTGTAGCCACCGCTCGAGTGTATCCTTTGGGAACAAAGTCTCCAAAGGTTTCCTTAATCACGGCCTTATGAAAAGAAGGCAACCCCCCAATGGGAGCGTAGTCTGCAAAATCCCCAGGTGCCAATTCTTTTAACGCCTCCACCACCGATGACAAAATCATCAGGTTTCCCTCATCATCCAAAAGCGAACCCACCGTTCCATTGATAACCTTCTCCTTGCCTTCCTTGGCCGCCATTTCATTAGCCATGCCGGAAATGCCGAAAATCACATCTCTCTTTGGAATCACTCTTCCATTGGCCTCCGCCAAGATATATTCTCCCATACCGCAACTCCTTTCTTTTCCCTTAAATGAAAATTATTATATCACCAAATTTCTTCTTTTAAAACACTTACCTTGGCCTTTACATAATGGATTTTTAATCCTTGATGAGCAAATTTTTCCTCGTATTCCGTCATTACATTCCGGCTACTTAAATGGCTACTGTGCAAATCCCAAGTCTTCTCCAGGATTTCAAAACCATTTCGTTCCAAACTTTCCAACGAGTATTGAAATAAGTCATCATTGTCCGTTTTCATTTGAAGGAAACCTTCTTCCCCTAAAGTCTGCCCATATCCCCGAAGAAATCCTTGGGAGGTGAGCCTGCGTTTTTCATGCCGATCCTTGGGCCATGGATCACTGAAATTCAAATAAATCCCTTGCAATGAACCCTTTCCAAACCAATCTCTCACATCCTTCACATACAAGGGAACGATGGCCACATTGAGAAGTTCCAGTCCCTTGCTCTTCTCCAATGCCCGCAATGCTACCGTCTGATGGCCTTCTACCCCGATAAAATTGAATTCCGGGTGCTTCTGTGCCAGAGTGGTAAGAAATCGGCCTTTCCCACATCCGATTTCCAGAAACAATGGCCTCTCCTTGGAAAAAACCTCCGTCCACCGGTCTCGGTAGAGGGAGGGTTCTGTCACCATATGCGTTTCATGCTCTAATAATTTTTCTTCCAAGTTTTTTGCTTTTCTTTGTCTCATGCTTTTCAAATCAAAGACTATTTAAAAATCTTTGAATACCCTTTCAGAATTTTCAGCAGAGGATATCCCAAACCGTAACATGCAATGGCCTGGCCCAAGGCAACCCAACCCATGCAAGCCCATAAAGAAAGAGGGACTCCATACCCGTAATGAAGCAAACTTCCAATCACCATTCCATTCATCAACACCGGAGGCAGAGGAACCAACCCAGGCCGTTTGCGTAGCCGATAAGAAAGAAGAGCACTGCATAATGTGGCCAAGCTGCCAAATACCATATCCATCAATCCATAGGGCCCCAGCATATTGGCCACCAGACAGCCCACAAAAAGCCCGGGGATGGCCGCCGGGGTGAAATAAGGCAGAACCGTCAATGCCTCCGCCACTCGCACCTGCATGACTCCATAGCTGATGGGCGCCAACAATAGGGTCAGCACCGTATACACTGAGGCAATTACCGCCCCTTGGATCAACCGTTGGGTTCTCATAAGATTGCCTCCATTACATAAGGTTCCACCACAATGAGCGCCACAAAACCCACTAGAAGAATTAGTGCCACCACATCGCGAAGCCTCATTTTAATGGCATTCATGCGGGTACGATGAGCTCCTCCCCGATAACATCGGGCTTCCATGGCCATAGCCAAATCCTGGGCAATGCGAAATGCACTGATAAATAACGGTACCAGAAGTGGAATCAAACTCTTTGCCCGGCTTAGGATATGCCCGCTTTCGAAATCCGCGCCTCTGGCCATTTGCGCCTTCATAATCTTATCCGTTTCCTCAAGCAGAGTAGGAATAAATCGGAGGGCGATGGTCATCATCATAGCCAATTCGTGGGCCGGCACCTTAACCAGAGTAAGGGGCTTTAATAGGCTTTCTATGCCATCTGTCAAATGAATGGGCTTGGTGGTTAAAGTTAAAAGCGAAGAGCCGATGATTAATAAAATCAAGCGTATGGCCATGAACACGGCAGTATAGAGACCTTCCCTGGTAATATGCAAAAACTTCCACTGCCAAAGTACTTCCCCTCCAATCATGAACATATTCACCGTAAAGGTAAAAATGATAATAATAAAAATGGGTTTCAATCCTTTTAAGATAAAACGAAGGGGAACTTTAGATCGGGAAATCACCACAGCCAAAGCCACTACCGCAATGAAAAACCCAATAAAATCTTTCACCAGAAATAACGCCACAATAAAGGTCAGGGCGATTATTATCTTTACTCTGGGATCCAGTCTGTGAATCCCAGACTCTCCCGGGAAATATTGTCCTAATGTAATGTCCCGAATCATCTTTTAAGCACTCCGTACAAAGCTTCTATGGCTTCTTCCGTGGTTAATGGGTTGCCCTCAATGGCAACACCTCGTGACCGAATCTGGTGAATCAATCGAGCCGCCGGAGGAACATCCAGTCCCATGGACGCCAAATATTCCCCTTGGCTAAATACCTCTACCGGGGTGCCCGAAGTCACCAACCGGCCCTTTTCCATCACCAACACCTGATCCGCATGGGCGGCAATATCCGCCATATTGTGAGAAACCAGAATAATAATCCCTTGGGTCTTCCGATGAATTTCCCCAATCATCTCCAACACTTCCTTATGTCCCTTTGGATCCAGTCCTGCCGTAGGTTCATCCAAAATCAACACACCGGGGCGCATGGCTAACACACCGGCGATAGCCACACGCCGCTTCTGCCCGCCAGACAATTCAAAGGGAGATACCTGCCCGATTTCATCCAGGTTTAAGCCAACCAACCGAAGGGCTTCCTCCACTCGTTCCCTGATTTCTTCCGGAGAAAGGCCTAGATTTTTTGGGCCAAAGGCCACATCTTTCTCCACTGTTTCTTCAAACAATTGGTACTCGGGATATTGAAAGACAAGTCCGATATTCTTTCGAATCTCTTTCATCGGCACTTCTCCCTTGGCAATATCCACTCCATCAATTAAAATAACCCCTTGGTTGGGTTTCAATAGCCCGTTTAAATGTTGAACCAAAGTGGATTTACCAGATCCGGTATGGCCAATAATCCCTACAAAACAATTATCGGCAATAGAAAAACTCACATCCTTTACCGCCACTTGTTGATGAGGAAGGCCCTCACTATAAATATGGGTTATGTTTTTTACTTCGATTGACATACAAAATCCACCATTTCATCCATGGTTATGATATCCGCGGGAATGAAAACCCCCCGTTGCCTGAGACAGTGGGCGATCTCAACGGCAAAAGGTACATCCAGACACAGCTCTCTGATTTCCTGGGCATGGCAAAAAATCTCTCTGGGCGTTCCGGACAAGGCCACCTTCCCCTCGTCCATCACATAGATGAAATCTGCCTGCGCCGCTTCGTCCATAAAATGTGTAATGAGTACTATGGTAATTCCTTCCCGGTGCAGGCTCTCTATAATGGCCATTACATCCTTCCGTCCCGACGGATCCAGCATGGCGGTGGGTTCATCAAAAATAATAACCTCCGGTTTCATGGCCACCACACCAGCGATGGCGATGCGTTGTTTCTGACCTCCAGATAAAAGATGAGGTCCCATTTTTCGACACTCCCACATGTTCACAGCGCCCAGGGCACTTTCCACTCTTTTACGAATTTCCAAAGGTTCCACGCCTAAATTTTCCGGTCCAAAAGCCACATCATCTTCTACAATAGAAGACACCAATTGGTTGTCCGGATTTTGAAACACCATGCCGGCACTTTGCCGGATTTCCCACAACCATTCTTCCACCTTGGTGTCCATTCCTTTAACATAAACCGCACCGCTCGTTGGAAGAAGCAGTGCGTTTATGTTTTTTGCCAAGGTGGATTTTCCCGACCCGTTTCGCCCGATAATGGCGGTAAAACACCCCTTGGGGATGGACAAACTCACATCATCGACCGCCCGTTTGCCGGGACCATCTTCTTCGGAAGACCCATACTCAAATAGTAAGTTTTTTATGTCTATGATTGGCTCCATAGCTTCGTCATCCTATCCAATCTCATTGTTCAATTGAGGAATAACCTCTTCAATAAAGAGTTGCACCAATTCCGGGTCAAATTGAGTTCCAGACCCTCTCTTAAGTTCTTCCACAGCCTCTTGCTCTGACATTCTGTTCCGATAAGGCTTGGCCGTCGTCATGTCCACATAAGCTTCTGCCAACCCCAAAATCTTAGATTGAGCCGGGATATCCTCAATTCGAAGAGATACCGGGTACCCCACACCGTCCACGCGTTCATGATGATAAAGCACATATTCTGCAATCTTCCCGTATTCCGTCACACCACGCAAAATTTGGTATCCTACTTCGGGGTGCTTCATCACCTTAGCCCACTCTCCTTTGCTAAGGCCTTCATTTTTGTTGAGCACATCGCTATCCACACCCACTTTGCCAATATCGTGTAACATGGCAGCCAAAGCCAATTCCTCCAGGGCCTGGCCTTCCATTCCAATTTTTTCTCCCAGAGCCGCCGCGTAATCCCGAACCCGCTCACAATGCTCCTTTTCCATGGGATTGGCCTGGAAAAGCATCTGCTGAATCTGGTTGATGATTTTGATTTTGTATAAATTGCTTTCGGTGATTTTGTTATGGTACATGCGGGCTTCCGCCGCTTGAAATACGCTTTCAATGGACTCCTCCGCCGACACTTTGGTGGCACAGCCCATGGACATGGAAAGCATCAAGGATTGCTCCTTTTCCACTCCTGTGCGCTCTTTGAGAAAATCCATCATCTTCAACGCTTCTCCCCCGTAGGTGCCGGGTAAAAGCATCATAAATTCGTCCCCCCCGGTACGGGCTACGAAATCCTGCGGTCGGGCCACTTCCGTAAAAATCTGAGCCAGCCTTTTCAGAATCCGATCCCCCTCCAAATGACCAAACGCATCGTTGGTCATCTTTAGACCATTGGCATCCGCCATGATAATGGAAAGAGGCCAATAATCCGGAGAATCCAATTCCTTCATCTTCTCGTCAATATATTTCCGATTGTATAGCCCCGTCAACTGGTCGTGGTCAAGATAATAAGCCGCTTTTCTCTCCGCCTCTTTTCGCGGGGTAATATTGGTAATCATCACCAAGTGGGCATCCCTGTTTTCTTCATCTTCATACCGTTTTATGGTCATATGGACCCATACCTCCGAGTTGTCCGGTCTGATGAAACGTTTTTCCATATTGAAACCATTAATTTTATGCTCCGTGAGAAGTTTCATGTAATGATGGTTTTCTTCAACTTCCTCCGGGTGGGAATAGGACTCCCATGGAAGGGTCAGCAACTCTTCCTCGGTTCTCCCGGTAATTTCACAAAACATGGGGTTAATTTCCAAAGCTTGACAGGAAATGGTATGATACACCGCTACTCCCAAGGGGGAATTCTCAAAAATTCCTTTGAATTTTCCTCTCTCCTTCTCCAAGGTTTTAATCTTATCCACCAGCTCTGTTACATCCAAAGAATACCCAACGACCCCGAGAATCGGCTCTCCCTTCCCGGGGAACACCGTTTTGTAGGTTTTTAATGCCTTATCATCGATGTTGTCATGGATAAATGAGATTTCCTTTCCACGCAGAATCACTTCTTTGTCGGTTTCTGTAAAAATGGGGTATGTTTGTGGCGGATACAACTCTCGGTCCCGTTTTCCCAGAATCTCCTCCCGAGAAACTTTATCGTTATCCGCAAACGTTTGGTTCACATATTGGTAGACTCCCTCCAGACTTTTAACAAAAATTTCCAACGGCAAGGAATCCAAAACCATGGAAAGAAATTGTGACTCTTTGATTTTGGTTCCATCCTCGAACACAACAAATCCGTCCTTCTTTTCCATTATTCATCCTTTCCCACAACGTGGATTTGCCCTCGTCACCACCACGTGGAAAAAAGGTACTTCCAAATTCAATCATTCAGAAGTACCCCTCAAAGCATGCTACACCAATTCTAAAAATACAACCTCCGCCGCATCGCCCTGTCGGGGTCCCAGCTTAAGGATTCGGGTATAGCCCCCGTTTCTTTCCGCATATTTCGGGGCAATTTCATCAAACAACTTTTTGACTACATCTTCATCGTAAACATAACTCATCACTTGCCTTCTGGCATGCAGATCACCTCTTTTTGCCAAAGTAATCATTTTCTCCGCTTCCCTGCGAGTTTCCTTCGCACGAGTCACGGTGGTCGAAATCCGTTCTTCCCGGAACAAGTCCGTTACCAGATTTCGAAGCATGGCCTTTCGATGAGCGCTAGGTCTGCCTAGTTTTCTGTATCCTGGCATCGCCACTACTCCTTTCTGCTTATTCGTCACTTGGCTTCAAGCCAAGACCTAATTCTTCCAGCTTATGCTTTACTTCATCCAAGGATTTTTTACCAAGATTGCGAACCTTCATCATATCTTCTTCTGTCTTGTGGGTCAACTCTTCCACCGTGTTGATGGCAGCTCGTTTCAAACAGTTGAAAGACCGAACAGAAAGCTCCAATTCCTCAATGGTCATCTCCAAGGCTTTTTCCTTTTGGTCTTCTTCATTCTCAATCATAATCTCCATGGCATCGGTGGTATCCGTCAGCTCAATGAACAAATTGAGATGCTCCTGCATGATTTTGGCACCAATAGACACTCCTTCATCGGGAGTAATGGACCCATCCGTCCAGATCTCTAATGTCAACCTGTCAAAGTCGGTAATATGTCCCACACGAGTGTTATCCACCATAAAATTCACTTTTGTCACCGGCGTAAAAATGGAGTCCACCGGGATAACCGCAATGGGCATCCCCTCGGTTTTATTTTGCTCCGCCGATACATAACCGCGACCACGGGCCAGATTAATTTCCATCACCAGGGTAGCGTTATCTTCCAAAGTGGCAATATGGAGGTCCTCATTGTGAATTTCCACATCCACATCAGCGATGATATCTGCTGCCGTAACCTCCTTGGGACCTACGGCATTAATAATCACCCTTTTCGTCTGTTCCCCGTTCAATCTAACCGCTAGTTTCTTCAAATTTAAGATGATTTCCGTCACATCCTCTTTTACTCCCGGGATGGTGGAAAACTCGTGCAGGATGCCGTCGATTTTCACCGAGGTCACCGCCGCACCGGGAAGGGAGCTAAGAAGAATTCTTCTTAAACTGTTTCCCAACGTGGTTCCATATCCTCTTTCCAGAGGTTCAACCACATATTTCCCATAATTTGCATCTTCATCAGAATAAATACACTCGATTGTCGGTTTTTCGATTTCTATCATTCAAAAACCCTCCTTTTCCCTCTGAATACAGCGTTGCTTCCTTTGCTATATTACTTGGAATACAATTCGACGATAAGATGTTCCGCAATGGGCGTGTCAATTTCGCCACGTGTGGGCAACATCAACACTTTTCCTTCCAGTTTTTCCACATCCACCGCAAGCCAGGAAGGCGCGGTAATCGTCATCTCCTTGATTTCTTTAAACTTTGGAGAGCCTGCACTTTTTTCTTTTACCTTAATCACATCACCGGCACTCACCATGTAGGAAGGAATGGTTACCTTCTTCCCATTTACCGTGAAATGACCGTGGGTGACCAACTGACGGGCTTCTTTTCTAGAAGAAGCAAACCCCAATCGAAACACCACATTATCCAAACGGGTTTCCAGGAAAACCAACAAGTTTTCACCGGTAATCCCCTTTTTCTTAACCGCTTTATCAAACAGGTTTCTGAATTGAGTCTCCTGAAGTCCGTAAAATCTTTTGGCCTTTTGCTTCTCTCTCAATTGAGTCCCGTATTCCGACACCTTTTTACGACCTTGACCATGTTGGCCGGGAGCGTAACTTCTTTTCTCCATCGCACACTTGGTGCTGTAGCATCGTTCGCCTTTTAAGAAAAGCTTTTGGCCTTCTCTCCTGCACAGTCGGCAGTTAGCATCTGTATATCTTGCCATTCCATTACTCCTCCCTTCTACTATACTCTTCGTCGCTTCGGCGGTCTACAGCCGTTATGCGGAATCGGGGTGATATCTTTAATCAATGTAATGTCCAACCCTGCGGTTTGAAGGGCACGAATGGCCGCTTCTCTACCGGAGCCGGGTCCTTTTACATATACTTCAACGGTTTTGAGGCCATGTTCCATCGCGGCTTTTGCCGCTTCTTCTGCCGCCATTTGGGCTGCAAAAGGCGTGGATTTTCTGGAACCTTTAAATCCCAGAGATCCGGCACTGGACCAGGACAATGCATTTCCGCTTAAGTCCGTCAGTGTGACAAGGGTATTGTTAAAGGTAGATTGGATGTGAGCCTGGCCTTTTTCAATATTCTTGCGATCTCTTTTTTTCTTTCGTGTAGTCTGTCTTTTCACTTGTTGTTTTGCCATTAGAACCTACCTCCTCTCTATTTCGCCTTTTTCTTTCTACCTACCGTCTTCTTGGGACCCTTACGGGTTCTTGCATTGGTCTTCGTCTTTTGTCCTCTCACCGGTAATCCTCTTCGGTGACGAATCCCTCTGTAGCATCCAATCTCCATCAATCGCTTGATGTTCAGAGACACTTCTCTTCGGAGATCCCCTTCTACTGCGTATTCGGTATCAATGATTTTACGGATGGCACCAGCTTCTTCTTCAGAAAGGTCCTTCACCCGGGTGTCCGGGTTCACGCCTGCTTTCTCCAGGATTGCTAATGCAGTGGGTCTGCCAATTCCGTAGATATAGGTCAGACCGATTTCAATTCTTTTTTCTCTTGGTAAATCGACACCGGCTATTCGAGCCATTTTTTCCTCCTATTCCCATCTTCCGTCACGCATCACCGGATAATTTCCGGGGCATAATATAAACGGGATGTAACCAATCAATAAATAACGTACCTTTACCCCTGTGTTTGTTTGTGCTTGGGATTCTTGCAAATCACCATGACTTTACCGTTTCTCTTGATAATCTTGCACTTTTCACAGATAGGTTTTACTGAAGCTCTAACTTTCATAATAAACCCTCCTATTTGTCTCGCCACGTGATCCTGCCTCTTGTAAGATCATAAGGAGAAAGTTCAACTCTCACCTTATCTCCCGGCAGAATCCGGATAAAGTTCATACGAATCTTCCCCGATATATGGGCCAATACTTCATGACCGTTCTCCAGTTTGACCACAAACATGGCATTGGGTTGGGCATCTACTACGGTACCCATCACTTCGATGACATCTTTTTTCGCCATTCTTCATCCACCTCTTCTCTTACAAGGTGAGCAGTTCGGGCTCACCATCCGTTATGACCACTGTGTTTTCGTAATGGGCGGACAGCTTTCCATCACAAGTCACTACCGTCCAATTGTTCAATAGCACCTCTACCTCGAAGGTTCCTTCTGCAATCATGGGTTCAATGGCAAAAACCATTCCCTGTTCCAGTCGGGGCCCCCTTCCTTCGGTGCCATAATTTGGGATTTGGGGATCTTCATGCATGTTTTGCCCTACGCCATGCCCCACAAAATCCCGAATCACCGAGTATCCTTCCCCTTCCGCTTTTTCCTGAATAGCGTGGGATACATCTCCTAATCGATGACCTTTTTTGCAGTACTTCAAACCCTCAAAAAAGCTGTCTTCCGCCGCTTTTATCAAGCGAGCTGCTGACGGGCTGATGGCTCCCACTCCATAGGTGCGGGCCGCATCACTGATGTACCCTTTATAAGTACATCCCACATCTACGCTGACAATGTCCCCTTCTCTCAGAATTCGCTCCTTGGAAGGAATTCCGTGAACCAATTCTTCGTTGACAGAGACACAGGCACTGGCGGGAAAGCCGTTGTAACCTTTGAAAGCAGGAATCATGTTTTTAGAACGGATGGTCTTTTCCACAAACCCATCGATTTCCGCCGTAGAAATTCCCGGTTTAATCAACGTTCCCAATTCTTTCAATATGTATCCGGTCACCCGGCCCGATTCTCTCATCAAGTCAATTTCCTGTGGAGATTTGATGATAATCATACTGATTTCTCACCCAACACTTCCCGAATCCCGGCAAAAACATTTTCCAGGCCCAAAGACCCGTCAATGTGCACCAGCACTCCGGCTTTCTCGTAATAGTCAATCAAAGGCATAGTCTGCTGTTCATATACATCGATGCGATTTTCCACCGTCTCCCGGTTGTCATCAGCTCTTTGAACCAATTCACCGCCGCAAACATCACAAATTCCATCCACTTTTGGTTTCATGGTCTCGATATGATAAGTAGCACCACAGCTTTTGCATACCCTGCGCCCAATCAAACGTCGAATCAATTCCTCTTTGGCAACGGAGATATTCAACACGTGGTCTACTCCCTTTCCACTGCTTTCCAAAAATCGATCCAATTCTTCCGCTTGGTGAACCGTACGGGGAAATCCATCCAAGAGAAAGCCCTTACGGCAATCCTCTCTGGCCAATCGGTCTGTGGCAATTTCAATTACCAAGTCGTCCGGCACCAGTTCTCCCTTGTTCATGTATTCCTGAGCCTTCTTTCCCAGCTCAGTTCCATTTTTAATGTTCTCCCGGAAAATGTCTCCCGTTGAAATGTGAGGAATATGGTATTCCTTCACAATAGTAGTTGCCTGGGTGCCTTTCCCCGCACCCGGAGGGCCTAACAAAATTACGTTCATTTTTCTTCTCCTATTTCAAGAAGCCTTCGTAGTTTCTCATTACCATCTGGTTTTCCAACTGTCTCATGGTGTCAAGAGCAACACCCACCGCAATCAACAGGCTGGTTCCTCCAAACCCTACATTCAAAGGAGTCCATTGGTCAATCAGGGTAGGCAGTGTGGACACCGCAGCAAGAAATACGGCCGATACAAAGGTAATTCGAGTCATAACTTTATTCAGATATTCCACAGTGGGCTTTCCTGGGCGAATGCCCGGGATGAAACCACCATTGTTCTTCATGTTCCCTGCCACTTCCGCGGGGTTGAAAGTAACCGCCGTATAAAAGTAGGTGAAAAACATGATTAAAATGATATTGAATACCGCATAAAACCACACCCCGGGGTCCCCATAAGGAGACAGCCACTTAGTAACCCATGCTGAGAAACCCGTCTCTGGCATGAAATAGGTGATGGTCAACGGAAATTGTAACAAAGACAAGGCGAAAATTACCGGAATAACCCCCGCTTGATTTACCTTGAGGGGAATGTGAGTGGATTGCCCACCGTACATTTTTCTTCCCACAACTCTCTTTGCATACTGCACCGGAATCCTTCTTTGTCCTTGTTGTACCAGAATGATGCCGACGATAACCGCCAAAGCAAATATCAGGAAAATGAGGACAGTGATGATTCCGATTTCTCCATCAAGAAAACGAATGGAATTTTCATGAATGGCACTGGGCACTCTAGCAATAATCCCACCGAAAATGATGAGAGAAATGCCGTTTCCAATGCCGCTTTCGTTGATTTGTTCTCCTAACCACATCAGGAACGCTGTTCCTGCAGACAAGGTCAATACAATGACGCCTACAGAAAAGAAATCCGTGCTGATTAGGGCTTGTCGGAATAGACCAATGGCCAAACCAATGGCTTGTACAAAGGCCAACGCCACTGTTAAATAGCGAGTATACTGCGCAATTTTCTTTTTCCCTTCCTGCCCTTCTTTTGCCAATCTTTCCAAAGACGGTACAGCGATGGTCAAAAGCTGGAATATGATGGAAGCGGTAATATATGGAGTAATGCTCAGTGCAAATATGGTGAAGTTGCTGAAAGCTCCTCCGGAAAACAGGTCAAATAAAGCCAATAACCCGGTCCCCCCATCAAACACCTGATCTAATACTGCTCTGTCAATGCCCGGCACCGGAATGTTGGAGCCGATTCGGAATACCGCCAACATGAGAAGGGTAAAAATCATCTTCTTCCGCATGTCCGGAATTCCCCAGGCAGCCTGAACTGTTTTAATCATTCCCATACTAGATTACCTCTGCCTTTCCTCCCGCAGACTCAATTTTTTCGATTGCCGTCTTGCTAAATTTGTGAGCCTGAACCGAAATGTTTTTCTCTAAATTTCCGTTGCCCAAAATCTTTACTCCGTCTTTCACCTGTTTTACCAGGCCAGCTTCTTCCATCAGCTCCGGCGTAACGATCGTCCCTTCTTCAAACTTATTCAAGTCGTCAATGTTGACAATTTCGTACTGAGTTCCGAAAATATTGGTAAAGCCTCTTTTCGGAAGTCTTCGGTAGAGAGGCATTTGTCCGCCTTCAAAGCCCAAGCGCACACCTCCGCCACTTCTGGAGTTCTGACCGTTCATTCCTCTTCCGCCGGTTTTACCCAGCCCGGTGCCGGTCCCTCGGCCTCTTCGTTTCTTTGCCTTGGTAGAACCCGGAGCGGCTTTTAACTCATGTAATTTCATTTGCAAAGCACCTCCATTTCTATAGTTCTTCTACTGTAACAAGATGCTCTACCTTTTTCACCGCACCTCTGGTTTGCGGTGTATCTGCCATCACTACGGACTGGTGCATCTTTTTCAAACCCAATGCCACAATGGTCTTGCGGTGGTCGGGTTTTGCACCGATCGGGCTCTTTGTTAAAGTGATCTTAACCATTTTTGCCATTTCGTCGCTCCCCCTATCCTAAGATTTCTTCCTTGGTCTTTCCGCGTAGTTTGGCCACTTTTTCAGCCGTCACTAAACTTCGCAGACCCTCTATTGTGGCGTAGGCCATATTGGTTGCATTGTTGGAACCAATTGATTTTGCTCGTACATCTTTCACTCCAGCGGCTTCCAGAACCGTACGGACCGAGGATCCGGCAATAACTCCGGTACCAGGGCCTGCAGGCATAATCAACACCTGTCCAGCACCAAAAATTCCAAGGATTCTGTGCGGAATCGTGGTTCCCACCGTGGGAACATAAATCAAATTCTTTTTTGCATCTTCGATGGCCTTCCGAACCGCTTCCGGGATTTCCTGTGCTTTTCCCAGACCCACGCCCACATAGCCTTCGCCATTACCAACTACAACAGATACGGAGAATCTCATGTTTCTTCCGCCCTTTACGGTCTTGGCAACACGTCGGATGCTAACGATGGATTCTTTTAGGTCCATTTTGGATGCATCGATCATTGCTTGTCGCATATTCTTTCCTCCTCCTTAGAATTTTAAACCGGCTTCACGAGCACCATCCGCCAATTCTTTTACTCTTCCGTGATACAAGAAACCACCCCGGTCGAATGTCACGGTCTCGATGCCTTTTTCAAGAGCTCTCTTCCCAATGACCTCTCCCACTTTTTTGGCCGCTTCTTTGTTTCCGCCGTACCCGATCTCAGCTTTCAGCTCCTTTTCCAAGGAGGAAGCCGAACATAAGGTGGTGTGATTCACATCATCAATAATTTGAACTGAAATGTTCTTATTGCTACGATAAACACACATTCTAGGCTGTGAAGGAGTGCCGGATAAAGTTTTTCTTACACGCTTATGTCTCATAAGACGACGATCGTTTCTGCTTTCAGTCATTGTATCTTCACTCCTTTCCTATTTTTTAACTCCAGCTTTGCCCTCTTTTTTGCGAACCACTTCGTTTACATAACGAATTCCTTTCCCCTTATAGGGTTCCGGTCTTCTCCATGCCCGAATGTTGGCAGCATAGTTTCCTACCTCTGCCTTGTCGGCCCCCCTTACTACGATCTCCGTAGCAGAAGTACATTCCGTAGTGATTCCCTCCGGGTCTTCCATGATCACCGGATGAGAGTAAGCCAGGTTCAACACCAATTTTTTCCCTTGCTTTTCGGCTTTGTAGCCCACGCCTACCAGACTGAGTTTTTTCTCAAAACCCTCCGTTACACCCACCACCATATTATGGATCAGGGTTCTGGCCAAACCATGTTGTGCACGCTCTTCTTTACTGTCTCCGGAACGGGTTACTTCCAGTACACCATCTTTTGTTTCAATCTTTACCAGTTTGCTGACTTTTTCCTGCAATTCGCCCTTCGGTCCTTTTACAGAAACCACATTGTTTCCATCAACCTTGACCTCTACGCCGGCAGGAAGAGCAACAGGTAACTTACCTATTCTTGACATATCAAATTCCTCCTACCAAACATAACAAATTACTTCGCCGCCAACACCCAATTTACGAGCTTCTTTATCGCTGATAACCCCATTGGAAGTGGAGATGATGGCGATTCCCAGACCGCCCAGTACTTTCGGTACTTCATTTGCTTTCGCATAAACTTTCAAGCCGGGTTTGGATATCTTCTTGATCCCACTGATGACCCGTTCTTTGTTCTGGCCATACTTCATGGTAATTCGAATGACACCTTGTTTGTCGTCTTCTATCACGTCGTAGCCCTTGATGTAGCCCTCATCGGTCAATATGGCGGCGATGGATTTTTTGATCTTCGACGCCGGTATTTCGACCGTTTCGTGACCGACAGTATTGGCATTTCTGATTCTTGTTAGCATATCTGCTATAGGATCTGTCATAGTCATTACAGTACGATCTCCTTTCTGGAAAATTCTACCAACTTGCTTTCTTCACTCCCGGAATCTCTCCCTTATAAGCAAGTTCTCTAAAGCAGATACGGCATATTCCATATTTCTTTAAAACGGAATGTGGTCTCCCGCAAATTCTGCATCTTGTATATGCTCTCGAAGCATATTTTGGTTTTCTCTGCTGTTTGATTTTGAGAGATGTCTTTGCCATAATTCCCTCCTATTTTTCGAACGGCATACCGAGGAGTTCCAGCAAAGCTCTGGCTTCCTCATCCGTTTTAGCCGTTGTGGTGAAAACAATGTTCATTCCCTTGACCATATCTACTTTATCGTAGTTGATTTCCGGAAAGATCAGCTGCTCTTTGACTCCCATGGAATAATTTCCACGGCCATCAAAGGAATTCTTACTTACGCCCTTAAAGTCCCGAACTCTGGGAAGAGCGATGTTAAAGAATTTGTCCACGAATTCATACATGGATTCTCCACGAAGGGTCACCTTGGTTCCTACCGGCATCCCTTGACGCACCTTGAAGTTTGCAACCGATTTCTTGGCTTTAGTCACTACCGGCATTTGGCCGGCAATAAGACCTAGTTCTTCTACAGCAGTTTCCATCATCTTCGGATTGTCCTTCGCTTCACCCAAACCGATATTAATGGTTACCTTTTCCAGCTTCGGCACTTGCATCGCATTGGCATAATGGAATTTTTCCATCATCCCCTTGAAAACGTCACTTTTATACGCTTCTTTTAATCTGGCTGTCAATATCGTCTCCTCCTTTCCTAGTCTATAACGGCGCCACTCTTTTTGGCGATTCGAACCTTTTTCCCATTTTCGATTTTGTGACCAACTCGAGTGGGTGCATTGCTTTTCTTATCGTAGTACATCACGTTGGAAACGTGAATGGGTCCCTCTTGATGTTTGATTTCCGCTCGTTCCTGACGCGTCTGTTTCTGATGCTTGGTCTGAACATTAACCCCTTCTACGATAATTCGGTTTTCCTTGGGTAGAGCTTTTAAAACCTTCCCCTTTTTTCCTTTATCTTTTCCTGTGATTACCAGGACGGTATCGTCTTTTTTGATTTTCATCCTCGGTCCCTCCTATAATACTTCTGGTGCCAGGGAAATGATTTTCATGAAGCTCTTCTCCCTTAGCTCTCTGGCTACAGGCCCAAAGATACGAGTTCCCACTGGGTTTTTATCTTCTTTTATGATAACAGCTGCATTTTGATCAAATTTCACATAACTACCGTCATTTCTTCGGGCACCATGCTTGGTTCGAACTATCACAGCCCTCACCACATCGCCTTTTTTCACAACACCACCCGGGGTTGCTTCTTTAACAGCACAAACGATGATATCTCCTATGTTCGCATATTGTCTGGAGGTTCCTCCCAGGATACGGATACATAACAGTTCCTTTGCACCTGAATTATCAGCGACTCTGAGTCTTGTTTCTGTCTGAATCATTGTCCGGTGCCTCCTTTACTTAACCTTTTCGATGATGTTCACCACACGCCATCTCTTTTCACGAGACAGAGGTCTGGTTTCCATTATTCTAACTTTATCGCCGGTCTGGCATTCATTGTTCTCATCGTGGGCCTTCAGTCTTTTGGTCTTTTTAACGGCTTTCCCATAAAGAGAATGCTTTACGAGATCCTCAATGGATACAACGATGGTCTTGTCCATTTTGTCACTCACGACGACCCCGACACGGGTTTTCCTTCTGTTTCTATCGTCTGTCATAATTCATCCTCCTTTCTTAAGCCTCGGCCTTGGCCAATTCTTTTTCTTTGATAATAGTCTTTACCCGAGCAATGTCTCTTTTTGCGTCTCTCATTTTGATGGGGTTTTCCAGCTGCCCCGTCACATGTTGAAACCGGAGATTGAACAATTCATTTTTCAGCTTCAACAATTCAGCGTTCAGTTCGGTATCGGTCATTTCTCTAATTTTTTTCAATTCCATTATGCGTCACCACCCTCTGCTAATTCTTGGCCTTTGATGGCAAACTTACAACGAATGGGCAATTTGTGAGCAGCCAATCTCATGGCTTCTCTGGCTTTGTCTTCAGGCACTCCAGCAATTTCAAACATCACTCGACCGGGTTTTACAACGGCTACCCAATGATCGGGAGCACCTTTACCGGATCCCATTCTTACTTCAGCCGGTTTTTTAGTTACGGATTTATGGGGGAAGATTTTAATAAAAACCTTACCACCTCTTTTTATTGAACGTGTCATAGCGATACGGGCCGATTCAATTTGATTGGAGGTAATCCATCCACAATCCATCGCTACCAGACCATAGGTCCCATAAGTGATGGAATTGCCTTTGGTGGCAACGCCCTTCATTCGACCTCTGTGAACTTTTCTATGCTTCACGCGTTTGGGCATCAACATTATTCTTCGCCTCCTTCTTTCACGATTTCTTGCTCAGGAGTGGGAGCCGGAGCTTTGGCCTCTTCTGCTTTGGGTGCCTTTCGAACTCTTGGATTCACGGCAGGAGCCATTTCAGGTTTCGCAAAACGGTCATCCCGTCTGCCTCGATTGTCTCCATCTCTTCGATTTTTCCTGTTGTTTCGATCGTTGTCCCTTCTCGGTTTTCGATCTCCCTCTCTGCGGCCCGCCGGTTTTTCTTCCGGCTTGGCACTTTGAAGCCCCTTGTCCAAAATTTCTCCGTGATTGATCCACACCTTAACGCCTAGCTTCCCATATGTGGTATCGGCTTCGCAAAACCCATAGTCAATATTGGCTCGCAAGGTATGCAAGGGAACATTTCCCTCGCTGTATTTTTCGGATCGAGCGATTTCTGCTCCGCCCAGTCGACCGGAAACCAAGACCTTAACTCCTTTGGCGCCGGATTTCATAGTTCTTCCCATAGCCTGTTTCATCGCCCTACGAAATGAAATTCTTTTTTCCAAAGCGGAAGCAATGCTTTCTGCTGTTAGCTGTGCGTCCAATTCCGGTTTGCGAATTTCAATAATTTCAATAAAACATGTCTTGCCGGTCATCTTTTCCAGTTCTTTTTTTAGTTGTTCCTGACCACTGCCATCCCGACCAATTACCATACCCGGTTTCCCCACCAGGATGGCTACTCTCATTTGATTGTTTGCTGCTCGCTCAATCAGAACACGGGAGACACCGGCCACATACAATCTTTTCTTGACAAACTCTCTGATTTTATTGTCCTCAACCAAGTAATCGGCAAAATTCTTAGAATTAGCATACCATTTCGAATCCCAATCCTTAATGATACCTACTCTTAATCCGTGCGGACTTACTTTCTGACCCATCTAGTAAACCTCCCTTTCCTAGTTTTTCTCCTTAAGAGTAACTCCCACATGACTGGACCTCTTAAGGATCTTCGATGCTCTACCTTGTGCACCAGCTCTCCATCTTTTCATGGTTGGTCCCTGATGAGCATATACTTCAGCAACGAATAAGTTATCCGGATTAAGGTCAAAGTTGTTTTCTGCATTGGCTGCCGCCGATTTTACAACTTTTTCAACAATTTGCGATCCCTTACCGGGGGTGAATTTCAATATGGTCAATGCCTCATTCAAGTCCTTACCTCGTACCAGATCTGCAACTGGTTTTAGTTTGATCGGAGACATTCTCACATATTTTGCAACTGCTTTTGCTTCCATTTTTGTTTATCTCCTTTCACTACCTTTTTTTGGTGGACTTATCAGCAGCATGTCCTCGATAGGTTCGGGTTGGAGCGAATTCGCCCAATCGATGGCCTACCATATCTTCTGTGATATAGACCGGTACATGTTTTTTTCCATCATGCACCGCGATGGTATGCCCTACCATTTGCGGGAAAATGGTGGATGGTCTTGACCAGGTCTTAATGACTTTCTTATCGTTGGCTGCATTCATTTCATCTATCTTCTTCAGCAGCTTGGCGTTTACGAAAGGACCTTTTTTTAGTGATCTGCCCATTATCTATGCTCCTTCCTTATTTCTCATTTCTCTTCTTGACGATATATTGACTTGAAGGCTTGTTCTTTTTCCTGGTCTTATAACCCAACGCAGGTTTTCCCCAGGGAGTCACCGGACTGACACGTCCAATTCCCGTTTTTCCTTCACCACCACCGTGGGGATGGTCATTGGGGTTCATGGCAGAACCTCTCACTGTAGGTCGTATGCCCATATGTCTTTTTCGACCCGCCTTACCAATTTGAATGTTTGCATGGTCAATATTTCCCACTTCACCAATGGTGGCA
This sequence comes from uncultured Oscillospiraceae bacterium, assembly GCA_964489555.1. Taxonomy (GTDB): domain Bacteria; phylum Bacillota; class Clostridia; order Peptostreptococcales; family Anaerovoracaceae; genus JAAZGD01. The sequence goes on along the minus strand of CAZAZF010000003.1, from coordinate 17,509 downwards.
CGACATTCGATTCGAACTCTTCGCACCTCTCCGGAAGGAAGTCGTACTTGTGCATATTTTTCTTCCTTGGCCATTAATTGGGCACCATTTCCGGCAGAACGAACCATCTGGCCACCTTTGCCGGCTTTCATCTCAATGTTGTGAATCATGGTACCTACCGGAATGTTGAACAACGGAAGCGCATTTCCTACCTTGATGTCCGCTTCCGGACCGGAGAAAATCACATCTCCTACCGCCAGCTTATTGGGAGCCAGGATGTATCTCTTCTCCCCGTCGGCATATACAATTAATGCAATGTTGGCACTTCGGTTGGGATCGTATTCAATGGCTGCTACATTTCCGGGCACTCCATCTTTATCCCTCTTGAAATCGATGATTCGGTACTTGGGACGATAGCCGCCACCTCGATGCCGAACGGTAATCTTCCCTCTGGAATTTCTTCCGGAGTGCTTTTTCAGCGTCACCGTCAAAGACCTTTCCGGCGAATCCTTGGTGATCTCCTCAAAAGTGGAAACCGTCATTCCTCTCAAGCCAGGAGTTGTCGGATTGTATTTTCTGATTCCCATATTCCTTTTCCTCCTATTCTTACAGTCCTTGGAAGAATTCGATTTCCTTACTCTTCGGAGTAAGAGTTACCACTGCCTTTTTCCAGGCCGAAGTCATACCTACGTTTCTTCCCATTCTTTTTACTTTACCGTTTACATTCATTATGTTTACCTTGGACACTTCCACACCGAAAATTTCTTCGACTGCTTCTTTAACCTGGGTTTTGTTGGCATCTTTTGCCACTCGGAATGTGTATCTTTTCTTGTGTGCCTCATCCATACTCATTTCTGAAATAATGGGCTTAATGATTACATCGTAAGGGGTTTTCATTAGGAATACACCTCCTCAATTTTCTGAACCGCTTCTTTGGTCACAATGAAGCTGGTGTGGTGAATGATTTCATATACATTCATGGTGGATACCAATGCGGTGCGAACACCGGGAATATTGGCAGCAGAACGTACCATTTGATCATCCTTATCTACAGTAACGATTAATGCCTTCTTGGCTGCATTAATATTTTCCAATACTTTAATCATCTCTTTGGTTTTAGGTGCATCAAAGGTCAATTGATCCAAGATGATGATTTCATTTTCCTGAACCTTGGAAGACAGGGCGGATTTCATGGCCAATCTTCGCATTTTCTTAGGTACAGTGTAACTGTAGTCTCTGGGTTTGGGAGCAAACACCACGCCACCACCAACCTGTGAAGGATCCGTGGAACTCCCCTGTCTATGTCGTCCCGTTCCCTTTTGTCGGAAGGGCTTTCTGCCGCCTCCCCGTACTTCTCCTCGGGTTTTTGCCGACTGGGTTCCCTGTCTGTGATTTGCCAAATAATTTTTAACCATCTCGTGAACTGCGTATGCATTGGGCTCTATACCAAAGATTTCATCTTTTAATTCCATGGTTCCAGTTTCATTACCGTTCATATCAAGCACTTTTACAGTTGCCATTTCATACTTCCTCCTTTCTCCTGTCCTCTTTATTTGTCTTGACCTTTTACAGCATATTGGATGCGGAGGAGACCACCCTTCGGTCCCGGAACAGCACCCTTCACTAATAAAAGGTTCCTATCTTCAATAACTTTTACCAAGGTCACATTTTGAACGGTGACGGTATCCCGTCCCATTCTACCCGGACCTGCGTTTCCTTTAAAGACTCTGGAGGGATATGTACCGGCTGCCAAAGCACCGCCTAATCTCTTGTGCTTCGAACCATGAGTCATGGGGCCTCTGTGATGGCCGTGCCTCTTGATATTTCCTTGGGTTCCTTTTCCTTTGGAAATGCCCGTTACATCCATCTTCTTGCCTTCTTCAAATTCTTGAACAGTCATAACTTGTCCCACTTCATAGGTGTCCCCTTCATCGGGAGTAAACTCCACCAAGTACTTTTTCAAAACACCACTCTTTTGGAAATGGCCTGTCATGGGCTTATTGACTCTCTGAGGTTTTGCATCCTGAAAGCCCACCTGAACCGCATCGTAACCATCGGTTTCTGCCGTTTTAATCTGAGTCACGGTCTGTGGTCCGGCTTCGATTACCGTTACAGGAATTACTTCCCCCATTTCGGTAAACACTTGCGTCATTCCAACTTTCTTTCCTAACATGATCTTCATCGTATATTCTTCTCCTTTTCTCTTACAGCGGATCGCTCTTTTACAGAGGGATCATACTAAGGGGAGTACCCTTACACTTTTACTTTTTTGATTTGCTTTTTTGCTGCCCTTTGATTCTTACAGCTTGATTTCAATGTCCACACCGGCAGGAAGCTCCAGCTTCGTCAAGGCGTCCGTGGTTTTCCCGGTGGCATTAGTAATGTCTATCAGTCTTTTATGCGTTCTTTGTTCAAACTGTTCTCTGGAGTCTTTGTACTTGTGCACTGCACGAAGGATCGTAACCACTTCTCTCTCTGTGGGAAGCGGGATAGGTCCGGATACATCAGCTCCGGTTTTTTTCGCCGTATCTACGATTTTTGCCGCAGATTGATCCAACAAAGCATGATCATAAGCCTTTAAACGGATTCGGATTTTTTGTAATTCGCTCATTGTTTTCCTCCTAAATGATTTTGTACGGTTTTCGCTATTCTTGTACAGGGGGATTTATCCTGATTTTGCAATGTGTACAGCGTTTCGCTTGCTTTGTACACGGTTCCGTGTGTTTCATATTTCTTTTCACAAAACAAATTGCAAGTCACCCCTTCGCCCCCGTCATGCAGGGACAATTCTCCACGGAAATTACCTGATAGCTCAGCAACTTCCCGTTTCATCGCTTAAAGCAAGCCCTTACAATATATAACAGAAAAAAACAGATTGCAAGGGCTTTTTTATACTTTTTTATACTTTTTTGTTTTTTGATTTGTTCACAGATGAAAGATTGTATTTCCAACGGGTACATCGGTTATCAACTTACCACGGTTCCGTGTGTTTCATTTATGCCTGGGCCTCTCCGGCAAACCCCGCCATTCCACCTATAGTTAATCTAATACCCCAATTCTTCGTTAATTAGAATTACATGCATCCTTCCCGGATTCTGATTGAATCGAGTGGTTACAATAGCGGAACAAATGGTTTCTTTGGGAAGCAAACAGTCACAACACTTTCCCGTTAGAGCGCAAGGAGTTCTACGCCCCAAGCGCACCGCATTTTTCGGACAAGCCACTTCTTTGACTCGGTTAATGGCCTCTTCCAAATTATCTGTCAACTTATTGATTCCAACCAAAACCACCACTTTTTTAGGACCAAAGGTAAGAGCCGCTACTCGATTTCCCGTCCCGTCAATATTGGCCAATTCACCATCCGTGGTCATAGCATTGGTGCTTAAGAAATAAATGTCAGAGAGAAGGCTTTGTCTACGCCTCTCATAACTTTCCGCCGGATCCTTTGTGGAATAAGGATCAATAATGGAAATTTTTCCCGATTGCTCCCAGCGGATCAATTCCCTCTTAAGGCCCACTTCCTCCAAAGTAATGGATCCTCCCCAAGAAACCATATCTCCTTCTTCCACCAAGGACAAAGCAATTTGCTTGGCTTCCTCAATGGTTTCTGCGAAATACCCTTCTGTATTTCTTTTTTTTAAGTTTTTTAATATTGCATCTATTTTCGCCTTCATTTCTTTTTCTCCTTTCATTTTTTCCTTCGATACGCACCGGCTATTTGAGCCCCGATCAGGGCATTATTTAGAACCAACCGAATGTTCGCCTCCAGGCTCTTGCCTGAAGTCAATTCTTTGATTCGGCCCAACAAAAATGGAGTAACCCTTTTTCCGGCAATCCCTCCGGATTGGCAATCTTCCAAAGCAGACTGGATGTACTCATCCATTTCCGAACAAGGAATCTCCCACTCCTCCGGGATGGGGCAGGCAATCACCATCCCCCCCTTAAGGCCCATCCCATATTTGGTCTGTATTACAGAAGCGGCATGGTCCGCATCCCGAAAGGTATATTCCGCGGGAAATCCGCTTTGTCTGCTGTAGAAGGCGGGAAACTCATGGGTTTGGAAGCCGAACACCGGAACACCTGCTGTTTCCAGATATTCCAAGGTTCCTCCAATGTCCAAAATGGATTTAACTCCTGCACAGACTACCACCACATCGGTGTTCTTCAATTCTTCCAGATCTGCAGAAATATCAAAGGTTTTACCGGCTCCCCGGTGCACTCCTCCGATTCCCCCGGTGACAAAAATGCGAATTCCCGCCTGCTCTGCCACCAACATGGTTCCAGCCACCGTAGTAGCTCCATCCCTTTTTTCCGCCAGAACCAAGGGAAAATCCCGACGGCTTACCTTGACTACATCCTTTGCTTTCGCAAGATACTCCGTCTCTTCCCATGTGAGCCCCACTTTGATTCGACCTTGGATAATTCCAATGGTTGCAGGAACCGCCCCCGCCTGCTCAATAACTTCCTCCACACGGCGAGCCGTTTCCAGGTTTTGAGGGTGAGGCATCCCATGGGCAATGATAGTACTTTCTAAAGCTACCACCGGATTTCCCAGATCCAAGGCCGTTCTCACATCCGGATGGATGTCCATATATTCACGCATTCGACTTCTTCCCTCCTTCCACACGCTGTAAAAGCAAATCCATGCTCATATCGGGATTCACCGGTGATTTGCTTTCCATAGTAATTCGTGATGCCTCCATGGCCACTTTTGCAGTCTTCTCAACATCCCATTCCCTTAAATGGCCTACCAGCACTGCGGCGCTGAAAGCATCTCCCGCTCCGGTAGCGCTTTCCAAAGCCGTGTGGGCTACCGGAATCAACCCCCTCTTTTCTCCCTCCTGGTAGTACACTCCGCCACTTCCCAAAGTAATGAAAAGCCTTTTGACTCCTTGCCCAAGAAACCAGTTTCCTGCCAGTTCCAAATCCTCCCGGCTAAGAATAGTCAACCCGGAAATTTCTTCAGCCTCCATACGATTGGGTTTGATGGTATGAAACCTGCCGATGGATTTTCTTACTCTTGGAGCCTTTGCTACCGAAACCGGATCCAAGAATAGAGGAACACCTTCCAAAGCTTCCGTCAAACCCAACAAAAGATCTTCCGATAAATTGGTGTCCAAACAGAGAATTTCGCTTTCTTTAAGCCAAGGAATAATCGTGTACAGCCGTTCCATGGTGATTTTTTCCAAAACATCCATGTTGCAAAGTCCCATTTCCATATCTCCCAGGATATTTAAAATAGAAAGATACATTGCTGTGCTTTCCTCCGGATACTGAACCACTTGGCTCACATCCACTCCCAGCCCTTCCAACTGGCCCTTGGCAGATACCCCCACAAAATCTTTCCCCACGGCAGATACCATGGCCACAGAAAGCCCCAATCGAGCCAGATTTTCTGCGATGTTCCTTCCTACGCCACCATAGGAAATCCGTATTTTCCCAGGGTTGGAATCCTGAAACACCAAATCCTCCAAAGGAACTCCCTCAATATCGGCGGTAATTCCTCCAACTACCGTAATTTCTCTTTTCATTTTCCGGCCCTATCCTTCCACAAAAACACTACCCCCGATGAACTCCCGCAAAATCGAGTGGTTGGGAATAATGGTTTCATCTTCTATCGTTTGAAAAAAGCGTAAAAAATCCAACATTCTTCTGGCTTCTGCATATTCTTCTTCCTCTCTGCTGATGGACTCCAACAGGGGTGCCGCATGTTTTTTCAACACCGCCAACTCATAGATATGGGCCGAATTAAAGAGCACATCTGCCTTGCTGTTGTAAGGAAATATATTGGCAAATTCCCCAGCCCGTACCTTGGGCCAATCCCGAATGGTTTTTTGGGCATCGTGGCCACGATAAAGATAATCCCGCACCAACCTCCGAAGCATTCGTGAATCCGTAGTGGGTATCCGATTGTGGGCATCAATGCTCAGATTGGTCAAAGGGCTGATGTATATTTTGAACTTTTCTTCCGGAAGAACATCAGGGGTCATGGCATCGTTCAACGCATGGATTCCTTCGATGACAATAGGTTGATTGCTCTTAATGGAGATCCTTCGTCTCCCAAACTCCTTATGTCCGGTGAGAAAATCGAAGGTGGGTATATCCACCTCTTTTCCCTCCAACAGCTCCCTCAAATGTCGATTAAAAAGCTTCACATCAATGGCGGCCAAGCTCTCAAAATCCGGCTCCCCATTTTTGTCCAAAGGAGTTTCCGCTCTTTCCACAAAATAATCATCCGTACCCAGATAAAGTGGCTCCAACCCTTCCACACGCAATTGAATGTTCAATCTTTTGGCAAAGGTGGTTTTTCCGGAACTGGAAGGCCCAGCAATCAGAATAATCCGTTTCCCCTCCCCTTTAATTTGCTCCGCCAACTCGGCTATTTTTTTTGCATGCAAGGCTTCACTGATAAGGATTAACTCCCTGATGCTTCCCGCTTTAATTTTATCGTTCAAATCTGCTACAAAGGCACATTTCATCAACCGCCCCCACTTTTTCGTTTCACCAAAGGCATGGGACAAAAGAAAGTCATCCTCGTAAGGTAAAATACGGTTGGGGTCGGAATGGTGGGGGAAACGAAGCAAAACCGCCTTTCCCTCGTTATAAGGTCTCAGCTCAAAGTATGGGACATATCCAGTGGAAGGCACCATCTTGCCATAGAAAAAATTCCAATACCCCTCTAGGGAATAGAATGCCATGGTTTTTACATTGGTGGAGTTCAAGATTCGCATCTTTTCCACATCCCCATCCCCTACCAGCTGAGCCGCCGCTTTCTCACGACTGCAGGTTTGCCGAAAAAAGGGAATGTCTTTATCCACGATTTCCCGCATTCGCTCTTCCACTCGCCTTATTTCGTCCGCGTTAATAAAATCCTCCCGATACTTAATCTTTCCTTCGGAATCTTTTTCTTCACGAAACAAACGAACTTCTGTGTAGAGACCTTTATTCAGGGAATTGGCAATTTCCACATTGGCTTTGCCCACCACATCGGAAATGGCTTTTAAAAAAATCATGCTTAGGCTATGCTGATAAATGAGGTTGGCCGCCTGGGTGCGCATATCCAAAAACTCGATGACCCCATTCTCCACTACTTCCTCATTTAAGTCTTCCAATTTGTTATTCACCTTTGCCGCCAATATTTGATACGGCACTTCCTGTTGGTATCGGTCTGCCAAGTCGGAAAGCAGAATTCCCTCCGGTACCTCCGCCCTTTCCGGCTCAGCTCGCAACTCCTTGATAATAGTTATTTGCATGGTGCTTCCTTTCAATTAGCCAAAGAGATAGAAACTGCAAAAATTATACCACAAAGAAAAAGATTCCGCCACGCGGAACCCTTCCCTTTTTCTTGAGGGCAACTCTTCTACAGGGCTTGCTCCGACAAAAAATCTACCAGTTTTTTCGCTTCTTCCGGCCGTAGGGTTACTCCCCGACTCATGTGTTCATGGGTAGTATCCCAATCTCTGATGTCATATTTCGGAGGGGCTTGATTCCAAGAAACCAAATTCACCTCCTTGGTCCAGCCAGATGGATTCTCAGCCAAAATGCCGATATGCTCCACAATTTCAAAAGTAACTTCATCTTTTTCCGATCTTTCGATGGCCATGCTTCTCTCCTTTCTTCTTTTCACGAGAAAGTCCACATCACACTCCGAATTTACCATATTTTTCCATATTGGTCAATCCTCTTCCTGTCCGTGAAAATCCGAGCCTTTGCTGGGGGAAAGGCCAACATCACGGGCTATGCCCAATAGTCTTTCTTCTTCCTCTTGCGTATGCTCCGGATAATAGCACTCCAAACCGAAAAGACCCTGTTCCTTTAGGACCCGTAACAACTCCTCTAAAGTATGCCAAAAGCTTTCCGAGTTTCTCTTGCCTAATTTCTTGATTTTCAAAGGATGGGCTAAAACCGCCGCTCCTCCGGCCCCCCGAATTTTTTCGATGGCCTCCTTAGAAGTCACCTTGTTTTTTTTCACTCGCCTCCAAGACTCCGATCCAAAATAGACTCCCGACTGAAAAGCCTGGGCCGGTTGGGTAATATATCCCTTCTCCACCATTTTTTTCGCAATGAGAGGCTTTCCGATGTAGTGAAAATTGGACTCTCCCAGAAAATCCTCTTCCCCAACAAAAACTCCTTCCGAAGACATGACTTCAAATAGTCGTCGATTTCGTTCTCGCCTCTGGGATTTCATCCACTCTATCATACCAAGCAAGGCCGGATTTTCCCCATCAAAATAGTAACCCAAAATATGAAGTTCTTCTCCCAAAGGGCCTTCTGCAGAAAATTCCACACCGGACACCAATCGAAGATTTCCCATTTTTATAGCAATTTCCCGGGCTTCCGGAATGCCCTGAATCCCATCATGATCCGTGATTGAAATCACCTGTGCTCCGCCCGCTTTTGCTCTTTGCAAAACTTCAGCAACCCCATAATTTCCATCAGAATAATCAGAGTGCAGATGCAAGTCCGCTTTCGACAAATCCAGATTCTTAAAAGCCCTCTCCCCTTCTGTCAACTTCCGAGAAGCCACGATTTCTTTTTTCATAACAACAACTCCGCCCTCACTTTTTCTGCCATATCTTTTCCTACCAGAACTTGAATCAAGGTCAATGCAAAGTCCATCGCCGTCCCCGGACCCTTCGAAGTAATCAAATGGTCGTCCCAAACCACCGGATGATCTTGATATTCCCCGTCCTTTAAATGGCCTTCCATTCCGGGATATATGGTGGCCTTTTTTCCTGTCAGCACGCCGTGAGCACCCAACACCATCGGGGCTGCACAAATGGCGGCCAAGTATTTTTTCGCCTTGTTATATTCCAATATCTTTTCTCTTAGTTCTTCGTGATTCAGCAAATTGGTAGCTCCCGGTTGACCTCCCGGTAGCACCAGCATCACACCCAGGGAATAATCGGTGTTCCCAATCAATTGATCTGCTATCACTGTAATGCCACTACGACCCGTCACGGCTTTTTCTTTCTCCAAAGATACGGTTCGCACTTCCAATGCGGCTCTTCTCAAAACATCCACCACCGTTAAGGCTTCCACTTCCTCAAACCCCGTTGCCAAGTGTACATAAATCATAATTCTTGCACCTCCTTCCAATCTATACTACTATGTTATTATACACCGAAGAAACTGCGGGAACCACCCGGGAAGGAGAATGGAATGTATCAAGTAGGAATCCTCACCGCCAGTGATAAGGGCTTCCGGGGAGAACGAGAAGATCTTTCGGGAAAAGCAATCCAGGAGATTTTGCGAAATTCCAATGATTTTTGGGACAAGGAGTATCTGCTTCTCCCCGATAACCAAAGCATGATTGAATCCGCCCTCATCCGTTGGTCTGACCAACTGCATTTGGATTTAATCCTCACCACGGGAGGCACCGGATTTTCTCACCGGGATGTAACCCCCGATGCCACACTCAATGTAATCAATAAAAAAACTCCGGGTATACCGGAAGCCATGAGAAAAATGTCGTTGGAAATCACGCCGAGAGCCATGCTGTCTCGGGCTGAAGCCGGCATTCGGGGAAACACCTTGATTGTCAATCTCCCGGGAAGTCCCAAAGCCGTAAAAGAAAATCTGGAATACATTCTGCCTCACCTGAAACACGGCCTTGATATTCTCCTGGGCAACGACGGAGAATGCGCTAGATAATTCGCAAAAGATAAAAGCCGCAATGTGCTGCGGCTTTTTGTTAATAAATCAATAAATTCCGATTTTTTCTGGCGTTCTATTTTTCTTCCTCTGCTACCTCCGCATCTTCCGCCTCTTCAATCACCGTTCCCGAAACCTGAAAGGTGGTCATGTTTTCCGGAGATTCGAAGTTAAAATCACTGTCCTTCAAGTTGGCTTCCCTGGTTGTAATGGCCCCATTGATTTTGGCTCCCGGGTTGGTGGACAAAGTCTTGGTATCCACATTCCCTGCCAAAATGGCATTGGCCGTCAGCTCTGTAGATTCTTGTATGGTTAGATTTCCTCGCATCTTTCCGTCCAATATCACATTGTTGGCTTTCACATCCCCTAGGATAACGGATTTTCTCATAACCACATCATGCAACGCTTCCACATTTCCTTTTACTGAAGCGGTTTGCATCACCACATTTTTTCCTTCCACATTGCCTTCTACTACACCGGAAATCACCAGATCGCTGGAAGTCTCTATATCCCCTTTTACTCTTCCTTGAATATCCAATTTCCCCGTAGAAGAAATGTTCCCCACCACCACTGTGGTAACGCCAATCACCGTAGGCGCGGCTTCCTGCTTCTGAGGAGGTGCGACATATTCATCGCCAAATATTTTATCCTTTTTTGTCATTGGACGTGTACCTCTCTTTCATCTTGTAACACGATTAGGTTTATTTTACCACACGAGATGGAAATTGCAATAAAAAAACCTTTGCAAATTCAGAATTCCCTCACAATTTCAAGGAGGGATTTTTCCAACAAAGTGCACATTTCCAACATTTCTTTTTCTGTAATAACAAAGGGAGGGCTAATCAACACCGAATCCCCATGACTGCCATCGATGAACCCTTGGCTGGGATATAGAATCAATCCATTTCTTTTGCAGGCTTCGATCACTTTTCGGGTGACTTTCTTCTCCGGAGGGAAAGGCCTGTTTTCTTGCTTAGAAATGGCCAGCTCAAGGCCCCACAGCAAACCCATTCCCCGTACATCCACAACAAGGGGTACCCGCTCCATCAGTGCTTTCAACAACTCCTCCAACACCTTGCCCTTTTGTTCCACCTGCTCCACCAAACCCCGATTTTTCAGATAATTCAAAACCGCCACGCCCGCTGCCGCCGACAAAGGATTTCCTCCATAAGTATGTCCGGTTCCAAACTCCACCTCTCCGGCTACCATTTCCTCATATCGTTGACCATTCACCAGGATCCCGGCCAATGGCCCAAACCCACTGGAAATTCCTTTCCCAAAGATGAGAATATCCGGCTGAATGGAATAGTGTTCCGCAGCAAAATTTTTCCCGGTGCGACCAAAGCCTGTTATCACCTCATCCAGTATCAGCAATACATCGTACCGTCTGCAAATTTCTTGAATCACAGAAAAATAGGGGGCGGGGGGGTGAATCCCCGCGCCGGAAGCCCCGGTCACCGGCTCGGCAAAAAAGGCCGCAATACGATCCGGCCCTTCTCTTAAAATCACTTTTTCCAAATACCTGGCACAAAACAAATCACATCCTGGGTATGTTTTTTCATAAGGGCATCGAAAACAGTAGGGCAGCTCCAAAACTGGCCCCGTTGACAAAAGCGGTGCATAATCCTGGCGCCTCCCCGGGTTCCCTGACAAGGATAATGCTCCCAATGTGGCCCCATGGTAGCTATGCCAGCGGGAAATCATTTTACATTTCTCCGGTTTCCCTTTTCCTTTAAAATAGGAATAGGCCATCTTCATGGCCAACTCAGAGGCCTCGGAGCCGGAATTGCACAAGGAAACTTTAGTAAGCCCCGGAGGAGCCATAGCTACAATCAGCTCACAAAGCTTGTCCAAGGCTCCAGTGGCAAATTGACTGCGATAGGCAAAAGAAATTTCTTCCATTTGCTGAAGCACCGCTTCTTTTACCTCTTCATTTCCGTGGCCCAAATTCACTGTCATGGGCCCAGAGCAACCATCCAAATAAGACTTTCCTTCTGCATCCGTCACATATACCCCTTCTCCTTTTGCAGCCAGGGGAATTGGCTGGTTATGGTCAGGGGAAATAAAATGTGTGTTCATGGTGTTACCTTTCTTCTCGAAAGTAAGAATTCCCAAGGTCCATGGGAGGTTGATTTTCTTTGCCCTTCTTGTGAGAGCTTATAATTACAATAATAATGGTAGCCAGATAAGGAATCATATCCACCAAATACTGAGAGATGGAAAAGCCCATAGCTTGAAGCCGAAGGCCAAGAATGCTGAGCCCCCCAAATAAAATGGCTCCAAGAAAGGCTTTCAAGGGGTTCCAGGAAGCGAAAATGACCAGGGCCACCGCAATCCAACCCCGCCCGTTCACCACATCCGATTGCCAGATGGGAACTCTTACCAGCGCCAGATAAGCTCCACCCAATCCGCACAGTGCTCCTCCCATCAATATATGCGCATACTTATAGAAAGCCACATTGATTCCGGAAGCATCTGCCGAAGAGGTGTTTTCTCCCACCGCCCGAAGATTCAATCCCGGTTTGGTTTTGTATAGATAAACCGCTGCTAAAACCACCACCACATACCCCAAGTACACAAAAACATCCTGCCGAAAGAAAACAGGCCCAAAAAAGGGAATGTCTCCCAACAAGGGCAATGTTTTCTTTGCGAAAAAGGCACCTACCTTGGGAGCCACCATAGCCCCCAGCATGGGCTGCCCCACAAAGCTGGCAAACCCGGTGCCAAAAATTGTCAGAGTTAATCCCGTCACTACTTGGTTGGCCCGAAGAGTTACCGTTAGAATTGCGAAAATCAACGCACCACCGGCCCCTCCGCCACAAGCTGCCAACAAGGCAATCACCGCGCTTTCCGAGTGGAGCCCCGCCATGAAGCCCATTACCGCCCCAATCAGCATCATTCCTTCTACACCCAAATTCAAAAGCCCGGCTTTTTCCGTAATCAATTCTCCTACCGTGGCAAAAAGCAAAGGTGTGGCTGCCACAATGCATGTGGCTAAGAAACTTTCCATTTAAGCCACCTCCCCTTTCATTTTTTTCCACCAGCTTCCGGGAAGCACCCGGTACTGAAGAAAAAACTCCGAACCCAATACGAAGAAAAGAATGGTTCCTTGCACCACATTGGCTACGGCGCTGGGTACATTCAAATTCACTTGGATATAAGCACCTCCTTGCAGCAACATGGCAAATACGATGCACACAAAAAACACCGAAATCGCATTGAGACGAGCCAGCCAGGCTGTGATAATGGCAGTAAAACCATAACCTCCGGATATACCCACAGACAGTGTTTTTTCCACCGCCGAGACTTGAATCATTCCAGCCAATCCGCAGAGACCCCCGGATATGACCATGGCAATCACGATAACCCGATTAATATTCATCCCCGCATAACGGGCCGTTTCCACACTTTCCCCTACTACCGTAATCTCGTATCCCTTTTTCGTATATTTCATAAAGAAATAAACCCCTATCACACATAAGATGGCAATGATCCAACCAATATGAAGACCGAAAAGCTTGGGCATGAGGGCCCATTCAGGAAAAGGTGCGATTTTCGGAAAGCCTTTGGCCGCCGGATCCATCCAAGCTTGATATTGAAGATAGGTAACAAATTTTATGGCCACATAATTCATCATCAATGTAAAAATGGTTTCATTGGTTCCCATCCTGGCTTTGAAAGCTGCTGGAATAAAAGCCCAAAATCCTCCCACCAACACCGCAGCCAAAGCCATCAAAGGCAAAGCCAAGACTTTGGGCATTTCCGGGAAAAATAAAGCCACATAACTGGCGGCAAAAGCTCCCATCATAATTTGACCTTCTCCCCCGATATTCCAAAATTTCATTTTAAAGGCCACCAGGATACCAAGAGAGGTGATAATCAAAGGCACGGCCTTGATAATGGTTTGATGAATCCTCATCTCCGATCCCAAAGAACCGATTAAAATGGTCTTGAATACTTCCAAAGGATTTAATTTAAAAATCATCAGAATCAACCCGGCAAAAACCAAAGACAGCAGAATGGCTGCCGCTCGAACCACCCATTCAAATTTTCTGGATATATCATCTCTTTTTGCAATTCTCAACAGATTCATTGAGGGGAGCCCTCCTCTTCAATGCGACTTGAACCGGTCATCAATAATCCGATTTCTTCCTTGGTTACATTGGCGGGATCCACGATTCCAGTTACCCGCCCATGGCAAAGTACCATCACTCGATCACATAGGGCCATCAGCACATCCAAATCCTCGCCCACAAAAAGAATTCCCACACCAGCCTTCTTTTGTTGGTTCAACAACTCATAAATCTTGTAGGAAGCTCCAATATCCAGTCCCCTCACCGGATAGGCAGTAATCAACACCTTGGGGCTGGAATCAATCTCACGACCTAAAAGCACCTTCTGAATATTTCCCCCGGACAATTTTTTTACTACCGTATAGATACTGGGAGTTTTAATATCCAAAGATTCCACAATTTTTTTCGCCTTTTGGGTACTGGGACCTCGCTTTAAAAAAAGCCCCGGCTGACTTTGATAGTCCTTTAAGACGATATTGTGGACAATATCCATATTGCCCACCAGACCCATACCTAAACGATCTTCCGGAATGAAGCCCATTCGGATTCCCAACCGAATAATGTCACGAGGACTTTTGCCTACTATATTATCTCCCTCAAAGAAGATGCGACCCTTGGATGCAGGAATCAATCCGGCAATCACCTCGCAAAGTTCCTTTTGACCACTCTTGGCCACTCCGGCCACTCCCAAAATTTCATAGTCACTCAAAGTGAAGCTTACATCCTCCAACGCATTTTTCCCCTCCCGGTCCTTCACCGTCACATTATCCATGGCCAACAAAGGACGATTCCCAGGAAAAGATTCCCGGTGAATATCCAGATCCACTTTTTTGCCCACCATCATTTCAATAAGATGGGGAATTTCTACCCGGGCCGTTTCCACAGTTTCTACCGAGGTCCCCTTTCGCAAAATAGTAATCCGGTCCGAAATCTCCATTACTTCATTCAACTTATGGGTAATGATAATCACCGCACAGCCCTGTTCTTTCATATTTCGAATGATTTGAAACAACTTTTTGATTTCTTGAGGAGTCAATACGGCAGTGGGTTCATCCATAATCAATATTTTCGCTCCCCGATAAAGAACCTTGATGATTTCCAGAGTTTGTTTTTCTCCTACGGACATGTGGTACACCTTTTTATCCGGATCAATATCCAATCCATACTGATCAGAAATGCCACGAATGGTTTCCGCCAATTGTTTCCCCTTTAGCATAAACCCGGAAGGCTGCCCAATGATGATATTATCCTTGGCCGTCATCACATCAATCAACTTGAAATGTTGATGAATCATACCGATTCCCATGCGAATGGATTCCTTGGGAGAATGAAAGCTAACAGGCCTGCCATTCACCAGGATTTCACCCCGGTCCGGCTTATAAATTCCGCTCAGCATATTCATAAGGGTGCTTTTTCCCGCTCCGTTTTCACCCAAAAGAGCGTGAACCTCTCCAGGGCGTACTTCAAGATTCACGTTCTCATTGGCCAAAATAGACCCAAAAGATTTATAAATTCCTCTCATTTCAATGGCATATTCTTCCCGCACCGTTATCCTCCAACAAGGCACAAGGGACAATCAAAATTGAATGTCCCCTGCACTATAAAGTATTAACATTATTTTATCGAAAAAACCGGGTATGGTCAATGGTCCTGTAACTATTTTGCTCCCTTAACCAGGCCCGTAATCTGCCAAATTTCTGCTACCGTCATAACCTGTCCTTCTTCACACATAACGGTTCCGTCATTGTACTCAATATATCCGGAGAAGGGGAAGAATTCGCCCTGCTCAATTTCTGCCTTTTTCGCCATTACCAGATCCTGAACATCCTGAGGAACCAAATCCGTCATATCCGCCAATCCCACATAGCCTTCTGCTAATGTGCCATAATAGTTTTCGGGGGCGAAGGTTCCATCCAGGATCTTTTGAATTCTGTCAATGAGATACACTTCATGATGCCAAATAGGAGCCGTCAAGAAAGCTTCCGGAGCCACATTGTTGGGATAGTTGTATCCAATGGCAAATCCGCCACCCTCTGCTGCTGCAACCTGAGGTCCTGTGGTGTCGCAATGTTGCGCGATCACATCACAACCCGCCGCTACCAACTCATCTGCTGCCGCTCTTTCTTTTTCGGGGTCATACCAGGAATTGATATATACTACCTTGACTTCTACATCCGGATTAACTGATTGTGCACCCAGTGTGAAAGCATTGATTCCAATATTTACTTCCGTGTAAGGATAAGCCGCTACATATCCCAAAAGGTTGGATTCGGTCATGCTGCCAGCAACGATACCGGATAAGTATCGGGGATCTTCAATGGCACCAAAATAGTTCTCAAAGTTGGTGTCATTGCTCTTGTTTCCAGAGAAGTGGAAGAAATACACATCATCATAATCTCCGGAGTTGGCCAGTTCATCCAATGCATCCATAAATCCGTAACTGGTTCCAATAACTACATTGCAACCCTGGTCGATCAAATTCAATGCCGCATTCAGGGAAGCCTGTTTATCCCCGTCGTTCACTCCTTCAATATAGGCAGTTTCCACTTGCCCATTGAAATGAGCTTCCATGGCTTTCGTACCTTCGTGATGAGCCTGTGTATAGCCTCCATCATTGATTACGCCAATGTAAATAAAACCAACCTTTAAGGCCACTTCGTCACCACCCTCTTCCGCTTCTCCGCCACCGCAGGCAGCAAAGCTGAAAACCAGCACCAGTGCCAGTAGGATCAATAAAACTTTCTTCATCTCTTCTCTCCTTCTTCCAATTAAAAATTCTCAGATACTTGTGATTAATTACTATGCTCCCATTATATCCTGCCTTTCCCGAGGAACAACAACATCCCACTATATTTTTCAAGAGGTTTTCAAAAAAAAGAAACAAAGTTCGTGGTATCACGAACTTTGTTATGGTCATCTCAACAATATGTACGATTATAATCAGATATTCATCCTCTCACTGTCATTTTGTTCGTTTCTAATCTGCTTGGAAAATCACCTTGCCATCCTGAATGGATTGGATAACCGCCAAAGCTTCCACCCGGTATCCCTTCTCGCGTAACCGTTTTGAGCCTCCCTGAAATTCTTTCTCAATCACCGCCCCAATGCCTAGCACCTGAGCTCCACTTTGACGACAAAGCTCGCACAAAGCCATAGCCGCTTCTCCATAAGCCAAAAAGTCATCCACAATCAGCACCCGATCATCCGGCCCCAAAAAATTCTTTGAAACCCTCAGCGTGGAAACAATGCCTTTGGTAAAGGACTTGGCCGGTGCACAGTAATAGCCTTCCACCAAGGTGTTTGGTGCCGCCTTTTTTGCAAACAAAACCGGAATGTCACCAAAATACCTGGCCGTTTCGCAGGCAATGGCGATGCCACTGGACTCTACCGTTACAATTTTGTTAGGAGCCAAATCTCCAAAACGTTGTCCCAGCTCTTTTCCGATTTCCCGCAAGAATGAAATGTCTATTTGATGGTTGAGAAAATTATCCACCTTAATGATATCCGTTCCGATGGCTTTACCTTCCTCCTGAATTTTTCTTCGCAAAGGTTCCATGTTCCCCTCTCCTTTTCTTTTCAACTCTTTTGAGTTATTATATCACCTAAAGTTTCAATAAGAAAGAATTCCCGCCAAAGGTACACCAAAGGAATCTTTCCTCTCAACTTCCCTATTGCCATAAAGGAAGGCCATATGTTATAATTTTTCTTGCGTTGGGAATGATTGACCGCAATGCCGGCTGACCCAATATGCGGATATGGCGGAATTGGCAGACGCGCACGGTTCAGGTCCGTGTGAGGGCAAC
>CAZAZF010000002.1:26392-175766 GCA_964489555.1 uncultured Oscillospiraceae bacterium | reverse complement strand
GGGGCACTAGCTCAATGGATAGAGTCGCAGACTTCGAATCTGTCGGTTGGGGGTTCGAGTCCCTCGTGCCTCACCACGAAAAAACCGTTGGAACATCTTTGTTACAACGGTTTTTCTTTATTTCTTTTCCATGTCGTCTCGCTTTATAAATTTGATTTTACTACGAAACACAACGGATGAATCCTGGATTCTCTCCCCTTCTATGTAAATTTCCCCTGGTTTTTCACCCACTTCTCCGGACAGAATCTTTTTCTTCATCATTAAAACATCGCCCGGAAAAGTTTCTTCTACATAGTTCACCTGAATGGAAGACACCTCATGGCTTCTCAGTTCCTTCATAGAGAAACAATCCATAATAAAGTCCAAATACTTGGAGTTGTTCATATGGCCATTTTGATCGATGTCACTGCATCCGATTACCCGTTGATAAACACCG
Organism: uncultured Oscillospiraceae bacterium; assembly: GCA_964489555.1. Lineage (GTDB taxonomy): Bacteria > Bacillota > Clostridia > Peptostreptococcales > Anaerovoracaceae > JAAZGD01. Next base: position 175,330 of record CAZAZF010000002.1, on the reverse strand, counting down.
GCTAACTCACCAGGAACTTTCAATTTGCCTAATGGCTCCTCAATGGGAGATGGATATGGAGAGTTGGGGAAGGCATCCTCTAAAACAGCGGGGCGAAGAAACTGTTTGGTTTCTCTTTGTAATAGTACCCAGTGAGAAATACCTTTTGCAATTACCTGCCCTGCATCATCTTTCATCACATAGTCTCTTTCAAAATGAACCTTGCTTGGTTTTTGAGGCCATGTTTCCAAATATACTTCTTCATTCCATTTGGGAAGCCGGTTAAAATCCACTCTCATTCTTACAAGAATCCATATGGCTCCATGTTTTTTGTTTAATTCATCGAACCCAACACCCAGTTTTTCAGCATGCAAAGCCGCGATCTCCTGGAAATAATTAAAGGCCGCCGACATTTTTAATCGTTGAGTAAAGTCCGCATCATTTACCAACACTCTATATTTTCTGGAAAGCTTTCCCTTCTCCCCACTTGCCTCCATTTGAATCGAAGTCCCAATCAATTTTTTTGCCTTCTTTCTTCATTATTCCCCATAAGCGGCATGCCCGTCCTACCTTAAAAAAAGCCAGTCCCCGACAAAGGAACTGGCTTCTTGTTTTGCTTCTGTTTGCAGAGCGAAAAATACAAGACCCTACTCTTCCTCTTGTTTTTCTTCCGGGGCAGTTTCTGCCTTCCCAACCATACCTACTTCTTCCATTTCTGTGGTTTCAGAAGTATCAAGATCTACATCCATCTTGCTCTTCTCTACGACAGTGACCACCATGGTATCTTCCGGTAATAACACTTCAATTCTTTCTTTATTTGGAATATTTAATTGAGACACTAAGACTTGGTCTCCCACCTGCATTCCTTCCATATCCACTTCGATACGGGTAAACAATTCTTCTACCAAGCCCTTATAAGGTATTTCAAATAAAGTCTGCATAATGGTCTCGCTGATTTTCTCCTGATTTACCAAGAAAATCTGAGCACTACTGTTAACCCTTTCACCCTTCATTAATGCCTGAAAACTGAGATGTTCAATTTTGTTTACAGCCGGTGTATAGGTCAATTCCTTTAACAATGCCAGATGTTTTTTTCCATCTACTTCCACTTCCACTTTATATCCAATGGTGTTTCTTTTCAAAAAATGCTCTACTTCCCTAAGCGGAAACTGTAGGCTAAGAGCTTCATCCAGACTCTTTCCATATAAAACACCGGGGATGACTCCCTGTTTTCTCAATTGTTTGGCCTTTGATTTCGGCTCTCTCATTGTTGCAACTAACTTATCCATATGTCCTCCTATTCGATGCCAGCCCCCTTTCACGGAAGCTTCATCTCATTATTTTATAAAATTATAACAGAAAAAAGCAATTTTCACAAGAACCATAAATCGAAGATGTCAACAATGAAAAAGAGACCGTGGTGGTTGCCGGCCCCTTTTTCTTGACGGACTCTAAATGATTATTGTTTGTGTTCAACACTTAGTTTCCAGTTGTTGCTCTCTAAAAACCTCCGCATATCCGATAAAATATCCCAGATTCCGTTCCATACGCCCAAATAATTTTCACAATGCCCTTCACCACTTAAATAATAGAGACGGTCTCGTTTTTTTTGCAAGCCGTTTTCCGATAAAAATTTGAAAATCTGTGCAATCTCCAATTCCTGATCATTGATTTTAATTTGCAACGCGTTATAACCCAATGAATCCTGATTTCTACATCTTATAAAAATTTCTTCCTCCGAAAAGGTCTCCCCATTTCCGATTTTTTTCAATAAGCCCAAGGCTTTTTCTAATTGGGCTACATCTTCTTGCCCCAAAGGTTGTGCATTTGGAACCCATTCCTTTTCAATAAAACGAATCAACCCCTTCAAATCCTCTTGTCGAGAAGGGGGTAAAGCTTGGTTCCATGACATTTGTTTCCCACCCTGCATGGTTCCTTCCTCCTCTAAAGATTTGTTTGTTGAACCACTCCATCATCAACCACAATACTATTCAATTTGTTATTGCAATTTAAGAATTTAATAAAATCATTTCGCCTCCACACAATTATAAGATAAAGGCTCCTTTTTGAAAAGGCAAAAAATTTGTTTTTTTTTACATTATTTTGTCGTTTTCTTACGATTCTTCTGGGATTGATTTTCTTCTCTTTCCCTGCATTCCGAAATCCGGTTGTACAATCTCTCTTTTTCCATTAAAATGAATGCATCACTGTTGCTATAGAAAAGGAGGATATGTATGGATTCTCGAATCATTAAACTCGCTCAAACTTTAGTACAATATTCTTGCGAAGTACAACCCGGAGAAAAGGTACTCATTGACTATGAGGGGGAAGCTACGCGACCTTTGGTTCGACAACTTATAAAAGAAGTTTATCAACAAAAAGGATATCCCTACATCACCAGTAGAGATAGCTCCATTCTAAGAGAAATTATGATGGAGGCCTCAGAGGCCCAACTGGAATATCTCTGTAACTATAAGATGGAAGAAATGAAAGGCATGGATGCTTACATTGCCATTCGAGGCACTGAAAATGCAGCAGAACTTTCTGACGTCCCCACTTCCCAAACCAATCTCTATATGAGAATGCTAAGGCCAGTTCTGGATTATCGGGTCAATCAAACCAAATGGGTGGTGCTTCGATATCCGAACCCTTCGATGGCCCAATTGGCTAATCTCAGTCAAGAAGCCTTCGAAAACTTCTATTTTGAAGTATGCACAATGAATTATGAGAAAATGGGAAAAGCCATGGATAGCTTAGTGGAATGGATGGAGAAAACAGATCGAGTTCATTTGAAAGCTCCCGGCACCGATTTAACTTTTTCCATTAAAGGAATCCCTGCGATTAAATGTAGTGGTCTACGGAACATCCCGGACGGAGAAGTGTACACTGCACCTATCAAAGATTCAGTTAATGGTAAGATTCGATTTAACACTCCTTCAGAAGAGCTGGGATTCACATACGAAAATATCGAGTTTACCTTTAAGGATGGGAAAATTGTAAAAGCCACCGCGAATGACACCCAGAAAATCAACCAACTTCTCGACACCGATGAGGGTGCACGATATATCGGTGAATTTGCTTTGGGAGTCAATCCCTATATCATGGAACCTATGAAAGACACATTATTTGATGAGAAAATTGCGGGGTCTTTCCACTTTACCCCCGGCGCTTCTTACGATGATGCCTTTAACGGAAACAAATCCGCCCTACATTGGGACCTGGTTCTAATCCAGAGACCGGAATACGGCGGAGGTGAAATTTGGTTTGATGATGTTTTGGTTCGAAAAGACGGGTTATTTTTACCAGAGTCTCTACAGGCTTTAAACCCTGATAGGCTAAAATAAAAACTTCCTCCGTCAAGTAATAATTTCCAGAATAATGGGAGTCTTTTTTGGAGCTTTCGTTCCAATCGCGAACGCTTTTTCCGCCTCTAGAGCTCCTTGTTTCACTTTATCCGGATGATTTCCAAAGACCTCCGCCAACAGTTCCCCCGGCTGATGGGAATCTCCTACTTTTTTCAGTAGCCGAATGCCCGCTGCTAAATCAATTTCTTCTTCTTTTGTTACTCGTCCCGCCCCCGCCATTTGAGATGCAATACCAATCTGACGCGCAGATAAACCGGTCACATATCCTTTTATAAAAGGACCTTTCACTTGTATGAAATAGGCTGGTTGAGGCAATAACGAAGAATCTTCTACCACTTGTCCGCTGCCACCCTGTCCTTCTACGAATTCCCTGAACTTTTTCAAAGCCTCCCCGTTTTTCAACATTTTCTTTGCCAACAGAGTCCCTTCCTCCGGGGTTTTGGCTTTCTCTCCCACAAAAATCATCATACCAGCCAATGTTAAAGCTAATTCTGTTAAGTCCCCGGGACCTTCTCCTTTCAAGGTTTGAATCGCCTCCCAGACTTCGTTTCCATTGCCCACGGCATTTCCTAAAGGTTGGTTCATATCCGTTATTAGAGCCACCGTATTTTTTCCCGCATCCTTTCCCAGCTCTACCAACATCTCTGCCAATTTAACTGCGTCTTCCAGCTTTTCCATGAAAGCACCATTGCCACATTTCACATCCAACACAATGGCATCGCTTCCGGAAGCCAATTTTTTGCTCATAATACTGGAAGCAATTAAGCTGGTATTGTCAATGGTAGCGGTAACATCTCTGAGCGCATACAACTTTTTATCCGCCGGCGTAATATGAGCTGTTTGACCAATAATAGAAAGGCCGATTCGATTCACCAAAGCAATAAACTCTTCTTCTGGTAAAGAGGTTTGAACACCAGGAATTGCTTCCAATTTATCTATGGTACCTCCGGTGAATCCCAGCCCTCGGCCACTCATTTTGGCAACCGGAATCCCGGCCGCCGCCACCAATGGACCCACTATTAAGGAGGTCTTGTCGCCCACACCACCCGTGCTGTGTTTATCCACCTTAATTCCATGAATCGCCGCCAGATCCACTACATCTCCGGAAAAACGCATAGCGTCCGTGAGCCAGTGAGTCTCTTGTCGATTCATTCCTTGAAACCAAATGGCCATCAACCAAGCAGAAATCTGATAATCCGGGAGGCAATCTTGGGTATACTCCTGAATTACATACTTGATTTCTTCTTGAGATAAGGTTTCTCCTTGTTTCTTTTTTTCAATAATTGATACCATATTCATTGATCAGGCTCCGGTTATTAAGATAAGGGGTAGAAAGCTCTTCCCCATAGAGGGTGGTTCCGTTTCTAAATACTGGCAAATAGTGGCCGCGATGTCTCCAAAAGATTCTCTGGTTCCTATGTTGGCTCCTTTTTTTACCTGTTTGCCGGCAATCATAACCGGCACATATTCCCGAGTATGATCCCAGCCTGTGTGAGCCGGGTCATTTCCGTGATCTGCACAAATAAACAACAAATCTTCTTCTTTCAGCTCTTTTATCAAATCCGGCAATCTTTCGTCAAATTCTTCCAAAGCCTTTCCATAGCCTTCCACATCTCTTCGATGTCCGTATTTGGAATCAAAATCCACCAAGTTGGTAAATATCAGGCCTTCAAAATCGGTTTTCAGGACTTCTTGGGTTTTCTGAACCCCGTCTAGATTGCTATCCGTATGGAGAGAATGAGTTACTCCTTGTCCGTTAAATATGTCCTTAATTTTTCCGATGGCATGAACCTCCATCCCTTTCTTTTGCACCTTGTCCAACAGGGTTTCCTCCGGCGGAGAAACCGCATAATCTTTGCGATCTGATGTTCGAATCCGTTTGCCTTCACTGATTTCGTAGGGCCTTGCAATCACCCTGCCACATGCCAAATCTCCCACCAGCATTTTCCGCGCAATTTGACAAATCTCATAAAGTCTTTCCAAGGAAATGACTTGAATATTCGCTGCAATTTGAAACACACTATCGGCGGAAGTATACACAATTGGGTTCCCTGTTTCTTCATGAAGAGGCCCTAATTCTTCAATGATTTCAGTCCCGGAAGCGGCATAATTTCCCAATATCTTCAGCCCGATGGCTTCTTCAAAAGCCTTTATGAAAGAACCAGGAAATCCATCCGGATATGTTTTAAAAGGTTCCTCTGTATATATTCCGGCAATTTCCCAATGTCCGGTTATAGTATCCTTCCCTTTGGAGGCCTCCCCAAGCCTGCCAAAACTTCCTTGAAACTCATCCACAGCCAACATGGGAAAATTCACTCCATCAATATGGCCTAATCCTAAGTCAGCCAAATTTGAAATCTTAAGATGCGGGTTTTTCTGCATTATGCTTCCCAATGTATTGGCTCCTTCATCCCCATACAGGGACGCATCCGGCAATGGTCCAATACCAAGACTATCCAATACAATAATGATGGCTCTTTTCATAATAATCTCTCCGGTTTCCCCTTCAAATAATCGAAGGCAACAAGACGATAGTTCACTCCGTTACGGACCCCTTTCAAACTTCGTCCATGGTTTTCTGCTCCATGTAAATGGCCATACACTACGGTTTCAACCCCAAACTCCTCAAAAATTCGGGTAAATCCAGAATCTTCCAGTTGGTCGTTGGTAGGCGGAAAATGCATCATGGTGATAATGGCGCCTTCTTGCCCTTTTCCATACCCGGCAAGGGATGCCGCTTCCAGAGACATCCTCAGCCGCAAAAGCTCCCGCTCATAGATTTTCATATCCTGGGCTTTGAAATCTTCATTTCCGGGGCATGTCCATCCCCTGCTGCCACATATGGCGGTCTCATCAAATAAAAAAAAGTCGTTTTGTAAAAAAAACAAATCTTCATAAAGCTGATTCAGCCGTTTGATGGAAGTCCACCACAAGTCATGGTTCCCCTTAATTAACACCTTCTTGCCCGGTCTGTCATGAATGTAATCCAAATCCGCCATGGCTTCGGGCAATTTCAATGCCCAGGATATATCCCCACACAAAAGAACAAGATCTTCGTCTGAAATGGAGGCATCCCAAGCTTCCAACAGGCGAAAGGAATGGTTTTCCCATTCGCTTCCAAACACATCCATAGGTTTTTCAATGTTTTCATTCAAAGACAGATGCAAATCTCCGATGGCATAAATATTCATCAGAACCTCCTTTACTCTTCTTCGAATTCTTTTTCTTCCAAAAATGGCGCCTCTTCCAATCCCAACAGCTCTCGGGTTATGTTTTCATCCATACCGGCAATATTACTCAGCTTTCTTTGAATGCTTCTGGTTCGCACACCCACCAGCTTGTCCAATTCACTATTCGCTTGATTTAGTCGTGTCTGAGTCTGAACAAGAACTTGACCGAATTTATCAAATTCTGTTTTCACAGCACCCAATACATTCCATACTTCGCTGGAATGCCGCTGAATCGCCAAGGTCTTAAAGCCCATTTGCAGGCTATTCAATAAAGCGGCCATGGTAGTGGGCCCTGCTATGTTCACTTTGTACTCTCTTTGTAGTATTTCAACCATCCCACGGCGGACCACCTCCGCATAAAGACCTTCAATCGGCAGAAACAGGATGGCAAAATCCGTGGTAGAGGGGACTTCAATGTACTTGTCGTGAATGTCCTTTGCTGCCGTTTTTATGGCGCGCTCCAAAACTTTATAGGCCGCATCCACCTGCTCTTGAGATCCCTCTTCATAGGCTTCTAAGAGCTTCAAATATGGCTCTTGAGGAAACTTGGCATCGACAGGTAACCATATGGTTCCTCGTTGATCTCCGGGCAGTTTAATAGCAAATTCCACTCTATCGGAACCGGAGGTTCGCGTTACCACATTTTCTTCATACTGCTCCTTGCTAAGAAGCTGCTCTAAAATAGCCCCCAGCTGTATTTCCCCTAACATTCCCCGGGTTTTCACATTAGACAATACCTTTTTCAGGTCCCCGACTCCGCTAGCCAAGTTTTGCATTTCACCCAGCCCCTTATAGACTTGTTCCAACCGCTCCGAAACCAGGCGAAAGGATTGGCCAATTTTGTCCTCCAGTGTTTTTTGCAGCTTTTCGTCTACCGTTTCTCTCATCTCCCCCAATCGCTTGTTTTGGTCATCCTGCATGGAGTTTAAACGGTATTCCATCGAAGAACGAATATATTCCAGCTTTTGTTCTTGTTGCATAGAAACATCGGTCATTTTCGACTGGATAAAATGGACCGTTTCGGATCTACTGTCCCTGATTTCCTTCTTAAGATTATTGTTTTGCACAATGGATACACCGATTACCACCAGTAGCAACAATGGAATTGCGATGAAAAACCATTGAAATGGGATTTCCATGATAAACCCTTTCTTTCAAGAGATTGATTATTGTCTTATTAGAACATTTTTCTCTTTTTGGTACAGTTTAATTCCCAAATTGGTTTTGAAGGGAAGATAGTCCAGACAATTCTCCTCGTTAACAATGAGTCCAGCCACTTGGTTCACTTCCAAAAAAGACCTCAAATCATCACCGGACATTCCAGTGGCTTCCGGTTTGATTAGAATGGTGTGATATCCCAAATATTCCAGTTTGGAATAATCTTGTGTGGAATTTTCCATATAGGGCACAATGCGACTTCTCATATTCAAAAACTCTGCATTGGCTATCTCATCAACATATAAAATAGATCCGGTCACCCCTTTTTTTCCTGAATACACAGTTTCGAATTTTTTTAGAATATTATAAGGGTGATTGGACTCTACCGCCAAAACACCTTTTGGATTCTTTCTCAGCCAATCCACCATTGCATCCACTTCTTCAATGGAATTTTGGTAAAAAGTATGAATTGGAATCTTTTTGGGCAGTGAAACCGGTTCTGTTCGCTCCCCCAATAAATCCACCATGCTTCTTCCTTCCAAAAGTACTTGTCTGGCAATGTCATGATATAAGTAGTATTCTGATACCTCTACCGCTTGTTTTGCCGCCTTGTATTGCGCATAATAGTCTTCTATATCTAATGGTTCACCTGTAATGCGGTTCCATGCCTTGCTGTTCTTAAAAATTCCATCCCGGCTCATTTCAAACACTACATCGTCCATAACGAAAGATCCCTTTAACATGTGCAATTGAAAAGGGGCAAAACCTCTTTGAGCCGTAAATAAGTTTTGACCCAAATAAATGGTATTCAACTCCTCCACTCCCATCAAATAACTGATGGTTGGAAAAAGATCCAGCTGACCACCTGATGTAGATATAGTCTGAGTTTCTTCGTGACCCGGGATATGAATCAACAAAGGAATCCGATTCATTTCATCGTAAGTGTACTCCCGCCCCAACCATGTGGATACGAGAGCAGACAACTTACTATCTGCTTTGGTAATACCATAATGGTCTCCATACAATATGAAAATACAATCCTCATAAAGTCCGGCTTCTTTCATACCATCAAAAAACTCTCCCAGACAACGGTCCGAATAGCGCACAGAATTCAAATAGTTTCCGAAGAGGTTGCAATCTTCCTGTTTCAAGCTAATCTCTTTTAAATTCTCTGGTAACTCAAAGGGATTATGAGTGGATAAGGTAATAATAAAGCTGTAATAAGGTTCTTGCAGATTCTTCATATCTTCAATGGTTTGCTGAAAAAAGGCAGAATCACTGATGCCCACTATATTTCCGCCACCAAGTCCTTGAATATTGTCGTTAGTATAGTCGTCTCCACCTTTAAAGTATTCAAAACCCAATTTCGGATATATATTCTCTCGATTCCAAAAGCCTTTCTGAAATCCATGGTATACCGCGGTTTGATAACCTTCCTCTTGCAGCACCTTGGGCAAGCCATAAAAATAATTGTTTTCAAACAACTGATATGTATAACTTTCAATACTTCCAAACAAAGAATGATTCACTGCGAATTCTGCATCCGAAGTATTACCAGCCCCCAATTGGCAATAAAAGTTGTCGAAATAGTAAGTTCCTTGTTCTTCTATTAACCCATTCAAAACAGGCGTCAGCTCTTGGCCATAATAATCATTCCGGACCACCATATTTTGCATGGATTCCATCTGGATGACCACCAAGTTCTTTCCCTTTGCCACGCCAAAAAGTTCTCCGGAAAGCTGCCCCTCATACGTATTGGTGGCTAGGTAATAACCAGTTTCTGCGGAAGCTTTTTCACCTATTACATAGGAGAGAATGTCCCGGATGTGATATGAAAAAAATTCCTGCTTGCTGATGGATTTTCCCAAAGATGTCTGGAGAGGATTGGTAAGAAGCAAACTAATCAATAGCAATGCAACTGCACCCTTGGTCCACTGTGCTTTGTGCCTTCCCAGTTCAAATAATAAATGACTTTTCCGCTGGGCTTTTCTTTTAATTTTTATTAATTGAAACCCAGCCATTGGCCCAAAAATCTTGTAATTGATTCTCAGGTTTATGACCCACTGGTGATATCTTCTTCGGTACCACTGTATTCTGTTGTTAATGAATTGCCCGAATCGTTCCAAGGCCTGCACTAAAAACATATACGGAAGTTCCTTCCTTTGTTAAATTGGCTAAATCTTCTTGGGGTATCTCTTGTTGTGATATCAAAGCCCATACGCGATGACTTTTGGCAAAGTTTTTTTGTTCCTCCCAGCTCATAGTCTCAGAAGAAACCCAAAGAATCCCCTCGTATCGCCCGGAATACTCCTGGCTGCTGCGATATATAGGAATCATTTGTGAGGCTGCGGCTTCGCTGCGGCTTTTTGTATATTGCATTAAATAATCACCGCTCTTAGGAATATCCACCACGATTTGAGCATTCCCGTGGTTTTCCATCCATTCTATTAATTGATCCCAATTCATGCTCTGTTGATTTTCCGGTCCAAAAATAACATAGGGTTGGCTATCTTGATTCCATTCTGCCCGAATGTATAGAGTTTGATATCCTTGTCCATAGGTTGCAGTCAAAGCCTCCAAAATTTGGGCCGTCCGGTGATCTCCCGATAGCTGCTCAACCACCCCAATCACATCCGGATGCGTTCTTGATATTTTCTCTCCATCCACCTCTGACAATGCTTTCCCTTCTAGATAAATCTTGCGTAAGGCATCGCTTTTCAAAATGTATTCCGAAGTATTGACGATAGAGATGCTTCTCTCATATCCCTTCCTTGCCTGCTCCAATGGCAGCAACTTCCCCGTATAAAAATCGAAGGCTTCTCCATGTTCAAAGATGCCGTCTCGACTCATAATATAAACCAAATCATCGCTGATAAAAGAGCCTTTAGGCATATATGTTTGTTGAGCTACAAAGCCTTGCTTTACCGTATAAATATTATGTCCCACATACAGCGTGTCCAATTCTTCCCATCCAAGTAAATAGGCAATCGTGGGAAGAATATCTGTCTGGCCGCCCACCGTTAGAATCTCGCCTTTCAAGGTGTTTTCTGCCGAGGGAAGATGAATCAGTAAGGGAATATTTAGCATATCCAAGGGACCATATTCTCGGCCCAAAAGGCGTTCCATTCCCTGATTAATCTCCGGATTTTGAGTCAAGCCCACATGGTCTCCATATATCAAAAATAATGTATTGTCATAGAGCCCTTCGGCCTTCAAATCTTCAAAAAATAAGCCGAGAGCATAGTCGGTATATGCCACACTATTCAAATAGTTCCCTACTATGGTTCCTTTGTCTTCCGGATAAAGATCGATAAAACGGTAATGAGGAAGCATTTCATAGGGATGATGATTTGACAAGCTGATGACCAGTCCATAAAAAGGTTGATTGAGTTGCTTCATAAATTCGATGGTTTGGGGGTAAAACTCAGAGTCTGTTAATCCCCATCCCATCCATTCTGTCATGGTATAGTCCCCGTCTCGGCCCTGGTCATTTAATCCGCCATAAAAACGGTCAAATCCAATGGCCGGATACGCTTCTTCCCTATTCCAAAAAGTCTGATCTTCGAAAGCATGAAATACTGCCGTATCATAGCCTCTTTCCTTTAATAGTACCGGCAATCCCCGGAAATAATTGTTGGGATACAATTTATAGGTGTAGCTGGCCAAGGTTCCATAAAGAGAATGATTCACTGCAAATTCGGCATCCGAGGTGTTGCCACTTCCGATTTGTTGATAAAAACGAGGGAAATACGTGGTATTTTCCTCTAATAGCCGATTCAAATTTGGAGTCAACTCTTGGCCGTTATAGGTTCTCCCTATCACAAAGTTTTGAAGAGATTCCACTTGAATAATCACTACATTGCGATTGCTTGCAACCCCAAAATGAGGGCCATTTTTTTCCGTTTCATACTCATTGGAAAGGCCATCCATTTGTCCTTCATACGTTTCTCCCCAAATACCACTGATCAAGTCTTTGATATGGTAAGAGAAAAATTCCTGGTTGGAAAGAGAAGTCAAAAATTTGGATTGTATAGGGTTCCAAATGATAACAACCACCAATAGGATTGCCATCAACAAACCAGTTCTTTTCCTGCCCCGTTCACTCATTACGAATCACCGGTTTACGCCAAGGTATTTTATGAACAAAAAATGTAACATACAAAACCACCACATCCAAAAATAAGAAAAAAAAGTGAGGTCGTATAACGGCCTTAATGCTTTCTCCAATATCGCCCAATACCTCGGCCGCACCCAACATGCCCACCGAAAGATACCGGTTAAAGAAGGTGGAATAGGTCACATCGGAAAACATAAGAATCGAAATGAATGTGAATAAAATAAGAGGAATCCACTTGTTTCTGAAAAAAGAAAACAAAATTCCCAAAATAAGGCAGGTAGTCATCCAAATAAAAAACAGGTTGGTAGTAATGCTCATTAATTGATAAAACAATAAAAGCTTCCCCATAACCAACAAAATAGCTATAAATCCTAAAATTCCATATCTGGTTTTAAACAGATTCTTTTGTTTGCACAAAAAAACCCAGAGTGCATCTGCCCTCTTTTTGAAAAACCCACGCTGCTCATTTGTCATATTTTCCATACCATTATTATACTAAAAGATAACTCGGTAATCAATGAAATTCCAACATTGAACCATATTTTACATCCATCAGTCCCGCAAATTCTAGGCAAGCCCTTTTTCTGAAAGACTTTGGTGAAGGTGTTTGAAAATCTCCTCCGGGGTATTCAGTTGAACCCCTGTGTATCCTTCCCCGTCCACTACATATCTAGCGGGTTTCCCCGCCCTTAATTCAGACAAATCATTAGCTAAAATCAAATCCATTTGATTCTTCGCAGCTAATTTTTGAGCCACCTGATACAACTCTTCTTTTTCCACACTTTCCAATAACTTACACCCCACCAACAAGCTGTTGGGAAACCACTTGCGTAGGTTGCCGATAATTTTTGGCGTAAGAGTAAGCTTTACAGAAAGATTTTTCTGATAGCTGCTGATTTTTGAACTATTGTCTATTCGGTAAGCCCCGTCTTCAAGCAAGTGAAGTACTTCTTTTTCATTAGCGAAAGGCTTTTTCTCATTTGCTTTAAAAATATAACGAGCCAAATCTTCCATCAAGAAAGTGAAGTCTGCTTTATAGTCACCCACCGCGGCAGCATGAATAATAATATCCACAGAAGCCCTCTCTTCTCCCAAATCTTTTAATTGTTCCATCATCTCCTCTGTGGTTTCCACCAAAAAAACCCGTAGGTTTCCGGAGTTTTCATAATCTTTGATGGCATCATAAGAAATCCCTCGATTCAAAACCAAATCCACATCATACTTTGCCTTCAAGAATTCATTGGCAAGGGCCAGGCTTAAAGAACCGGTAGACATATTGGTTATCTTCATCACTTCATCAATGTATTCATTGGTGGGCCCCCCCGTAATGATTGCTTTTTTCATTTATCTAATCCTCCCTATAATGATTATTCATAATTTCCAATGCTTTCTTGATTTTTTCCCGCAGAGAATCCGGTTCTAAAATGACCACCTTTTCTCCAAATTGCATGGCCCAGTATTTCATCGCATTTTCATTGGCACGAACCGTCACCAACGAACTATTGTTGCCGTTTTTTGCATCCGGTTTAATTTCAATTTCTGACCCAAACCAGTCAATCACATCCCCGATGATATCATTTTCTATCCTCATAAGAATTCGTATGGAAGGCCCACTGAACATATACACATGTTCTACCATATGTTTGGGCAAATCAAATCCGGTTTTCAATTCTTGAACTTCTCTGGGATCTTTTCTTTGCCTGGGAATCATTTCAATGTCCCATATTCTTTCCACTCTAAAGTGGGTCACATTCGGGTATTTATCCACATTGCCTACTAAATAGTATTTTCCGTTTGCCAGCACAATTTGATAAGGATTCACCAAATGTTTTTCTGTGGAAGTATGGACTAGCTTCTTCTCGGTATTATATTTCCGATAATAAAACTGAACTTGAAAATGCTGAGAAATGGCTTCAGAAAGAACATCTATCGTAAAAAAGAGCTCATTGGTATCCTGATGGTCCATGTTGGTAATGTTGCAAATATGTCTCACCTTGTCTCGAAAGTAAATGTTGGATTGACGGGTAAGTTTCTCAATAAGATCTTTGGCTTGCTTGGTGGGGATATAGCGGGAAGCCAGAATGCTGTCAATCAAATAGCGAAGTTCGCTTTCCTCAAAATCTCTCTGCACCAAATAGTATCCATTATCATATTCAATGTCATACCCCACATCTTTTAGATTCTCGATATTTCTTCCCACCGCTTTTCGCTCACACTCTACGCCGAACTCTCTCCGCATCAAATCCATAATGTCCTTCTGCATCAGCGGATGGTCCACATCGGAATACCGTTTCAGCACTTCGAGGATTTGAATAATATAAAGTTTCTTGATTTGCCCCTCCGTCATCCCTCTTGCTTCCTCCTAACATTCTTCCAACCAATCAGAATAAATTATATCCAGCTGATGCAGAGATCGCTGCATTCGCTCATGGCCCTCTCGCACAGCCTCCATCGCCCTTGTGTATTCTTTAATGGAAACTTTTCTTTCTCGGGTAGCCTTGGCTTGCAAAATCTTCTGCAATTGGATTTGAGACTCGCACAACTCCATCAAACGGGCTTTCGCAACTTGGAGGTTTTCCAACAAATCTTCTTCCATGAGGGTGTTTCCCGGCTCCGATTCCATCTTCAACATAGAAGCCGCTTTTTTTACCTTGGAAAACTCTTCCATCCTGGTTTTATAATCCGCCTTTTTAAAGATAGCAGATACCTTGGATTCCGTCATGACAGCTCTTTGAGACTGCTTATAATTCTCTATGATGGTTCCGTAAAACAGCTCCATTCCCTCTCGTATTCTTTCCTTACTTGCCACGTTGCTTTTTCCTCCCTCTGACTCCACTCCTCTTTCCATAGAACCCCTAACAGAATGAAAGCAAGGAGCATAAAACTCCAACTCAACCACATCATCCGATTTCCCTCCTTTTCTTGCTAAGGAAACTATATCGGAATTAATGTACGCTATTTGGTGCTTCTCACTTCTCATCCTTTTAAAATTACTACTGTAACACCTGGATTTCCACGAATCCTGTCCTCATATTCCTTTAGCTGCGGGCATTGTTCCAAATAGGTCTTTTTATGTTCATTCCACTTTTCCCCTGCTACAAAATCTCGAATCATGCCTTTCAACATAGGTTCTTTCAGCTTTCCCAAAACTCCAACTTTAATTGCACCGCCTATGCCGCTGGATCCATATCCGTGAATTAAAATGACGCTTCGAAATCCCGCTCCTTTTGCCGTAGACAATCCGTTCACTAAACGGCCCATGGCTTGTTCTACCGTAGGGCTTCCCTGTTCCAGATTAATTTCCTTGACTTTGATTGCCCCCATCACACCGTTTCCTCACTCTTCCAACTTGCCCATCCATTTTCCTAAAGTATGATAGATGGTATCCGTATCATATCCCAATGTTTTCAGCTTAGTAGCAGCTTTCCGAAGATTTTTTTCCGTAAAATCCTTTTGCCCCCACCATAATGCCACCAGTTCCTCTGCCTTTTTTCTCTCTGCACCAGGGTCTTGAGAAACCATTCCTTCCTCTAAAGAAAGGCGATTCCAAGCTTGTTGAAACAATTCATCGGAAACTCCCTTCTGCTGAAGTTCACTTTGAATCCTTCTTTTGGCTTTGTTTTTTAAGGTGGCATAGCGAATGTATTCCATACCATACGCCAAATCATCCAAATACCCTTCTTCACATAGTTGTTGAACAACATCTTCTATCTCCAAGAGAGGCACCTTCATTTGATTCAAATAGTATTTCATTTCCTTGATGCTGCGACTTCGGTTCGTTAAATACTTCAATGCCAGATCCCTAGTTTTCATCATTCGCCTCCAGTATCCTTTTAACTACCAGAGAAGCCATTACCATTCCGGCTACGGGGGGAACAAATGAAATGCTTCCCGGAGGTGTCTGTTTTAGCGGAGATTCTCTTGAATATATCACTTCCAGTTGTGGAACGCCTCGTTTTCGCAGCTCCTTTCGCACCACCTTTGCGAGAGGACAAATTTCCGTTTCATAAATATCCGCCACTTGCATTTTCAATGGGTCCATTCGATTTCCCATGCCCATAGAGCTAATGATAGGAATCCTCTTTTCGTAACAACGACAAATCAATTCTATTTTTGCCGTCACATTATCAATGGCATCCACAACATAGTCGTAATTTTCTAATACGATATCTTCTGCCATTTCAGGCAAGTAAAACTGATGATACGACACCACACATGCTTCGGGGTTAATGTCCTTAATACGATCCTCCATAATTGCCACCTTTGGTTTTCCCAAAGTGGAACGCAGTGCGATAACCTGCCGGTTTAAATTGGTTTCTTCTAGAATGTCTTTGTCCACCAACCCCAAAGTACCAATGCCGGCCCTAGCCAACGCTTCAGCGGCTGAACCCCCGACTCCACCTATTCCAAAAACCAGAACTTTTCCCTTCTGTAGCCGTTCCACTCCTTCTGACCCGATTAATCTTTCGGTTCGCCGCAGCCAATCAATATTCAAATTCATCTCCTACACAAGCAATTTTCACCACATTAGGCAATTCCTGTTTCATCTGACAAATCCCGTGAATTCCTGTACAATGCACCGGTAAAATTTCTGGAATTTCATAAGAAAGAAGTCGTTGAATCACCCGGGAAATCATATTACAATCTCCGTTATATAAATGCATGCCGGCTACCAATAGTCTGATTTTTTCATTGGGGAACTGATCTTTTACATAGTTTAAAGCAGGAAATACCCCTTTGTGAGAACATCCAAAAAACAGATACAACTCTCCTTTCTCACGAACCACAAGAAATTGTTCATGCTTCATGGGATCCTTCCGATAGCTTCCATCTTCTTCTTTTATGTAGAAGTCTTCAATGGATTCGTTTCCATATTGCTCCGGTATGGTACCTGAAACCCACACATCTTTAGTCCAAAAATAAGGGCCTTCCGTTTCATATAATCTGGGCTCAATTTGGAGTCTTTGCTCTTCTGTCCATAAAATAGAACAAGGTTCCTTCTCCATTACACCTTTTTCCATATAATAGGCTTCTTGAAATCCTTCCTTGTGAACCACTATGGGAGCTTTCTTGTTGGTATTCACAAAAGAAGGAATACCTCCAGTGTGATCAAAATGCCCATGGCTAATGACGCATAAGTCCACCTGCCCCAAGTCCAATTTCTTTTCCTTGGCGTGCTGATGCATAAGATCCGATGCCCCTGCATCGAAAAGAATTTTGGTTGCTTCGGTTTCTACTAACACGGAAAGGCCATGCTCTCCCAAATAGGGAGGTTGATCCGTTTTGTTTTCGGATAAAAATGTAATTTTCATGATTCTTTAACAGTTTTCCTTTCTTTTAAAAAATTTCCTATTATGTCAGGCTTGCTTACGCCCAAAACTCCAAGAATGATTAACACAGTACATAAAATATGGTAGAGCATCAGGGGCTCTTTAAGAATAACCACCCCTGCCACAATGGAAATGGCAGTGGACAAATTGCCAAAAATAGTAGCATTTACCGCCGGCATATAACGTAACATAAAGGCCATGAGTTGAGCCGACAGCACAATGCAGGCCGTTCCCAAATATAGGGTAGACACCACAAACTCCGTATACCTCAAAGGCTCCAGGTAGTGAACGGCCTCTCCGGAAACCAAATATCCCAAATTGAAAGCAAACACTCCCATAAAACAGATTGCCGCCGTAATCTCAACCGGCCTGTATACCTGCCTTACATATCTCATATACACATTGCTAATGGCCATTGAAATGCTACTTATAATCAACACAACCAAGCCTATTATATTGGTTTGAATTCCGGTGGAACCCATAAGAATCATAACCATCAAGGCCGATATGGATAGCACCATGGAAATGTTTTGAACCCATCCGGTCTTTTCTTTAAGAACAACTCCCGCAATTAATTTTGATAAAATCGGGATGATAGCAAAAATGATTCCACTCTCAATAGATGTGGCAAAAATCAAGCCGATGGTCTGAAAAATCATGAAACCAATGTAAGAACCCGCTGTCAACATTAAATTCTTCTTCGGCTTTCCCGCCAATCGAATCTTGACAATCCCTATGGCAATCAACACGCCCATCAGCAGAGCCGCCCAATTGTATCTCCACACTAAAATCTGCAATGTGGAAGCTAATGGCACACAGGTTTTTACAGCCAAAAACGAAAAGCCTACCACCAAAGAAAAAATGATGGCTGCACCATAGGCCTGCTTTAATTGATTTTTTTCATCCATATTTTCTCTTTTCTGGTGGTCGCCAGTGCTCCCACAACTTTCTCTTCCAACCTAAAGTATTCTACAAAAAAACTTTTATCCGATTTTGGTGGAATGAAAAATCCAGTGCCCAAAAGCTTCCCAACGGCTTCTCTTCTGGTCCATAAAGCATAAAAAGCTTCTTCTCCCTTTTCAATTATCAAATCCGTCTCTTTTGGTGTAAAAAAGCGGCGGGCAATTTTTTCAATAGGAATCGCTGGCTTTAGTTCCTGAATATCCAATCCTACAAGCCCATCTGAAAAAACACATGCCCAAAAGTTTCCAGTATGACTGATGGACAAGTGCCGGGAACCTCCCCGAAAATAAGGCTTCCCTTTTTTGTTTTTTTTCACCGGGGGCATCTTTTCACCTGGCATGAACTCAATCCAGGCTTTCTCAAGAAGTTCGGTCCCCAACTTTCGATGCTCCCCAACATAATAATATATAGCAATCATTTTTATTTTTGGTAAACCATTTTTCCATCAATAAAAGTCATATCCACCGACAAATTTTCCAATTCTTCAGGAAGAGTGTCATACAAAGATCCGGACAATACCACCAGGTCGGCCAATTTACCTTCTTCAATGGATCCTTTTATTCCTTCCTCAAAAGAAGCATAGGCACCGTTTATGGTAAACATTCGAAGAGCCTGAGGAATTGTAATTCTTTCCTGAGGACTCACCACATTTCCAGTCTGAGTTTTGCGATTGACTGCAGCACTGATATTACGAATAGGGTTGGAAAATGTAATGGGACAATCGGAAGAGCCGGCGGCGATAATCCCAGCGTCAAAGTAGCTCTTGGCCGCAAACATTCGGTTGGCCCTTTCTTCCCCATAATTTCTCAAATACCCATCACCAAATTCGTATAAAAATATGGGGTTGGGGATGGGAATAATCCCCAAGGATTTTAAACGTGAAAGCAGGGAATCATTTACCATTGCGCAGTGCTCAATGCGATGCCTGTGATCCTCTCTTGGGTATTTGGTCACGGCTTTTTCAATGGCATCCACAATCATGGTAACTGCTCGATCTCCAACCGCGTGAGAAGTCACTTGCCAACCTAGTCGATGCGCTTTTTCGATAACCGCATCCACCTCTTCTTGGGAATGGCTCAAAATGCCGCTGAACGAAGGATTGCTGGCGTAGGGCTCCAAGGTGGCAGCAGTGGGCCCGCTACTGGATCCATCAATCATCAATTTTACCGGCCCCAATCGCAAATGCCGATTTCCAAATCCGGTATGGACTCCCACCGATAGATAATTTTCCACAAATCGCACATTATCTACAAAGGAAAAAATCATGGTGCTGAGCCGAAGATGTACTTTTTCTTTTTCAACCGCCTCCTGAAAGGCTTCCATTTGAACAGCTCCATATCCACCAGAGTCGTGCACGGAAGTAATTCCTTCCCCTAACAACATTTCATCAGCAACTTCCAAAGCTTGAATGATTTCCTCCTTACTCAAACAGGCTGCCTTCATCATAGCCATATGAGCATTTTCCTTCATCACCCCACTGTATTCTCCGTGGATTTTGTCCATGGTGGAGGGATCCGGGCATGGCGTGTTACTATGGATTCCTGCCCTTTCCAAACTCATAGAATTATGCGCAGAAATATGAGCACACACTCGTGTTAACATAACGGGGTGATTCGGCGCCGCTTCATCTAAGTCCCATTTATTGGGGTGACGCTGTTCTTTCAGTTTTGAATGATCATATCCCCATCCACGAATCCACTGACCCTTGGGTACATTTTCAGTCGCTTCCTTGATTTTTTCTTTTATTTCTTCAATGGAACCCACCCCCGGAGAACGCAGATCCAAGGCCAAAGCATTGGCTCCCATAACCGCTGTATGCAAATGAGAATCAATAAAACCCGGTATTAAACTTCTTCCTCTCAGATCGATGAGTACAGTGGAATCTCCTTTCCACTTCATCACATCGTGTTGAGATCCTACTTGAATAATATGCCCGTTAGCCACGGCCACCGCTTCTTGTATTGAATCATTCATGTCCACCGTCAAAATTGGTCCATTGTAAAATATATACTCTGCATTCATGCCAATACCTCCCTTCTTTTTCTTATTATATCATAAAAAAGAAAACCCCTTCCTAAAAATCGGGGAAGGGGCAGGAAAAACTGCACTTCTTTTCTATTTCTGTTGTTCCTTTTCTTTCATTCGAGCCAATATCCGTTGATAGCCTTCTGCACCGTAAACCAAACATTTGTTAATTCGACTGATGGTGGCGGTAGATGCTTTAGTTATTTCTTCAATTTCGCTGTATGTTTTTTTATCAGCCAGCAATTTGGCTACTTGCCATCTTTGAGCGATGGCATGAATCTCATTGATGGTGCAAATATCTTCAAAAAATCGGTAACAATCTTCTTCATCCTCTAAAAGCAATACCGCTTTGAATAGCTCATCAATGTCCGGTCTCTTGAATTTCGAATCATATGCCATAAGTTCGCTCCTTTCAGACACTTTAACACTTTACAGTAAGATTATATTCCCAACCTAAAGCTACGTCAAGAAGCAACTACAAATATCTGGTTTTAAGACTTGCTGTTCAAAATTTGGATGGCCTTTTCCAGCACCTCGTCCTCGGGAGTTTCCTCCAAATCCAAAACCTGAACATCCGGATGCACCCCATTTCCGTGAATGACATCACCCTTTGGCGAGTAATACTGCAGTACCGTCAATTTCATTGCAGCCCCATCCTGTAATTTTTCCACACTCTGCACCACGCCTTTTCCAAAGCTTTTTGTTCCGATTAACTTCCCGCCCCCGTTGTCCCGCACTGCCGCCGCAAGAATTTCCGAGGTACTGGCTGTCCCTTCATTGATCAAAAGCACATAAGGAGTGGCGACCATAGAAGCCTGGGAATTATAATAGGTTCTTTTGCCCCCCTGATCCTCCAAATAGGTAATGGTCCCTTGTCCCAACAACTGATCTGCAATGTCAATTCCCGAATCTAAAATTCCACCTCCATTGTTGCGAATATCAATCACGATTCCCCTGGCCCCCTGCTGTTCCAAATGCTGAAATTCATGTTCGAAATCCTTTGCCGTGTTTTTTTCAAACTGGGTGATTCGAAGATATCCAATGTTATTATCCAGCATTTTGGAATACACAGATCGATCAATAATGGTTGCCCGAGTTAAGGTCACCTCCTCCATAACTCCATTTCTCCAATAGGTAATGGTTACGGTAGTGCCTTTTTCTCCTCGCATAGCTTGTGCCGCTTTGGACAATTCAGAACCTTTGTAAGGACTCCCATCCACCATAGTAATAATATCTCCCGTCTTCAAACCTGCCAGGTTCGCCGGAGTGCCTTCAATGGTGCTGACCACTAAAATGTTCCCGTTTTCATCTGCCGTTATGGTAACACCAATCCCCTCGAACTCACCTAATGTGCTAATCATCAATTCCTCGTATTCTTCTGCCGTAAGGTACTCGGAATAGGGATCTTTCAGCCCTTGGAACAATCCTCTATAAATCCCCTCCATCAAATCCTCCCCTTCAACGGGAAGGTAGTAATTCTTTTGGATTAACTGATACAGTCGTTCTGCTTTCTCATACTTTTCAATATATTGAGACATGGTTTCATATTTATTCTTCGATAAAATTACCGTGTCCTGGTTCCAAAACAGCAAGGCCCCCAGCCCAAGGGCAATGGCCATACCCAGCACGACGGACCCGATTATCATTCCATAAAATTTTTTCTTCCTTAATGCCAACATATTTTATCCTTTTCTCACAATTTCCACTACATTCATTTGAAGGGACCGGCAACTGTTGTATTCATTAATTTCAGGAGTCCCGAATAATGTTACTTTTTCTTCTTGTTGAATCGTCGGTTGATTTTCCCTTTGTTGAAAGCATACTCCCTTCAGCGAAGTTCCGTCAACTCCCATTATTTGAAAACGCAAATACTGTCCCGTAGATCCCATTGGTGTCACCTGGTGTAGTACCACATTGTTCAAGGCAATCATGGGCTTAGGCCAACCGTTTCCAAAAGGAGATAATCGCCCCAAATCTTCTACAAATTCCATTGTAATCTCACTTGGCTCCATCCATAAATCCACCTTTTGTTCCGGTTCAAACAACTTGGGATTCTTTTCCAGCATGATTTCCAAATCCTGATTCAATGCCTTTTGCAGCTTTGGTAGATTCTCTTCTTTCATGGAAAACCCGCATGCCATGGCATGGCCACCAAATTTAGTGAAAAACTCTTCGTGATTCTTTAATAACTGGAATAAATCCACCGACTCAACACTTCTGGCTGTGCCTTTCACCCCACCTTCCGTGGGCGTCACAATAGCCACAGGCCGTCGATAGAAATCTTTTAACTTTCCGGCCACAATCCCTGCAATTCCTTCGTGGGCTTCTTTGGCATAAACCAAGTAAAAAAGATCTTCTTCTTTTCTATGCTCCAACCTTTCTTTTAAAAACTTTACCGTTTCCTCCTGCAGACGACGGCGTTCTTTGTTATATTCCAGCAATGTCTCAACGCCTAAACTTACTTTTTCTAAATTCCTTTCCATCAGCACCTTTAGAGCCACTTCTGCATCCGTAATACGACCAGCAGCATTCAAATGGGGGACCAAAACATAAGAGATTTGCTCTGCTTGAACCTTTCCCGTTACCAAAGAAGCTCCTTCCATCAATTTCAACAAACCTGGCCTTTGAGTCTGGTTCAGCTTTTGAATGCCGTACTTGGCAAATGTACGATTCTCATCTATTAAAGGAACAATATCTCCTATGGTGCCCAAAACCAGCAAATCCAAAACTTCAAGTAGTACTTCCCGGGGTAAATCCGTTTCTCTTTGGATTGCCTGCGCCAATTTGTAAGCAACCCCACATCCTGCCAAATCTTTAAAAGGATAAAAACAGTTTTTTTTCTTTGGGTTAATCATCAGGCAATCACCTGGCTGATCCGTCATGCTATGATGGTCCGTTACCAAAATGTCCAATCCGATTTCTTTGGCGTACCGTATTTCCTCCACCGCCAAGCTACCCAAATCCACCGTAACTATCAAATCAACTCCTTTGTCTTTTAGCTTTTTAAGCGCTTCTTTGTTGAGTCCATATCCCTCTTCAAATCGGGAAGGAATGTAGTATTCAACCCCATCGGTTAAACGCGTTAATACCGTAAATAAAATGGCAATGGAAGTAACTCCATCCACATCATAATCACCGTAAATACAGATCCTCTTTCCCTCATCGATAGCGGACAACAAAAGATCCACTCCCTCTCTCATATGATGAAGAAGGAATGGATCGTAAGTTCTTTGTGGTTGTTTCAATAGCAACTCCTGACACATCTCAAGATCCGTTATCCCTCGATTCCTGAGAAGCTCTATGACCCTAGGGTGAATGTCTTTCATCGATTCATCTTTCTTTTGTCGTTAAATCCAGTTTCTTGGATTTTGATATTCCCCATTCACACGTACTTCAAAGTGCAGATGAGGTCCTGTTGACATTCCGGTAGAACCTGATTTTGCAATGGCTTGGCCTCGATTCACCACATCTCCTTTTTGAACCAAAAAGGAACTCAAGTGGGCATAAAGGGTTACGATTCCGCCGCCGTGATCCACCATCACCAAATTCCCATAGCTATTGTTCCATTCTGCTTTAATAACCGTTCCGAAATTTGCCGCCACAATGGTGGTACCTGTAGGACAACCGATATCAATTCCGGTGTGAAGCTTCTTATACTTTAAGATGGGATGTATCCGATATCCAAATTCCGAGGTAACCCGGGTAACCCCCGGAGAAGGCCAAGCCATAATTCCACCCGCATAAGCAGCGTCTCCCTGCAACGCCCTGATTTCAGCAATCAAACGATTGGCTTCTTCATTGAGTGCGTCAATTTCTCTCTCAATCTTTTTGTTTTCTTCCGAGATGGCAGATCGCTGGCTGGCCACTGTGGCTTTGTCGGAAGAAAGTTGAGATTGTTTGGTCTCAATATCGGCCACATTTAATTCTAGCTGTTGCTGCATACTGGCCAGATACAGTCTTTGGGATTCCACAATCTTGTGTTGCGCATCCAGATACAGCATGACTTCCTTATCCGACTGGTATACTCTTTGTACCCGATCAATATTTGTCATTAAATCGGTAATACTATTGGAACCCAATAACACATCAATATAAGAAACAGATCCATTTTTGTACATGGCTCGAAGTCTGGCATTGAGGGCCTCGTTTTGTACCGCTATTTCCGCTTCCAATTTTTCCAATTCTCCATAGGCCACTGCAATCTTAGCTTCCGTAGCCGCAATGTTTCCCGAAAGCGCATTGATTTCACTTTGAGTCAGGTTAATTTTACTTTGCAACTCATTTATCTTTCTAGAAAGCTGCGTTTCCACTTGTTTTCCCTGTTGGAGTTGGGTTTGAAGAGCTTTTATTTCTTCAGTGATGTTACTTAACTCAGACTGGGCATCTTTTACGCCAAAGCCAATAGACCAGCCGGACAAGCCGGCGATCAACAGCATGATTAAAGTATAGCACAGGATTCTTTTCATCTCTTTTCCTCCATCTGCTGTAGTGCTTTATGTGTCCAGGTATCTTCGCATGGAAATGATGCTGCCGGAAGCTCCGATAGCCACTCCCAAAGCAACAAAAATCGCCGCTAAATTCCAACTTAAAAATGGCACGGGCACCATAGGGATTCCCATAATCAACAACAAATCCGACCCAACCAATTCCACCACCTTTTGATAAATCAACGCTACAACTCCGCAAGAAACACCGGCTGAAATCAGTCCGATTAACATTCCTCCAATCAAGAAAGGTCCTCGAATAAACCAGTTGGTAGCTCCTACATATTTCATGATTTCAATTTCCCGGCTTCTAGCTTGCACTGTCAGTTTAATGGTATTGCTCACCACAACAACAGATACGATTACCAGAAAGAGCATCATAATCAATGTGGCAATTTGAACCGAATTGGTGATGGAAATCAATTTTTCAACGGTCGCCTTATAATACAGGATATCTTCCACACCGGAAAATGTTTTGGCTTTTGCCACCACCACATCGGCCCCCTCCAAATCCACCACATTCACCTCAATAGCATTGGGCAAAGGATTATCGGACAAAGAATCCAAAAGATATCCACTATCTCCCCATTGTGCTTTCCATGCTTGCAATGCAGTTTCTTTGGGAATATAAACTGCCTCCACCACCTCTGGCATTTCATTTAAATTGGTTACCATTTCCTGGGCCATTCCTTGGTCCGTGGTATCCAACAAATAAATTTGCACTGTATCATAATCCTGCTTTGCCGCCTCCATGGCCACATTGATATTTACAATGAGCGCAAAAAACACCCCCAAAATCAAGAGCATGGCGGTAATGGAAAAAACGGAAGCAATACTCATCCCTTTATTCCGGCCAATCTGTTTGAAACCTTCCCTAAGTATACAGATAAAACTAGTCCCCATAACTGCCTAAGGCTCCTTTCTCGCCGAGAGAACTGAGGTTGTGATCATACCCATAACTTCCCACATCATCTCGTATGATTTTCCCATTTTCTATGGCAATGACCCTTTTGTTCATTCGATCTACAATATCCTTCGCATGGGTTACCATTACCACAGTAGTCCCTCGATTATTAATCCGTTCGAGAAGTCGCATAATTCCCCATGCCGTATCTGGATCCAAGTTCCCCGTTGGTTCGTCAGCAATCAGTACCGCAGGATTATTTACAATGGCTCGTGCGATGGCGACCCTCTGTTGTTCACCGGCAGAAAGCTCATCCGGATATTTATCCCCTTTGTCTTTTATTCCCACCAGTTCTAATACCTGAGGCACTTGCCTCTTGATGGTTCTTCGGGTGCAGTGGACAATTTCCATGGCAAATGCCACATTCTCAAAAGCCGTCTTTTTGGGAAGCAAGCGAAAATCCTGAAAAACGATACCAATTCCTCTTCGAAGCATTGGAACTTCCCGATTGGACAACTTTCCCACTTCCATATCCCCAAATCGAATTACCCCGGAGTCCGCATCCAATTCCTTCAGCATCAACTTAATAAATGTGGACTTCCCGGCTCCACTAGGGCCCACCAAGAAAACAAAATCTCCATTTTCAATTCGAACACTTACATCTTCCAAGCCAACATTGGTTTTGTAATACTTGGTAACCTTTTCATATTCTATCATTTATCTTGGCTCCACTATATCTAGTTCAGTTTTATCGATTCAAAGATAATTATACATCAACATCTAGATGGAGGGAAGTCTTTCCCCGCCATTTACAGGAAGATTTCATGGGTTTTCGCAAACTTTTCCATTTCTTTTAACAACGGAAGAATCCGATCCGGCAACTGAAGATTATACTGGCATTCATAAAAGCATTCCGGCGAAATATAAGGAATTTCACAGTGAGGTCTTTTTTTAAGAAAATCGAAAAGCTCCCTGCGATGAACCCCGGAATTGGATTTGTTTAAAATATAATAGATCTTTTTTCCTTTGTCTTCCAAAATCCTAAGCTTTGCCAACAGAGGGTACCCCAGCAATAGTTTTGACGGCAAAGGATCCACAATGACCAATAAACCGGTCATTTCTCTAAGAAGAACATCCCACTCCTGAATTCCCCCGTCTTCCTTCATATCAAAAGTTAGATCGCAAAATAGAATGTCTGAAGATATATGATGGATTAAATGGAGCTTTTCAACCAAAGAAAGGTCCAAACGATTTTTTACATTTTCCCGAGTCGTCAAAGCCCACCCGACCCCTTCATCACGATTAATAATTTGATGAATATTTTCTCCATGGCGAACCTTTTCATAAAAATCAAAAAAAGGCCTGCCCAGAAATCGACGATCCATTCCAAAAGCTTCAAAAATCAATGGCTTAAAAGAGTTTCCCGGCCGAATTTCCAGATATTGCACCGTCCCCTTATTACTTTTGGACGCAATTCTGGCCAATATGGTTCCCAATGTGGTTGCACCGACTTCCGGCCCCAATCCCAAAACACCCCAACGTCCCCAATTCGCCGGGTTGGTTTCCAGAAAGATATTTTCTTCTCGGATAAAAGAGCGTTTCATTTTAAACTTCCTCAACTATCTTTATTTTCTTACCATCCATTTTAGTATAGTACCATATTTTACCATTTTTGTCATGCTCTATAAAAAAACCCCCATTCGTTAGATTTTTAGGTCTAACTTTTGGGGGTCAGTTCCAATCCGGGGGTTTTTGTTCTGCTCTTCCTTTAACCAGTCTTCCGCTTAAAGAAATTTTTATCTATTTTACCTCCAATGTCCATCCGTAGCGGTCTTCAACCGCACCGGTTTGCAACCCATATAAATAATCGTACAACCTTTGAGACAGACTTCCGATTTTCCCCTGATTAATGGTGATTTTTTCTTCTTTCCATGAAAGTTCTCCTACAGGAGAAATCACCGCCGCCGTTCCGGTTGCCCACATCTCTTTTAACTTCCCTGATTTTCCTCCCTCAAAAACTTCTTCAATGGCAATTCTACGTTCATTCACCTTGTAACCCCAGTCCTTCAGCAGCTGAATCACAGAATTTCGGGTTATCCCGGGCAATATGGTTCCGCCCAATGGGGGTGTTATGACCTCGTCTTCAAGAAAGAAAAATGCATTGGATGTTCCGATTTCCTCCACATATCGCCTTTCAATCCCATCCAACCAAAGCACTTGCTCATATCCCTTTTCGTGGGCCTTCACCTGAGCTCTCAGGCCGATGGCGTAGTTTGCTCCAATTTTAGCTTCACCCGTCCCCCCTGGGGTAGCGCGAACATACTCATCCTCCACAAATATTTTCGTAGGCATCAATCCTTGTTCATAATAAGGTCCCACCGGAGATAGGATGACCATAAATAAGTAATGTGCTGCCGGGCTAACACCGAGAAAGGGCTCGTCGGCAATGATAAACGGGCGAACATAAAGAGATGTTCCCGGCTTATCCGGAATCCAATCTCGATCCACATCTACTACGGCCTTTATGGCGTCTACTATTACATCCTCAGGCAACGCCGGAATACAAAGGCGTTGATTGGTTCGGGTGGTTCTCTTGGCATTCATATCCGGCCGAAAAAGCAAAACCCTTCCATCTTTGGATTTGTATGCTTTTAATCCCTCAAACATTTCCTGTGCATAGTGAAAAACCACTGCGGCAGGCTCCAGTGATAAGGGACCATAAGGAATAACCCTCCCATTATGCCATCCTTCTTTTTCGTCATACTCCATCATAAACATGTGGTCTGTAAAACTTCTTCCAAATCTCAAATGATCGGGATTCGGTTTTTCTTTGGGACAATCAGTTCTTATCACAGGAAAGTTACTCATCTTCTTTTTCCTTTCTCTATCCGTGCGCATGGCCGCTTTTTCACGACGAAAATCACATTTTAGGCAGCCAACTTGATTTCAAGAATAATTTTACTGTAAAAAAATACAAATTCATAGTATTATTTTGTGGTTTCTTAATAATTTTTTGAAAAATTTCTTCCGTTACCATGGTATATCGCAAAGGAATTCCCGTATTTTCTTCTACTTCTTTGCATAGATTCACACCTTTCCATACATCTCCTTCCGTGGTTTCATCCATTAAATGCGTGTTGTTGACTAACCCTGTGAAGGAAATCCCCATATCCGTTTCCATTTGACGCAAGTGAAACAGCACCCCTTCCAGAGTTTCCGTTTCCTGCCGATTCCCGTTAACTACCAATAAGTAATCCACCTCTTCGCGGGCCAGCTCTTTTTTATACTGATTCAAGATAGCGGCACCCATACGATCTCCACCTACATCGTAAATTCCCACCCAATCCGAATGATCAAAAGGAGCGCGAAGCTGGGCAGAAACCGCCGGGAGATCTTCTGAAATGTCATATCCAAAGGCATTGCTATAGATACGAATTCCAAGGTTTTCCAACATCTCTTGCCTTTCCCGGCTCCTGAAGTAAGGGTTTATCACATCCAAATCACAAAGAACCACTTTTCTCCCCAAGTCTCTGGCTTTCACCGCATAATTTAGGGCAAATTCCGTCTTTCCACTCCCGGAATGCCCCAGAACACAGCAAATTCTTTTCATATTTTCCCGCTGGTTTCCCGCAAGGAATCCTCATAGACTTTTAGTGCCTGATAATTGATTTCGATCATTCCTTGCCTCTTTTCTTGGAACATCGCCTCCAATGCCGGTTTCCATTGGTTGGTCTCCAATATGCCCGTTTCACGCAACACAGCTCCCAGCATAACAACATTAGCTACTTTTTCATTATGAAGAACTTGCGCAGCAAGTTTCTTGCAATCCACCGGAATCACTTTAATCCCCGCTTTTGGATTATACTCTTGAATCATTCCACTATTAATAAAGA
This sequence comes from uncultured Oscillospiraceae bacterium, assembly GCA_964489555.1. Taxonomy (GTDB): domain Bacteria; phylum Bacillota; class Clostridia; order Peptostreptococcales; family Anaerovoracaceae; genus JAAZGD01. The sequence goes on along the minus strand of CAZAZF010000002.1, from coordinate 145,882 downwards.
TTACCCCATTATCTTTTACCAACTCCCCAAAGCGTTGAAGAGAGCTGCCATTCATGGCTACCAGAACATCCACATGAGAAGCAATAGGAGAGGCGATGATTTCATCAGATATAATCACGGTACAATTGGCCGTCCCTCCTCTCATTTCCGGCCCATAGCTGGGCATAAATGACACCTCTTTACCGGAGAGCATGGCACCATAGGACAAAATTTGCCCCATCAACAACACCCCTTGGCCGCCGAAGCCTGCAAAAAGAAAGCGTTTTATACTCATTCCAACCCCTCCTTTGGAAAACGAAAGGACTTCAGCGGAAATACGGGAATCATGTTGTTTTCCAACCACTGTACCGCTTCAGTAGGAGGTAATCCCCAGTTAATAGGGCAAATAGATAGCAGTTCCACAAAAGCAAAACCCAACCCTTTCTCTTGCACTAGGAAGGCGTTTTGAATGGCCTTTTTTGCTTTGCGAATGTGAGCCGGAGTGTTTAATGCTACCCTTTCTACAAAAACTGCCCCTTCTACCGTGGCCAACAGCTCTGCCATACCTATGGGATTCCCCGTCAATTTCGAATCTCTGCCGTGAATGGCCGTAGTTGCCTTTTGACCTATCAGTGTAGTCGGGGCCATTTGACCTCCGGTCATTCCATAAATTGCATTGTTAATAAAGAAAGTACAGAAATTCTCTCCCCGATGGGCGGCATGAACAATTTCACCCATGCCAATGGAGGCTAAATCTCCATCTCCTTGGTAGGTGAAAACCAACTTGCGGGGATGAACTCTTTTTATCCCTGTTGCTACAGCAGGCGCTCTCCCGTGGGCTGCTTCAATCATGTCCACATCCATATATTGGTGAGCCAGTATGGAACATCCCACCGGACACACACCGATGGTTTCTCCCAATTTCTCTTTTTCTGACAATACTTCCATCACCAATCGATGAGCCACTCCATGGGTGCACCCCGGGCAATAGTGGGTTTCTTGATCTCTCATCCCCTTGGTATACTCAAAAACCGGCTTCATGCTTACCACCTCCCTCTATAATCCGGATGGTTTCTTTTGTAATTTCTTCCGGGGTCAACAACATTCCCCCCGTTCGATGAATTAAGCTGACAGGAATTCGTCCAGCCATTCCCAAAGCCACATCCTGTATCATTTGCCCTTTGGATAATTCACAAGAAACCACCGCTTCCGTTCCCTCCCAAAGACGCTCAAATGCTGGATACGGGAATGGCCAAAGGGTTTTGGGGCGAATCATGCCTGTTTCAATCCCTATGTTCTTTAGGTTCTTCATGGCTTCTTTAACAATTCGAGAAGTGGTGCCAAAGGATACAAAAACCACCTGAGCCTGATCCAAATTTACTTCTTCCCAGTCCACCAACTCTTTCTCCGCTTTTTTGTATTTTTCCCATAAATGATTTACATGCTGCTCCAACATATCTTGTTGAAGATACACCGATTTAATCACATTTCGTTCTCGAATGTTGTGGTGACCCGTCAGTGCCCAGGGTTTAGTTTTTAAATTTTCTTCCAGGGAAAAGGTTCTCTCCTTGTCCGGAAGTTGAACCGGTTCCATCATTTGTCCCAACATACCATCCGCCAGCACCATCACCGGGTTTCGAATTCGATCGGCCACTTCGAAAGCCTCAACAATCATATCCATGGCCTCTTGAATAGAAGCCGGGGCATATACCACCGAATGGTAGTCTCCATTCCCTCCGCCTCGGGTGGCCTGAAAATAATCGGCTTGTCCAGGCTGAATATTCCCAATTCCCGGACCTCCTCTCATTACATTCAACACCACAACAGGAGCTTCAATGGAAGCCAGACCCGACAAACCTTCCTGCATGAGAGCAATTCCCGGTGAAGAAGAAGAAATAAAGACGCGGCCACCTGCTGCCGCAGCTCCATATGCCATATTGATGGCTGCTAGTTCACTTTCTGCTTGAAGAAAAGAACCACCCGCTTTGGGTAATTCACGACTCATATACTCCGTCACTTCATTTTGGGGCGTGATGGGATACCCGAAATAGTACCTGGCGCCCCCTAGAATGGCCGCCAAGCCAAAAGCTTCATTTCCCTTCATCAACTTCTTTTCCGTCATTCCCGGACCTCCTCTAAAAACACTTGGATTACTCCGTCAGGGCAAATCAAACCACAGTTTCCGCAACCGATACATCGGGCCGGCTCCACACAATGAATTGGGTGATAGTCACGAACATTGACGTTTTCCTGATCCAAAGCCAATATATTTTGGGGACAGACGCTGACACATAGTTCACAACCCTTGCAACGATCTATCCGAAAGGTCAAAATTCCTCTTGCCAATGGGATACCTCCTTTTTTTTGCACTGTTTTTTTAATAATAGCCTATTTCGATGAATAATTACAAGGCTATTTAAGGGCTTTTGCGGCTACCCACTTCGATTTGTTATGTTTTCATATAGGGAGGATGTTTTTTTTAGTGCTTTTTACAAATTCCGGTGAAAACTATGACCTTGTTACCCAACAAATGACAACGATTTTGCTCTCACAAAAAACAAAAGAAGAGCCATTTTTCAATGCTCTTCTTTCTAAAACTGTTTTGATTCGTTTAAATTATGCTTGATTTAATAACTTTTTTGCGGCTATTACAATATCCGCCGCTGTCATATGATATTTTGCTTTTAACTCCTCCGGTTTGCCGGATTCTCCAAAAGTGTCCAGTTGCCCAACAAATTCCATTTTTGCCGGATAATGCTTTGCCAGAACCTCCGCCACCGAAGACCCCAATCCACCAATGACGCTATGTTCCTCTGCGGTTACAATCCCCTTTGTTTCCTTGGCTGCAGAAAGAATAATTTCTTCGTCGATGGGTTTAATGGTATGCATATCGATAACCCGAACGGAAATCCCAAGGCCTTCCAACTCTTCACTGGCCACCAAGGCTTCGTTTACCATAATTCCCGTACCAATCAATGTAATGTGATTGCCTTCTCTAAGTAGAGTTCCTTTGCCCATCTTCACATCTGCCTTTTCTCTATAAACCAAAGGAACGGCCGACCTTCCCAACCGTATATAACAAGGCCCATGGTAAGCGCATGCTTGCCGCATTAATTCCTTTGTGGAGTTTCCGTCACAAGGATTAATAACTTTCATCCCGGGGATGGTTCTCATCAAAGCCAAATCTTCAAATGTTTGATGGGACCCCCCATCCTCTCCTACAGTTATACCGGCATGACTGGCGCAAATTTTTACATTCGCATTGGTGTAGCCAATGGAATTCCTTATAATTTCAAAAGCTCTTCCCGTAGCAAAGATAGCAAAGGTGGATGCACAAACGATTTTTCCTGAGAGGGCCATCCCGGCCGCTGTACCATACATGTTTTGTTCTGCAATTCCCATGTTAAAGAACCTCTTGGGATTTTGCTTCCCAAACTCATATGTCATGGTTGACTTTGAAAGGTCAGCATCCAACACCACCAAATTATCATAAGTATCTCCCAATTCCAACAACACTTGGCCGTAAGCCTGTCTGGTTGCCATTTTTTCTGTCATTACCATTCCCCTCCAATTTCCGCCAAGGCTTTTTTTACTTCTTCTTCATTAGGTGCTTTGCCATGCCAACCCGCTTCATCTTCCATAAAAGAAACCCCTTTTCCTTTGTGAGTTTTTGCGATGATGGCAGTGGGTTTTCCCTTCGTACTGCGAGCAGTATTAAGAGCCTCCATAATTTGATCCAAATCGTGACCGTCAATAGAAATAACATGCCACCCAAAAGCTTGAAATTTCTCCCCGATGGGCGTTACGGTCATCACATCGTCATTCGTACCATCAATTTGTAATCCGTTCCAATCCACAATGACCGCCAAATTGTCCAACCTGTAATGCCCGGCGGACATGGCGGCCTCCCAAACCAATCCTTCTTGCAATTCGCCGTCGCCCAACAACGCATATATTCGACTGGGACTCTGGTCCAACCGGCTAGCCAATGCCATTCCGATGGACATGGAAAAACCTTGCCCAAGAGATCCGGTTGAAGTTTCCACTCCTGGCAATTTTTTGGTATCAGGATGCCCTTGGAACTTGCTGTTAATTTTTCGAAGAGTTAAAATGTCTTCCTTGGGGAAATATCCTTTTTCCGCCAAAGTTGCATACAAAGCCGGGGCTCCATGCCCCTTGGACAAAACAAATCGATCCCGGTCTTTCATAGAGGAATTTTCCGGGCTCACATTCATCTCATGAAAATAGAGAACTGTTAAAATATCGGTACAGGACAAGGATCCCCCGGGATGCCCCGAACCCGCCGCACCTGTAGCTAAAATAATGCCGGCACGAATGTTGGCGGCTCTTTTTTCCAATTGACTTTTCATAGCTGGTCTCCTTTATTCAATCTATTTTGTTTTGCCTTTGGTCATTATGACTTTCGCCATGAAAACCGGCAACTTAATGGCTCTTTTTAAACGAGTGGGTTCTTTCCCAATTCGATACAGCCATTCCAAGCCATGGTTTTGATAAAACCCTGGAGCTCTCTTAACAGTTCCCGCCCATATATCCAAGCTTCCACCCACTCCAATAGCGCAACGCACATTCCCCAAACGATTTCTATTCTCATATATGAATTTCTCTTGCTTGGGAGAACCCATGGCCACACAAAGAAATTCTGCTTGAGAATCCACAATCTTTCTTACAATAGCGTCCTCCTCCAAAGAATCAAAATACCCATGATGGGTGCCCTTGATTTTTAGGCTGGGAAATTGAGAAGTCATTTCGTTTGCAGCCAGGTTGGCTATGTGATTTTCGTTGGTTTCTCCGGGCTTCCCTCCCAAAAGAAAAACTCCTTTTCCATGCTTCTCTAACCACTCCAACGCTTTTTCCAAAAAATCAATACCAGTGACTCTCTGCGTCAGAGGCTGTTTCATAATGCGGGAAGCATACACCAACCCGATGCCATCCGGAATTACCAAAGAGGCCTTTTGAATAATGGTCTTAAGCTCCGTATCCGAAAGGGCGTTTACCAACATCTCGGAATTTGGTGTTACAATCCAGTCTACTCCCTCTCTCTCAAAGAAGGTTTCCATGCAAGATATCGCCTGTTCCTGATTGACTCGATCAACCGGAATATTCCACAAAGTAAATCGATCTTTCATTGTGATTTTGCCCTTCTCCCATCAATAATTTTTTGAATCATCTCTTCATTGATCGACAAGCTTCTCACCAACTCTTTGACCCTGACTTTTACAATTTTTTCCGTTTCTTCATAATCCGGTTCCCACAATCGTTCCATCTCTTCTAAGAAAAACCGTGTCTGAAAATCCAAAGTAGTTGACAAAGCTTTTAACCCGATGGAACCTAGAAAAGCATTGATTTTCGGATCATAGCTGACACCAATCAACTTCACACCCATAATCGCTCCATGTATCAATGCATGAAGCCGAACCCCAACCAGAACATCCATGTTTCCAATCAACGAAAGCATTTCATTGGTTAAATACTTATTTTTTACCGCAAACACTCGATTGGAAAGGCGCCGTTCCATCTCTTCAATCACCTGAACATCCTCTTTGTAATGAAAAGGAATTAACACCACCTGACAATTCTTTTCCTCCACCAGAACACGAATGCTTTTTTCCAACTCCTTCACAAAGGGAGAATCCAATTGTTTTTCTTTGATGGCAAAGCCCACCACTTTGCGCCCCGGCTCCCGCTGAAAACCTTCGTTTTCCAATATTTTCTTTCCAATCTCCAAGGAGACCGGCTCAATTCTTAGCACAGGGTCCGCCGTAATTATTACCCGCTCCTGAGGAACTCCCATTTCTTTCAGCAATTCCTTTGACGCCTGGTCTCTAACGACAATGCCACTGGCTTTTTTTAAAGTTTTCCCGGTAAGTACCCGATTCCATCTGGAATAAATGGGACCAATGCCTTGGCTGTAAATAAAAAAATCTTTCCTGAAGAAGCAAGCCATCCACATGATTGCAAGATAATAATAAATGCTCTTCCTGCTTGTTACATCTTGTAACAAACTGCCCCCACCTGAAATCAAGAGGTCGTGGTTCTTGATTGCCTTCATTACCTTCCACAATGATTTTCGATCGATGGAATCCACACCGTACTTATCCTTCGTAGAAGCGGGAGATTGGGAAAGCACCGTAATTTCAATATCCGAAAGCTGTTCTCGCAAGCTGTTTACAACGGCTTGAAGAATGGATTCATCCCCGATATTGTGAAAGCCATAGTAGCCCGATATGAGAATCTTAGTCATGGTCCTCCGTATATTTTCTCCAATATTTATTGTAGTAACGATAAAGCATTTCCCAAATAACCACCCCTATGGCTCCTAGAAGGATTCCTAAAAGTAGTCCGTAGCTCGTCCTATACAACCCTAGGTATAATGGAGTCCGGATATGTTGAAAGGTGTTAGCCACTGAGGTCATTCCAATCACTCCAGCCAACCCGAACAAGATGGTCCAAAGTTTAAACCGTCGAACCGATGCATAAACCATCATAATGATGGCCGGAAAAGCAATCAAAAATTCCTTGGTTCTTGGTCTGGCTACCAAAAGATCTTCCATGATATTCCGAATCACCATTTCCAAACTAAGCACTTCCAAGGTAGAAGAATGGCCGGTACGTAAAATATAATAGGCACCCATACCTGCCACTACCAAGCCCAAAACCACCATCCAAACTTTAACTCTTAGGTTAAACAATTCTTTAATGTCTTGGAATTCTAATCTTCCAATCTTTTTCTTGTTTTCACCATACCCAAAAAAGGCCAAGTAAGCCACTACATAAAATACCATGGGCAACAGTTGTGCGGCTTTCACCCCTCGAAAGATATCGATTTCCAACATATATTGAACAGAGGAAATAGGTGCCGCACTGATCAATCCTCCCAGCACGGCCAACAACACAGACACCACCAGTGTTCCCACCCCTATCATGAAAATCTTCCCTAATTTTTCATCTTGAGCCAATCGTTCCCTAACCAGCCGAGCCTGGTAGGTGAAATAGCTGAGAGCCACACAGGAAATGACCACGGCCCCGAAAAATGCAGCCGTTAGTTCATACCATTCCGGAAGAATAAAAGCCATGCCCGCAACACCCAATGCACCCAGCACTCCTAAAATCAACTGGGCTTTTTTAGGCACAGGGAACAACACTCCCAGCAAAAGTAGAAACCCCAGAACGCTCCCCCATCCCATAAAAACTTTCTGAATAAAGCCCACCTGATAGGGAACCATTTTTATTGCTTTCCCCTGTACGAAACCATGATCTGCCAACCGCTCTTCTAAATTAGCGAAAAGTTGTCGATATTCTTCCACATCGGTCACATAGGTGTGTAAATCCTTCATCTCCAGAATCGGCTTATAGTAAATCACCCGGACATTTCGTTCTACTACCGCTCGAAACAAAGTGTTTTCAATCTCCTTTGCACCTTCGTATCCATAATATTGGTATCTGTTTTGGATATAAGGCCAAACGGTGAATACCCTCACCGCATCGTACTGAGAAGCTTGGGCCACCTCTTCCACACCAAATTGCATAATATTTTGAAGTTGTGTGGTATTTTCAATGAGTCCAATGGTGACATTGTTTTTTAAAATATAATCTCGCGCAAATTCCAAACCGTCATCATACCCAAAAACAGCTTGACCTCCGACAATAATATAGTCCGGGCAAATCCCAAATTTTTCGTAACCCGACACAACCGCCCGGGCAAATACGGTGTCATTCCAGCCATTATAACTCATGGTTCTTGGAACGATCTCCATTCCTGCCCTTTGAATCTCTTCCACCTTCTGGGGAAGAAATCCCAAGCTAATATACATAATTTTTGAACTTAAAATATCAATACGTTCTTGATAACCGGTATTATCTGAGTTTTGGTACTTGTATTTTTCAGAGTACAAAGTCACATCCGCTGTTCCATCTAAAAACAAATAGAGAAAATCCCCTTCCTCATATAGAATATACCGTTCGGATGAAATTCGTTGCTCCACTCCATTTTTTACAAAGGTTTTAATGGGCCCCTGGCAAGAAACTACCACATCAAAAGGATCATATCCCCGGATTTCCATCGCTTCAATAAAGCCCTCGGGATAATTTCCTGTCCAGTTGGATTCCTTTAACAGCCGGTCCATCATAATACCCGTAACCGGATATTCCGTTTCTTCCATCAGCGTGACAATGCTTTCTTCCGTCAACCCCACCTGGTGAATCCCCATTTCTTTGAATTCCCCAAGCCACCAGGATACTGGCTGAGAAGATTGTTGAGCCATGGCATGGATTTCATTGAAATCCAAAACGATATCATATGTTTTGTTGCTCTTTTCTACGAAAAAACGGCCGGCTATTACAGACAAGCAGACCATCATAACCAAAGCCAACAAAATCAGTATAACCCTGTTATTCTTGATGTAATCCTTCATCGCAATCGCTCCTTAATTCAGGGTATAGCTTCCTCGAACCATGATATAGGCTTCCGTTAAAGCCTTCACGCCTCGTCCATCATTTCTTGGGACCAATAGCAGGTGATTTGTCTTACATAGTTGTCCGGTTCTTAAATCCTGTCCTCCTGTAATGTCCGAAATTCCATTGGCTCCATTATCAATAGCCGTCACTTCTCCGCTTCGAACGATAATTTCCGTCCCTTCACCACCAATCACAATCTGTCCCACCTGTAACTGCAATACTTGATACGCCAGCTTACTGTCTACATAAGACTTGGTAACCACCGGGTCTTCCGTAGATCCCGGTATGGTGGTATTCCCAAAAGCAGTAATCCAACCAATCGATAGAAATAAAAGCAAAACCAAGAATCCCAATCCAACTCTTTTCATATTCTCTACTCCCTTTCCATTTTTTGAAAAATCATTGGCAAAAAATCGAGCAGGTCCGAAGCCATTAAGGAAATCATACCTCTTTCAGTAGCTGCCAAATCTCCTGCCAGACCATGGATATAAACGCCAGCCACCGCGGCTTGCCAAGGTGTAAACCCAGTCCCCAAAAGTCCCAAAATAATCCCTGTCAGCACATCTCCTGTACCGCCCGTAGCCATCCCCGGATTTCCGGAAGAATTTACAACGACTTTCTTTTCAGGAGACATAATCAAAGTGCCATAACCCTTTAACACCACCCAAGCAGAAGTAACATCCACCAGACTTGCAGCCACTTCTTCTCTGCTTAAATTCTCATATTGTGCCTGATTCAGGGCGAGAAGCCGCTGAGCTTCTTTGGGATGAGGTGTAATCAATACAGGGCCTTCCCGCCTCTTCAGCAAGGCGGTATCCCTATTTTTGGCCAAATGGTTTAGCCCATCTGCGTCTACTACCACAGGACCGGGGTACCTGGTCAGTAAGTGTCGAACCAACTTTCCTTCCTTCGGGCTCATTCCCAAGCCGGGGCCTATGGCCATCCCATGATACTGTTCCAAATTCACCAGTGGGTGATTTCGATCTTTTAATACCGCCTCCCATAGACTGCTTTGCATTATAGGAAACATTTCTTCCGGAACCGCAATAGTAAGAAGTCCTACACCAGACCTCAACGCTGCTTTTCCTGCGAGCAAAGCGGCGCCCCCCATTCCCGGGCTTCCTGCCACTAAAAGCACTTTCCCATAGGTTCCTTTGTGAGTGTCCGGTTTTCTGGGTTGAAACCATCCGGAAACTATAGAACCGTCCACGGCAATCATTCTCTCTCCCTCCCCGCCGGAGTTTCTCTCATTACTAAATTCCTAAAATAAGTGTAGCTAAGAAAAAGTATGTTATAACCGACACCATGTCTGTCAAAGAAGCAATCATAGGCGTGGCCATCAAGGCCGGGTCGATCTTACATTTTTTTGCCAAGAGAGGCAAGATACCTCCAATCAACTTGGCAAACATAATGATTAATAATAGGGATAAGGAAATGGTGAGTGCAATCAAAATGCTATGGCCGTCCAAAAAAATGATTTTCAAAAAATTTAGCAAGCTTAACACCAGACCTGCCGACAAACTGATTCGAAATTCCTTCCACAGCACTTTTAAAGCATCTTTTAACTCAATCTCGCCGGTGGCCAACCCTCGAATAACCAACGTAGCCGCTTGGGAACCGCTATTCCCACCAGTACCCATCAGCAAAGGAAGATAGGCAACCAGCACGATAACCTGGGACAACATTCCTTCGAATCGGCTAATAATAAGGCCTGTAACCATTAGGGAAATCATAAGAAACAAAAGCCATGGCAACCTGCTTTTTACATGAGAAAACACGCTGGCGTCTAGGTATTCCAAATGAGAAGTGTCCAAAACTCCCGCCATACGCTCAAAGTCTTCCGTAGCTTCTTCTTCAATAACGTCAAAAATATCGTCTACGGTAACAATCCCCACCAACCGGCTTTCGTTATCCACCACCGGAATGGCCAAATACCCATATCTTTTAAAAGCTTCTGATACCACTTCTTGATCATCGTACACATTCACAGACACGAAATCCCGTTGCATAATGTCTTCGATGACCGCATTTCCTTCAGAGATTACCAGGGAACGCAAAGAAATAATTCCCACAAGCTTACGCCCCTGATCCTTCACATAGCAAGTGTAGATGGTTTCCGAATCAAAAGACTCCTTTTTGATGTATGCCAATGCTTCCTCAGCGGTCATCCCTTTTCGCAAGCTAATATACTCTGGCGTCATCAACGTTCCGGCTGATCCATCCGGATAATTCAAAAAGGTATTGATTTGTTTTCGTTCATCTTTCGGAGTTTTTTCCAGGATCTTATCCACCACATTGGCCGGCAGTTCCTCCAACACATCAATCATGTCATCAAAATCCAGCTCTTCCAGAATAAAACTGATTTCCTTCTCAGTGATGGTATTGATGATGGTCACTTGGTCTTCAATGGGCAAAAAAGAAAACACATCTACAGACAATTCCTTGGGGAGGCTTCGAAACAGGATTACCGCTTGTTCCAACCCCACCTGTTCCATAACTTCTTCCAGCGCTTCTGCCACATCCACCGCATTATTCATTTCAATCAAAGCATCCCTTGCTTTGATATACTTTTTTTCTAACACCAAGTCCAGTATTTCCTGGATTCGTTCTTCAAAAGTTTTTTCGTTTTCCATCCGGTTGCCCTCGCTTTCTGCTAATTCACCCGGCTTAAACGAAACCAAAGCCGGGATAAAGTCTATTGTTTCCAGTTGTCATGCGTTCATGACTCGGTCCGCTATCCACAGCTTTCACTCCTTTCAAAAAACATTTCATTGACATTGAATTATACCACTTAACCCCCACGATTCGCAACCCAATCCATTGAATCATAACCTCATTCATCTCCCTCCTGCACTCTTACAAAAGGGTGCAAGGAAGGCTAAGAAGAGGGATACTTCTCGGTTTATCAGTTAAAACAGAAAGAATGTTTCATAAAAAAAAGGTGCAGAAGTGTTCCACACCTTGTTTTTTTAATACTCTTATCTACTATTTTGCTAGTAAAAAACCGCTTCTAGAGCCCTTGATCCATCATAGCTTTCGCCACTTTCAAGAATCCGGCAATATTGGCTCCGGCCACTAAATTATAACCAAATCCATAGTCCTTGGAAGCTTTGGCACAGGCATCATGAATCCCACACATAATATCTCTTAATTGAGCATGAACCTGTTCCGGGCTGTATACTGCTTTGGCTCCATTCTGGCCCATCTCAATGGCAGAACAGGCAACTCCACCTGCATTGGCAGCCTTTGATGGTCCTAGGATAATTCCGTTCTCTTGCATGTATTTAATGGCCTCGTTGGTGGAGGACATGTTGGAACCTTCACAAACAAACTTTGCTCCACTTGCAACAATCGTCTTCGCATCTTCGATTCTGATTTCATTTTGAGTCGCGCAAGGAATGTAAAGATCTGCTTTCACTTCCCAAGGCTTTTTCCCCGGGAAGAATTTGGCTTCCGGGAATTTTTCTGCATAGGGAGCACAAATATTCTTTCCGGAATTTCTGAGTTCCAGCATATAGTCAATCTTTTCTCCCCAAATTCCTGTTTCATCCAAAATATATCCGTCGGGTCCGGAAATTGTGATGACCTTAGCACCCAATTCCGTTGCCTTCAGTGCCGTTCCCCAAGACACATTTCCAAATCCGGAAATAGCCAAAGTTTTTCCGGCCAATTTTTCTCCATTAGCTTCCAACATGGCATTGGCAAAATAAACGATACCATAGCCGGTTGCTTCTGTTCTACCGTTCAATCCACCCCAGGTAAGACCTTTTCCTGTAAGAACACCTTCAAATCGATTGACTATTTTTCGATACTGACCATACATGTAACCGATTTCTCTTGCCCCAACACCAAGATCCCCTGCAGGTACATCGGTTTCCGGTCCAATATGTCGATAGAGTTCCGTCATAAATGCCTGGCAAAAACGCATCACTTCCCCATCGGACTTTCCGGTTGGGTCAAAGTCGGATCCACCTTTGCCACCACCAATGGGAAGCCCTGTCAAGCTGTTCTTGAAAATTTGCTCAAACCCCAAAAACTTGATGATTCCAGCATACACGCTGGGTGCAAATCGAAGACCGCCTTTATAAGGTCCAATGGCACTGTTGAACTGGTATCGATAGCCCTTGTTCACTTGTACTTTACCAGCATCGTCTACCCATACAACGCGGAATGTGATTCCTCTTTCCGGCTCGGTTAGCCTTTCCAGAATGCCAGCTGCTTCATATTCCGGATGCTTCTCCATGACCGGCTTCAGAGACTCTAAAACCTCTTCTACCGTCTGGTGAAACTCTTCTTCTCCCGGGTTTCTCTCTTTGCACAGCTCGATGCAGCGATCAACATAATTCGACATTTTTTTCTCCTCTTTTCTTTCATATGTTTTACATATATTAAAGGTTTGTTTTTGTGCTGTTCGCACACTCTGAATATATCACCCTGATAATTTTCTGTCAAGGTTGTAACCCGCTTATTCCAACGGTTTTACAAAGTTGTAATTTTCTGAATATGCCCTATTTTATCCATCTGATTTTTTTAAGTAACTTCCAGATTTTTTCTCCCTTAGGAAGCTGTTTCACCTCTTCCGGTTGGATGCCTTTGATCTTTAAAAGAACCAACCCATACACTAGGGCACCAAAAAAAACAGCCAATAAACATGAACCCGCATTTCCCAATATTCCATCAAATATTCGATATACCAAGCCGGCCACAATGAACATCACCAAACCGGAAACCAACGGTTTAAGCATCGTAAGATTTCGATCAAAAACAATGCCCGTCAATGCCTTGACCGCAGCAAAATTAAATAGCCCCACTGTAGTATAGGCCAAGGCGCTGGCGATGGCTGCTCCATCGATGTTAAGCCCCGGAATTCCTGTCAAAAAATAGGTGGCCACCCATTTCACCACAAATCCTGTTATAAGGCCAATTACCGCAATGCCGGGTCTGCCCAATCCTTGCAATGTTCCTGCCATGGTTTGTGCTACACAGAGAAAAATAACTCCCATAGCCAAATACGCCAAACTGTTGGAGGCAGAAATAGCACTTTCCATTTCCATTGGATACAGCAAAGTCATGATAGGTTCTGCCAAGATAATGAGACCGAAACTACATGGAACCCCCACCATCATGGCAGTTCGAAATCCAAGTTGTATATTTTTTTCCAAAAAACCCCGGTCCCCTGCAGCGTTGGCCGCCGCAATGGCAGGTACCATGGATAGGGCCATGGAAAGGGCCAGTGCCATCGGAATGTTGATTACCGGACCAGCCATTCCTGTCAATTGTCCGTACAGAATATTGGCTTCCTCCAAAGAAAACCCGGTGGCTTCCAATCGCTTCATTACCACCAATAAGTCTCCTAGGTTAATAATGGGTAAAATAGAGACTCCCACGGTAATAGGCATTGCAATCCAAAGCAATGTGCCCATAATCTTCCGGGCCGGTTCCCCTCTGCTTTCCTGGTCATTCCCTTGCTGAGCTAACAGCGCCTGACGTCTCCCGCTGTAAATAATCGCCAATACCAGTACACCGGCAACCGGGCCTACGGAAGTACCAAAAGTGGCTCCTGCCGCCGCAAATTCCACGCTTTCTTTCATTAGCACAATGGCTAATGTCAAACCTACCGCTACACGAACCCCCTGCTCAATCAACTGGGATGTTGCAGTAGGGCCCATATTCTGCATTCCTTGAAAATATCCGCGGTACACGCTCATGATTGGAACCACTAAAAGCGCCGGGGCAATGGCCTTCATAGCCAACACCGCTCCCGGGGCGCCCACAGCAGATACGATGGATTCCGCCCCAAAAAACACAGCAACAAAAGCAACAAAGCCCACAATGCTCATCAACAAAAAAGAGTTTCTAAACACCTGATGGGCATCCTTGACCCGTCCCATGGCCAGCCGTTCCGATGTCATTTTGGAAATGGCAGCCGGGGCTCCATTGGTGGAAAACACCAACAAAAAAACATATATGGGATACGCCGTTTGGTAATACCCCATTCCTGAAGGTCCTATAATGTTTGCCAAGGGAATGCGAAAAATGGCTCCAAACACTTGAACCATCAATCCGGCCATTCCGAGAATCACCGCTCCCTTTAAAAAGGTTTTTTTCTCCATCAAAGTGCTCTCTTCCCCCTACTTTTGAACCAAACTTATACCCGTCATTTCTTCCGGTTTTTCCAACCCAAGCAAGGCAAGCAATGTTGGCGCCAAATCACTGAGACGCCCTCCTTCCACAAGATCCTTTCCTTCTTTGGACACATAAACCAGAGGGACCGGGTTTTTTGAATGGGCCGTCATAACATTTCCCTGTTCATCCAACATTTCGTCTGCATTTCCATGGTCAGCAGTAACCAACACTTGCCCTTCTCTTTCCAGAACTTTTTCCAACACAGGGGGAACACATTCTTCCAAGGCTTCAATGGCCCGAATTGCAGCCGGAATTTTCCCGGTATGGCCCACCATATCCGCGTTGGCAAAATTCAAAATAATCACATCGTAATAGTCTCTCTCCAACTCTTGAATCACCCGGTCGCGAACTAAATGAGCACTCATTTCTGGTTGAAGGTCATAAGTGGCCACCTTGGGAGAAGGAATTAAAATACGATCTTCCAAAAGATTGGGCTCCTCTACTCCCCCATTAAAGAAAAATGTTACATGAGCGTATTTTTCCGTTTCCGCAATGCGAAGCTGCGTTAACCCCTTTTGGGACAAGTATTCTCCCAAAGTATTTCGAACTTCCTCCGGCGGATAGGCCACCTTAACATTGGGAATGGTCACATCATACTGGCACATGCAAACAAAGTGCAAATCCTGAATCACCTTTTTTCGAAAGAAACCATGAAAAGAAGGGTCTACAAAACTGCGGGTAAGTTCTCTGGCACGATCCGGGCGGAAATTAAAAAATATAACCGTATCTCCCTCCGAAATTTGAACTCCACCGTCCAATACCGTTGGCATCAAAAATTCATCATCTTCTCCACGATCATACCCATTCAAAACGGCCTCTCTGAAATCTCTTGCATGAAATCCTTCACCAAGAATCAGACCATCATAGGCCTTTTGAACCCTATCCCATCGTCGATCCCGGTCCATGGCATAATAACGCCCTGAGATAAAACTGATTTTCCCGATTTTCAACTCCTCTAAATATTCGCTGATTTGATCCAAATAGGTCAATGCAGACCGAGGCGGTACATCTCTACCATCCAAAAAGCAAGAGACAGAAACTCTCTGGACACCCTTTCCATGAGCCATTTTTAAAAGCCCCTTCAAGTGATCCAAATGACTATGTACCCCCCCATCGGATACCAAGCCCATCAAATGCAGGGTTCCACCTTTTTCTACTGCAGATTCCATCCCTTCCCTTAGAACTTCGTTCACAAAAAAAGTCCCCTCTTGAATATGCTTGGTAATTTTAGTCAACTCTTGGTATACAACCCGGCCGGCTCCCATATTTAAATGCCCCACTTCCGAATTGCCCATTTGACCCTCCGGAAGCCCTACATCCAAGCCGGAAGCCGACAATGTAGTATGTGGATAATCATTCATCCACTTTTTCAGATTCGGGGCTTGAGCCAAGGCAATAGCATTCCCTTCCATCTTGGAGTTTAACCCAAACCCATCCAAGATCATTAACATGACAGGTTTCTTCATTCCTTGAACCCTCCCTTCTGAATCCACCAACACCTCTTCTATCACTTTATCATTAACTGAAGAATCATGCAAAGGCATTCCGGTACCAGGGCGGATCAAAATGTTGCCGGAAAATTTCTAAAATCTCCGGTGTCTCGTATATGGTGTAGTTTCTGGAAACAACACCATTATGAAAATCATGACCGTCCCACCAGATTGCCATTTTAATTTCGTGGAGCGCATAGATCTTGCTGAACATATCCTGAATCCACTGGCCCTTGTCACCCCCCATACTGGCTGAACCGAATTCGGTAATCATTAGAGGCTGCTGAAACTGACGGGTATACTCTTCATATAAGTCCTGATAAAGGTCCGAAAAGGTGGTCCACCTCTCTCCCACCTGCCAATAATAGGTTCCCGTGTTATACGCAGTCATGCCTACCACATCCACATAGAAATCCCCCGGATAATATCGATAAGAATGATTCCATTTAAAGTTAGGGAAGGACTCCGAATTGGGATTCCAAATATAGATTACATTCTCTACTCCCACTTCTTCAAAAATATGATAAACATATCGATAAAATTCCTGATATATTTCCGGGTCTCTCGATGTGTGGTAACCCGAATAAGGGCACCAGTCTCCATTCATTTCATTGGCCAGTCGAAACAGAACCGGATGGCCAAAATCTTTGATGGTTTTAGCATAATCCATTAAAAACAGGTCGTATTCCCCTTGAAGAATTTGGTATACTTGATTCTGCCCTGAGGATTGGGTGGTCTGCAAGGTCAATTCCAGTACTTTCCCCTTCTCCCACGCCTGGTCCAAACGTTTCTTTAAATTGGGATGATGAGTTTTATTTTCGAACTCCGAATAATTTAATACCACCGGAAATTCATATTGAAACAAGGCCTCATAATACTCCACTTTTCCAAAATCATAGGTGCCGGTTCCATAATCATAGTTGGTCTGAGGCTCATACAAGCCCCATGTCAATGAAGAATCCGGACCAAAATACTTCTGAAAAAATTGTTTGGTTTCTTCATTCCATTTTTTTTCTTCTATAGGGATTGCCTGGCGAACTTGATTTTTCCCCTCCTGATACGGATGGAAAGCCGTAAAGCTTTTTACCATGCTCTCGTAGCCGCCCAACTGTTCAATGGGCATTTCAGTTTTAATAACAACGGTATAGCAGTATTCGCCCGCGGGAAAATCCAGAACCACATAATGGTTTCGATCCCCTTGAATCTGCGCTAGCACGGGTCTTATCCACCGCGTTACATAAACATGATTTTCCCCGTACACTTCCCAACCTTGTTTTACCAATTGATGATCTTTCGTGTTGGCTAAAAAGCCATTGGAATAACCCAGATAGCTGTCAATATTTTCTCCCACATACTGACGGTATATTTCCATTCGTTTATCCGGAGTTTCAAAAAAGGTTCCCACCTTTGACCAACTCATATCCACTTCCGTACCCGAATCGATTTCCAAAGAATACCCATCAACATAATTGGTAAAGATATCGTATCCTCCCGCCTGAATTTGCTGATACCATATTTCTTGCTTTGCATCATCCCTTGCAAAAGCCCCCCCTGTGGTAGTAAAAACCAAAATTAATGTGAGAACCCAAGGTGCCACTTTTTTCATTGAACACTTTCCTTTCATTAATTCTCTATGCCTGTTCTCGCAGGTACCCCTTGATTATAATAATGTTTGATTTCTTTCATTTCGGTCACCAGATCAGCTCGATCCATAATTTCCTGAGGAGCATATCTTCCAGTTAGAATCAATTCCACCCCATCCGGCTTCAAGTCCATCAAAGAAAGTACTTTTTCCACATTCAACAATTGAAAATGTAGGGTGGTGTTGATTTCATCCAGAATCACCAAATCATATTTTCCACTTGTTAGAATCTCTCTCATCCGAAGGAGTCCCCTCTCCGCATTTTCAAAATCTTTGGCAGCGGGTTCTCCGCGAAAAAATTCCGGATCCCCAAATTGTTCCATTTCAAACCCTTTGATGAGGTTGGGTGCTTTTAACTCGCTGTAGCTTTGGCCTTTCATGAATTGCCCCATAAACACCCGATTCCCCGCACAGACTGAGCGCAGTGCGATTCCCAACGCGGCCGTGGTCTTTCCTTTTCCATTCCCGGTATAAACTTGAATGTATCCCTTCTCAAGCATGTTCTGTCCTCCTTTGATATCTATTGATTAGCTGCTCTGCCACACGAATTCCATCCACTGCGGCAGATACAATTCCTCCCGCGTATCCGGCACCCTCTCCCGTAGGGTAAACTCCCCTAATATTGCTTTGATAAGAATCATCTCGACAAATTCGAACGGGAGAAGAACTACGGGTTTCTACTCCATAAACCATTCCTTCCGGGCCATCAAAGCCCCTTATCTTCTTCCCCATAAACGGGATGGCCTCTACCAAATGGTCTCCTATGAAATCAGGAAAACAACACCGGATCCTGTTCCCCATACCTTTACTTTCCAAAAATTCTTCCATGGTGCAAATCAAGTGAGTATATCGAGACCCCCCTGCACGAAAAGCTTCTTTCTCAACCTTTCTCTGCAACCACATCCCAGCCAAAGGATGAGAAGAAGGAAAATCCGCAGGATGCACTTCCACTAACAAAGCGCTATTGGCTTTCCCGGAAGAACGGTCCCGGTTGCTCATCCCATTGGTTACAATTGTATTCGCCTCAGAACATGCCAAAATCACTTGGCCGCCGGGACACATGCAAAAGGTATAAACACCCCTTCCGGATGCCCCGCGATAAACCAATTTATAATCAGCGGGACCCAAAGAAGTGGGAAGGGTTTTGCCATATTGGCTTCGATTGATAAGCTCTTGAGGATGCTCTACGCGAACACCCATTGAAAAAGGCTTTTGTTCCAAAACCAACTCTCTTCTCCAAAGCATTTCCAGGGTGTCTCTGGCACTATGCCCAATGGCTAAAACCAATGCTTCCACAGGGATGGCTTCTTCTGGTTCCAAAAATATTTTGGTTAACCCTTCTGCCGCCGTCACAATATCCGTCATTTTCGTGTCAAATCGAAAGCGGCCGCCCAATGCAATTATTTTATGACGGATTCCCACTACAACTTTTCTCAATATGTCGGTTCCAATATGCGGCTTCTGTTTGTATTGAATGTCCGGATTCGCACCGGCCTCCACCAATTCCTTCAAAACCTTTTCAATTCGCACATCCCGTATTCCCGTAGTCAGCTTGCCGTCGGAAAAGGTGCCGGCTCCCCCCTCTCCAAATTGAACATTGGTTTCTTCATCCAGGACCCCATCGCTCCAAAAGCCATGAACTTTATGGATCCGTTCCTCCATGACAGAACCTCGTTCCAGAATTAAAGGCTGAAAACCAGCTTCTGCCAATACCAGCCCGGCAAACATTCCAGCCGGTCCAAAACCAACCACTACAGGAGGATTTTTTAGAATTTCCTCCCCCAAAGAGGGCATTTCCCAGTGAAGGGGAACCACCTTCTCAACAAGAGGATTATCCTCCAACGCCTTTGGTTCGAAAACTTGAAAATTCACTGTATAAACCCGAAGGATATGATTTTTGTCCCGGGCGTCGATGGATTCTTTTCGAATAAACCAATCCACAATTCCAAGTTCTTTTTCAGAAAAACCCAACTTTTTCCGAATTTTCTCAGGAATTTCCTTTTGGGGCGCGTCCCAATTTAATTTTATCTGATGAATGCGATACATGCCTTCCGGTCCTTCTTTTCTCCACACGACTACAAAGCCTCTCGCAAAGATTTTACCAAATGATTTGCCCCTTGCATTCCAGTCTTCCAGGCCAAATGAAGATTATATCCACCGCAAGGCCCTTGCATATCCAACAGTTCTCCCACTATATAAAGGCCCGGCCAACGAAACGATTCCCAAGTGTTTAAATGCACTTGATCTAAAGCCACACCGCCTATGGTGATTTGAGCGTCTTTCCAACCTCCAAGACCCACTACAGTCCACCACATCTCCCGCAAGTATCCTACCAGGTCTTCTTTTTCTTTAAAAGTCAGGCTGGTAGCTTCTTCTTCACAGCGACTTTCGGAGATGCCTGCTCTGCGAAAAACCTCTTTTGCCAGGCCCTGAGGAACCACGGTTTTTAAAAGGTCCTTAATTTTTCCGCCAACCTTAGAAATGATATTTTCAAGAAAAATTTCCAAATGTTCCTCTGGAAATCCCTCCATAAAATCCAAACTGATTTGATAAGAAGAAATGGATTCTTCCGGCCCCAAGGTAACTTGAGAGCTTAAATTCATCAATGGAATTCCAGAAAGCCCTCGTTTCCCAAACTGAATCTCCCCTTGTTCCATGGCAACCATTTGCCCTTTTTTGAACAAAGTAGCCTTCCCTTTTGCACGAATTCCGGCAAGCTCCGAGCTATACTCATTTACAGCCACATAGGTCAGCCCCGGGAAGGTACGGGTTACTTGAATTCCCAAATCCTTGCACATCTTATGCCCATCCCCCGAAGACCCAAATTGAGGAGCCGCTTTCCCTCCTGTGGCAAGAACCACCTTGGAACCCTGGATTTCCTCTCCCTTGGGTCCCAGTACCGCGAACCCTACATCCAAAGGGCAAACTCTCTCTACCGGAAAATTTTCTCTTATGCTTACATTGTATTTTAGTAAGGCTTGTGTGAAACGCTCTACCACATCCGAAGCTTTCCCGGAAAAAGGATACATCCGTCCTTCTTCTTCTTGTCGGGTGAGAATTCCCGCATTGTGAAGAAAATCCCAAACACTCTCTCCCCCTTTTATGTCGGAATTGCTGATATTGCACCGCCCATTTCCAGTGGCCAATAGTTTTTTCCCCAAACGCTCTTTTTTTTCTAAAATCACTACCGGAAGGATTGGATTTCGCAACTTTATTTCTAGGGCCGTCGCCATTCCCGACGCACCCCCACCAATAATTACAATGGGTTTCACAAACTTCCTCCTCACTGAAACGCAGATATTTTATTATATCATAGCCTTCTTGCAAAAATCCCCGCATTCATAAAAAAACCGCCTTTTCAGCGGCTTAATACAGATTGGCCGGAGGAGGTTCTTGGGCTTCCGGGTCACACTTTCCTTTTCTTTTCTGTCCATCGATTACCTGATAGTCTACTTTGAATGCGGTCATAAGAAAAATGAAAATAGGTACCCCGATCAGCAGACCCCAAACCCCCATATAGTGCTCCCCAATTAAAAGAATCAGAAACACAAAACACACCGGCAGTCTGGTTTTTCGAGACATCAGTTTCGGATTCATGATATAAGCTTCAAAGGCATGTAGCAGCAAGATGAACAAAATGACCTTGAATACCATAAGAAATCCTCCAATGGTAAACCCGATGACGGACAAAGGAATAAAGGAAATGATTACTCCTGCCACCGGTATAAGCCCCAGCAAAAAAACCATAAGCCCCAAGCCAGCTACCGCCGGATACCCGAAAATACTCAATGCGATAGCCGTCAGGATGGAATTGATAAAGGCAATGGTCACCTGCACTTTCATCACTTGACCAAAGGTTTTGCAGAATCCACCCCCATAGGTCACAAAATAATCATAAATAAAAGAAATATTGCTTTTCGAAACATTGATGCCAAATTGAGCAATTTTTTTCTTTTCCGCAATAATGGCAAAACTGAGAATCAAGGCAATAAACAAATTCAACAAAAACCCACTCAAGCGCCCAAAAATTTCAGCCAATAAGGTTCCTGCTTGCCCCAGATAACTGTTAAAATCCATGCCGGAAAGAAGGGCTGCCATCCGCTCGCCCACAGCAGCTTGAACCATTGCAATATCAAAATTGGAAAGAGCCGTAGCTATGATATTAAACTGATGGACCAACTTGGGAAAAACTTCAATGCTTAAAAGGCTCACAGCCCCAACGAAAAAGACATAAAGAACAATCATAATCAAAGGATCCGGCAACCTTCGTCCCAGTATTTTTACATATCGGCACTGGATTTTTTCCAATAAATGATAAAAAATAAATGTTAACAAAAAAGTTAACAATACCAAGTCCAGCATATACCATACGGTTACCAGTAACCCAACGATTACAATCAACGAAACGATTCGTTGCCGTTGGTCCTCGGGAATCAAGCCCTTGCTCATTTCATTACCTACTCTTCTACATCCGTAATGGAGGATGCGCCCAAATAAAGCATGTTAATCCCCTGCACCAAGAAGATGATTCCCACCAACATGATGAGGGTGAAATCAATCAGGAGCGCGTCCACAAAAGGATAAATCCCGGCAACTACGCTAACACACCCCAACAAGAACAACCAAATTCCCGACTTCACTCCCTGATCATTCAACAGATAAACAATTCGAGCCACTCCGGAATTGAATACCCAAAGCCCAAAAAACACCGGAACCACAGAATCCGCCACCAATTGATTAAACAAGACAAGCAAGGACAAAATGGTGGTAAACAATCCGTCCGCCAAAAGCCAACTTTGACCTTTCTTTTTTATCTTTCGAATCACCGAATACCCGAATAACGCAGTCAGGCCATGTAAAAACATCACCGTCCCCAATAAAAAAGCTAACGATAGATATGTGGCTCCCGGATGGGCCAAACACCATACGCTAGTAAAAACGAGAAAAACACCTATTATTATGGACGCTATTCGCATAGAATGTACCTCCTTGAATGCTGTGGTCATTATATCTTTTTTACTATAGTCCGTCAAGAATAGCTCCTGATTCCATTTCATGATATAATGAATCATTATAAAAGTTGGAATCGAGGATAAAGATATGGATTCATTAAATACAGAAACTGCCCAAAGGGAGACAGCCGTACCCCTCACCTTCGAAGAGGTCAAAAACAATGAAGAAATCTCTGCGTATATCCGCAAAGGCAACGATGGCCTTGGCGCTATCGGTTACACAGAACATGGCTTTGCCCATGCCACAAAAACAGCCACGAAAGCTGCAGAAATTTTGGCCGCCTTTGATCATCCCAAAAGAATGCAAGAATTAGCTATGATTGCGGCCTACCTGCACGACATTGGCAACTGCGTCAACCGCAACGACCATGCTCAAAGCGGGGCTATCATGGCCTTTCGCATCTTGGATAAATTAGGAATGGACCCCGCAGAACTGGCCGAAGTGGTAGAGGCCATCGGCAACCACGACGAAGGTACCGGCACAGCCGTAAGCCCCATTTCTGCTGCCGTAATTCTAGCCGACAAATCGGATGTACGAAGAACTCGGGTTCGTTATAAAAATCGGAACCGGGCCAAATTATCCCAGGATATTCATGACCGGGTGAACTTCGCTGTGCAAAAGGCGGACCTTCAAATCGAAAAAAACAGTAAAAAAGTTATTCTTGAACTCACAATCGACACCAAAATCAGTGCCGTTATGGAATATTTTGAGATTTTTCTTGTTCGAATGTCCATGTGCCGACAAGCAGCCCTGTTCTTGGGTGCAGATTTTCAATTGAACATTAATGGCGTAAAACTTCTGTAAATTCTATTCTGACGCAGGCACCACTACAATTTCCGTCTTTTTCGATAATCGTTCTTCTAGCATATTCACCATGCTGTTGGCATCTTTGCTTTCCCCAGACTGCCCTAGTACAAGATGACTCACCTTGTTTTTCTCTACCAAATCCACCAAA
The DNA here is from genome assembly GCA_964489555.1 of uncultured Oscillospiraceae bacterium. GTDB lineage: Bacteria > Bacillota > Clostridia > Peptostreptococcales > Anaerovoracaceae > JAAZGD01. The sequence goes on along the minus strand of CAZAZF010000002.1, from coordinate 122,142 downwards.
GTATCCAGTACATGATTGGACCGCACCACTGTAAGATTCGCCCCGTATTTCAAGGCCTTTTCATAGAGGTAATCCAACGCCTCTCCTTCTTCTGTGTTACCTAAAAACTTAAACTCATAATGGGCTACATGAATGATGAACAATTCCCCATTGGTCTCTTCTTGCAGTTGATATCCGTAATTGATAAGCCGGTCACAGGTCTTTTGTTGCGTCACACAAACCATAATGTTTTTTGACATAATACAAACTCCCATCTACACTTTCTATTTGAACTCTTTCATGGATATTTGTTCCAATACATCGGTCACAACTTTTTCCAATGCTTTTCCTTTTCCATAGTCAGCGGGAAGAACATGATTCACTCTTCCCTGCTCTTTCATACGAAGTCCTAGCTGAGGATCTTTTTCATAAACCGCGATGGATTGGCCTCCACCATTTCGAACAATCCGCATACAAGGAATATCCGTAATGCCATCTCCAAGATAAATCATGTTCCGAAAAGGTATACGTCGTTGTTCCTCTAGAATGAATTCATTAATTCCTTGGTTATCGGTTACATCCAACTCTCCCTTATTAATCCGAAAAAGAAACTGGGTCTTGGATGTGTAATTCACCGCCATAGCAGGCCACACAGGCACACCCCTTTGATTATATACAAATTCAGCGGCATATACTCTTTTAAATTCTCCAGCAATGGGAGTTCCCTCGATGATTTCTTTTAACCCTGAGGAAATGATATAGTGTTCCACACCCAATCCCCGTGAATTGCCAAACTCATTAATTCGCTGAAACCAGGTGCTGACTCCCGGGAAAAGACGAACCTTCTTCCCCATGGCACGAAAAACTTCTCGCGTCAAAAGCATTTTTCCTTCTGCTTCCTTCAGCATCACCATCATATATCCCAGAATCATATCCATCTGATTGTCTTTAATCGTTTTGGTACAAAGTGCCCAAAAATCCTTCGGCTCCATACCCACGCCCGGAATAAAACCATAGTTTTGCATATCTTCCGGAGACAGTGTTTTATCAAAATCATACATCAATGCCACAACCGGGCGTTTCTCTTCGGTCATATTTCCATCCCCTTTTTTTACCTACCCCCATTATAACATAAGAGGTCCCTATTTTTGGTACACTTTATCTGTTTTTTCTGTGACGAAAAAGATATAATCATATCATGGACCGAGTAATACTTCATTGTGATATGAATGGTTTTTTTGCCTCTGTAGAATTATTGGATCACCCGGAACTTAGGAATCGACCCATGGCGGTTTGTGGAAATCCCAAAAATCGTCATGGAATTATCGTGGCCAAAAATGAATTGGCAAAAAAGGCAGGAGTGAAAACAGCGGAAACCATCTGGCAGGCCCGGAAAAAGTGCCCCGATTTACAAGTGGTGGCCCCCCACCATGAAAAATATCAGTATTATAGCAGACTCATCAATGAGATTTACTATCAGTATACCGACTTGGTTGAACCTTTTAGTATTGATGAATCATGGTTGGATGTGACCCATAGTCAAAAGTTGTTGGGCTCCGGCAAGGAAATCGCCGACCAGATTCGAGAAACTATAAAAAGTCAGCTGAACCTTACGCTTTCCGTAGGCGTCTCTTTCAATAAAATTTTTGCTAAAATGGGCTCGGAATATAAAAAGCCGGATGCCACCACAGAAATCACCCGAGAAAATTACAAGGACATCTTATGGCCTTTGCCGGTGGGAGAGTTATTTTTTGTGGGGCAGTCCATGGCCGAAAGGCTTTGTAAAATAGGGATTGTAACCATTGGGGATTTGGCGGTAACCCCTTCGGAGACCCTTTCTTCCATGTTTGGAAAGCATGGCGTACTGGTATGGGAATATGCCAACGGGAAAGAAGCGGAACCGGTAACCTTCGCCCTCCATCGAAAAAAAATCAAATCTGTAGGAAATGGCATTACATTTCGTAGAGATCTCCTCACTCAAAAAGACATCGACATTGCGGTAGCAGGGCTCTCAGACACCGTAGCCTCTCGGCTCAGGCAATACCAAATGAAAGCCGCCGGGATTCGTGTGGAAATTAAGGATCCGGAATTTCACTCCATTCGTCGTCAAACTCAACTGGAAAGCCCCACTAATTTAGCCCATGAAATTGCAAGGATATCCAAAGAATTAATTCAATCAACAAAAAATTCTCATCGCCCCATTCGCCTCCTCACCATTACCGGAATTCAACTAGTGGATGAATCCATGTCCCAACAAATCAGCCTCTTCCCGGAGCAGGAACAACTTCGCAATGAAATAGAGCGGCTGGAAAGAACCCTTGACCAAATCAGAGAAAAGTACGGAACTGGCTCCGTTCATTACGGCAGCCTCCTGCATAACGATCTGGGTTTGGATTTGGAGGAAATCAAAGAGGAGGATTGATTCCTCCTCTTTTCGTTTCTTCTCTCTCTTTTCCAACTGCCTTAAATGGACAGTACATCCGCCAATTCGATGTATCCCTGATCATGGGTCCTGGTCATCTTAAGAGCATCTGCCAAATCATATGCAACGATTTCATTCCCATTAATTCCGATTGCCTTACTGGAGCTGTCGTCTCTCAAAAGCTCTACTGCCTTATAAGCAGTTCTACTGGCTAAAAGGCGGTCTCTTGCCGTGGGAGATCCTCCTCTTTGCACATAACTCAGTACCACAATTTTTGTGTCTACACCCGTTCTTTCTTTGATGACATCCGCCAAATCCTCCGATCGAATATCAACGCCCTCCGCTTTAATAATGATATTATGCAGCTTCCCACGATTGCGACCTTGTATGATTTTGCGGCAAACCGCATTGATGTCTACCGGCACTTCCGGAATCAGAATGGTTTCCGCTCCTCCAGTAACTCCGGCATATAAAGCAATGTCCCCGCAATGCCTTCCCATCACTTCGATCACCGTGCTTCGCTCATGAGAAGAAGAGGTATCTCGTATGTTGCTGATGGAAGAAAGCACCGTGTTCACTGCAGTATCAAAGCCAATCGAAAAATCAGTATAGGCCAAATCATTATCGATGGTACCCGGTATCCCCATTACCATAAACCCTGCTTCCGATATCTTCAGACCGCCTTTCATAGAGCCGTCTCCACCGATGATGATTACCCCCTCTATGGAAAAGCTCTCCAGCATATTTAGGGCCCGCTTAAAACCCTCATCCGTCAGGAATCTTTCCGACCGGGCTGTGCGAAGCATGGTTCCTCCCCGATGAAGAATATCCGAAACAGAGGAAACATTCATTTCCTTGATTTCTCCTTCAATCAACCCTGCAAATCCCCTTTCGATACCATATATTTTCATTCCATGAAAGATGGCACCTCTTACCGCCGCCCGAATGGCTGCATTCATTCCCGGGGAATCTCCTCCACTGGTCAATACTCCTATGGTTTTCATTTTTTCTCCTCGCACAACTTCACATTATCTATTCCGATCAACGAACCCAGCTCCTGAAACAGTCCTTCACAAGGATTGACCCAAAGTTCACGGTTGGTTTGAAACTTTTTGCCCGTGTTTCCTAGATATACCAGCACTGGACAAGAACCGGGATATTGACTAAAAACCTTCTTCACAGCTTCCAACTCCTCGGGATCTTCATTTTGACAGGGAACTCTCACCTTCACCAATTCACTGCCTGGTTTTTCAGAAAGCTCCAACAAAGTGATTCGATTAGCCAATATTTTTGAAGACTCTTCCTCTTTGAAATTTACAACCCCTTTAACCAACAGAATGTTGTCTTCTTTCAAAAAAGAACTACATGCCTCATACACTCTGGGAAACACTACAACTTCAATAAGTCCAAAGAAATCTTCTATGTCAATAAACGCCATCAGCTGGCCATTTTTTGTGACCAAAGTCTTTTTTTGAACCAAAATGCCGGCCACGGTGGCATCCATCCCATCTCGAATCTCTGGTATCTCATGCTGCTCTGCTCCGCGATTCAACATCTCACTGGTTAAGGTAGTATTCCTAGCAATTCTCTCTTCCAGATCCTTTAATGGATGGTCGGATAAATATACCCCTAAATTCTCCTTCTCTAACGCCATCTTCATCTTCTTATCAAAGTCACCAATCTCCGGCATGGGAACACAGAGTGTGGGAGTCTCCATACAGGTTTCCGCCCCACCTCCACCAAACAGTGAAAGTTGTCCTGATATATTCTTTCTGGCATCATTTTGTGCCGCTTCCAACAAACCGTTACACACCGCCAATAATTGAGCTCGGTTGGGATGAATTTCATCAAATGCCCCGGCTTGTATGAGGCTTTCCAAAGCTTTACGGTTTAATTCATGGATATCAACCTGATGTATAAAAGAAAAAATGTCTTGGTAAGGACCACTTTCCTTACGACCCTGCATTATAGCTTCCACCACTCCTTCACCTACATTTTTAACGCCTACCAAGCCAAAGCGGATTTCCCCTTCCTCTACGGTAAACTTCTTGCCGGATCGATTCACATCAGGAGGCAATACCTTGATTCCCATCTCCGTACAATTTCGAATGTACTTGGCAATGGAGAGAGCATCTCCCATGACACTGGTCATAAGAGCCGCCATGAATTCCACCGGATAGTGAGCCTTCAAGTACGCTGTTTCATAGGCAAGTACAGCATACGCCGCTGCATGAGACTTGTTAAACGCATACTCCGCAAAGCGAACCATCTGGTGAAAAATTTCCTCGGCCGCGTCCTCTGGTATTCCCCTGGCTTTGCAGCCCGGAACTTCTCCGCCGCCATGAACAAAAACTTCTTGCTCCCTTAACATCACATCCATTTTTTTCTTGCTCATAGCTCTTCGTACCAAATCACTTCTGCCATAGGAATACCCTGCAAGATCACGCACAATCTGCATGACTTGCTCTTGATAAACCAGACATCCGTAGGTAACAGAAAGGATGGGTTTCAGCGCTTCGTGAAGATATTCAATCTGCGCTGGATTTTTTTTGTTTTCTATGTATATGGGAATCGAAGCCATGGGACCTGGTCGATAGAGAGAGATTCCCGCAACGATGTCCTCAAAATTGTCTGGCTTCTGATTTTTCATAAACTGAGTCATACCCGGAGACTCCAATTGAAAAATTCCATCCGTGTTCCCGGAAGAAATCAACTCATATACTTTGGAATCATCGTAATCCATTTTAGAAAAATCAATGCAGATGCCATGGTTTTTCTGAATCATATCCACGGCGTCTCGAATCACCGTTAAGTTCCGAAGACCCAAAAAATCCATTTTTAAAAGCCCCAATTCTTCAATGGTGGTCATTGGAAACTGGGTAGAGATTCCTTTGTCTGCTAAATACAAGGGCACATATTCATCGATGCTGTTTTTAGAAATCACTACCCCAGCCGCATGGGTGGAAGCGTGGCGTGGCATTCCCTCCACCGCCATGGCCATATTCACCAACTTGGCCACACCCAGATCATTTTCATATTTTTCTTTGAATTCAGGACTCACACTCAAAGCTTTCTTCAAGGTCATTCCCAACTCATTGGGAACGGCCTTGGCTATCACATCCACATCCCCATAGCTCATATTCAAGGCTCTTCCTACATCCCGAATAGCCGCTTTGGCCTTCATGGTGCCAAAGGTGATAATCTGGGCTACTTTGTCGGATCCATATTTTTCAATGACATAATCTATGACTTCTTGTCTCCGTTCATAACAGAAATCGATATCAATATCCGGCATGGAAATTCGTTCCGGATTGAGAAATCGTTCAAATATCAAGCCGTATTTTAGAGGATCAATGCTAGTAATCCCCAAAACATAAGCCACTAAAGAGCCTGCAGCAGAGCCTCTTCCGGGGCCCACCATAATTCCCCGGCTCCTTGCATAATGGATGAAATCCCAGACAATAAGAAAGTATTCTACATAGTGCATGTCTTCGATAACGGAAAGTTCGTACTCCAACCGTTGTTGGTGTTCTTCCTGTACATCGCCGTAGCGCTCTGCCAAGCCCTTTTGACAAAGCTCTCTCAAATAGGCTCCGTTTTCCATTCCGGAAGGAGCCGTAAAATCCGGTAAGTGGAGTTCCCCCAAAGAGAACTCCACATTACAGCGGGCTGCAATTTTTTCTGTGTTCTCAATGGCCTCCGGAAGCTGCGAAAATAGCTTTTCCATTTCTTCGGGAGATTTCAAATAAAACTGGTCATTGGGAAAACGCATCCGGTCTTCATCATCCACATTAGCTGCTGTTTGAATACAAAGAAGTACATCATGAGCCTCTGCATCCTCCTGACGAACATAATGAACATCATTGGTAGCTACCAATGGAATTCCCGTTTCTCGACTCAGTTTTTTCATCAGCGGGAAAATTTGAGCTTCTTCCGGTAGCCCCTGGTCTTGAATTTCCAGATAAAAATTTTCCGGGCCAAAAATACTTTTCAGAGCAAGGGCTTCTTCTTTGGCCCCATCGTAATCTCCCAACAGTAGTCGGCGTTGGATTTCTCCCGCCAAACAAGCCGAAAGTGCAATAATACCATTGCTATATTTCTGTAAAACTTCTTTGTCAATTCTTGGCTTATAATAAAAGCCCTGGGTATAGCCGATGGACACAATCTTCATCAAATTGCCATAACCCTCTTCATTTTGTGCCAGGAGAACCAAATGCCCTTGATTCTTATCCCGATCGCCTTCCTTTTGCAAACGACTTCGAGCAGCCGTATAGACCTCACATCCTAAAATAGGCTTAATGCCTTCTTTTTTGCAGGCATGATAAAAATCCATGACTCCAAACATCACTCCGTGATCTGTAATGGCGATGGAATCCATGCCCAATTTCTTTGCCTGCTTTACCAAATCCCCAATTCTTGCGGCTCCGTCAAGAAGGCTGTATTCTGTATGTACATGCAAATGAGTAAACGACATTTTTTCTTAAAAAAAGCGCCGGAATCTCCGACGCTCATTCCTATTCCTTTCTGGATCCAAATCGAATCAACTGCAGCCCCACATATATTAATGTCCCTACAACCAAGGCCATAATCATGGTACCGCCACTGTCTGCAAAACCAAATATTCGAGCCATAAAGAGAATTCCCAGAATAAAAATCCAGTAGTATATAATTTTGCCAATGAACCCATTTCCCATATGTATTCTCTCCTAATAGTTTTTAAAAGTATACCATATGAGCAGTACGTGTGTCTACCAACCACCGCCACCGCCGCCGCCCATTCCGCCGCCGCCAAAACCACCACCGCCGGAAAATCCGCCTCCCTTAGACCCTCCAAAACCTCCTTTGGACCCGTCGCTTAAAGAAGCCGGCGGAATAATACTTTGCTCCAAGGCCCTTGTCGTGTTGCCCAGCATATTCCCAAACCATATGGTGTTGAACATCGTTGTCCCTCTGTAATTGCTATCCACCCAAGTGGGCGGCTCCATCGCAATGCTTTCAAACTTCTTAGCCCATTGATCGGTTAATCCAAACACATACGCATAAGGAAGCACATGATAGAAATATTGAGGATCTTCCTCCAACAGCTTTTGTATTCTAGGCAATTCTGCCTTTTGAACGAATTGTTTGAATCCCAAAATCTTGCCCATGAGTTCTGCGCCCCTTTGGGTCCGCCGTTTCATTAAAAGGGTGAATATCACAATTACAAAGAAAGAAACAAAGGATAAAAACAGCACATAGAATGGCAACTCAAGGGAACACCCTATAACCCAAGTGATTAGAACTCCTATAACCATTAGAAAGATGGCGAATACATTCCCTGCAATTCTTGAAGATTTTTTCATCGCGTCGCGCTTATCGTAATTCCTGGCTAGAATTCCAAAACCCAACAAATTGAAAAACAATACCGGCATCGCTAGAAGTGCAAAATACCCTAGTCCTTGATAAATGGCTCCCAGTACAATGGTGAATACCGGGGGAATCAGCATCAGCATAACCCCCAAGGCCCTGGCCACCAAGGAACTGGATTTGTAGATACGATTTTCTTTTCTCGCTGTAAAGTGGCTTTTCAACTGACCCAAAGAAGCTTGGTAATGGCTGAAGAACCTTTCTTCCAGCGATGAAATCTTCACCTCATCAAGTAGTTCCCCTTCTTCTCCCAAAAACAATCCTTCATAAAAAGTCTTTAGGTAAACTTTTGCGTTGACCGGAAGCTCCTCTTTCCGATGGAGAACGGTATCTTTTTCTTCATCTAATGGTTCAATAGTCAGATATCCTTGATCTGCAAAATATACCACTAAGCTGATTAAATCCTTCTTGTCCACCACCCCATCTATTATATAGCCGATTTCCGCAGGAGTAGTCCCCTCCGGAGGATAGAACTCCACCGTCTGAACCATCTTGGGATCTCGTCCATACTTTAACCACATCCCAAAAACCAAAACCGGAGTTATAAACAAGGTCAGGAGGAGAAGCCACAAAACCCAATTTAAATTGGACTCTCCTACAAAGTATCCCTCTTCCATAACCGATCGAATGGTCACTCCGTATCCTTCGGGAAGATTGGACAAATGGGCACTTACCGTCTTATTGTCCGGTGATATGGTATAAGCAAGAGTTTCTGTGCTTCCATAACCGCCTACAATAAACTCTGTGTTTTCAACTTGAATCTCCTTGGGAAATACCACCGTTAAATTTGAAGCTTCAATGGGCATTTCCCAGCCAAAGGGCAGGAGGTTCCAATAAAAACTGTCAAACTCTGAAATCCGGTCATCCCTCATTATACATTGATACTTGATGACATATGTATGGATTCCTTCCACTTTAAAATCGGGGCTTCCAATCTGAATTACATAATAATCCCCCTCCGTATAGGTTTGAAGGTCGTACCCTTCCACGGTCACATTTTTTATTCGATTGCTATAGCTTTGTGTATACACTTCTCCATTATACATACTCTCCGCCACTCCGCGGAAACCAATATTCCGATAGATTCCATGACGAGGAGTAATATAGTTTATCGTAATGGTTTCTGTAATGAAACAGGTATTGTTCTCCTCCAATTGAATATGAACATCATAGCCTAAGGTTTCCATAGTACCATCTGCACCATAGGCTGCCGGAGCAAAAAAGAACACTAAAAGCAGAAGCAAAAGGCTGTTAAATAAAAGAGCGGAAGATTGGTACTTCCTAAAATTCCACTTTGACATTCTGTCTCTCCAACTCGCTATCCAGCTCAAACATTGTTTTTCGTTTAAAGCCAAACATCCTGGCAATGATGTTGGCCGGAAATTGTTCTGTCTTGGTATTGTACTCTTTTACGGTGGCATTGTAATACTTACGAGAGTTTGCGATGTCCACCTCTACCGTCTGCAATTGTCCCTGAAGATCCATAAAGCTGACATTTGCTTTCAAGTCAGGATAAGCTTCTGCCAAGGCAAAAAGAGAACGAAGTGTTCCAGTCAACATGTTTTCTGCGGCCATCTTGTCTTCGACTGTAGCTGCATTTTGCGCCACATTACGAGCTTGAACCACCTTCTCAAAGGTTCCTTGCTCATGGGTTGCATAGCCTTTTACCGTTTCAACTAAATTGGGAATCAGGTCATACCTTTTCTTCATGTACACATCCATAGTAGAAAATCCTTCTTCCACTACGTTTCTCATACGAACAAACCGATTGTAGGCACTAACGACCCAAATGGCCACTACCGCCAGAACTACTAATAAGCCAATAAAGAATTCCATATGCTGCTTCCTCCCTCTACGATTACGATGGGATTTCCCAATTTACCATGGGCCCCACTTCTTCTAAAAACTGATTTGCCCGACTGAAGTACTTTCCGCCAAAAAACCCTTGGTATGCAGATAATGGACTGGGATGAGAACCTGTGATAATCAGATGCCGGGGATTGGTTACAATCTTTCCTTTTTCTTTGGCTTGGTTTCCCCATAAAATGAACACTATAGGATCTTCCCGCTCGTTGAGAATCTCTATCACCCGGTCAGTAAAAATCTCCCAACCCTTCCCTCGATGAGAATTGGCTTGTCCTCTACGAACGGTCAGCACTGAATTCAACAAAAGTACCCCTCCTCTGGCCCAAGATTCCAAACACCCGTGAGAAGGCGCTTCGATTCCCAAATCTTCTCTCAATTCCTTAAAAATATTCAGGAGAGAGGGGGGTTTGGGAATGCCTCTTTTCACAGAAAAACACAAACCATGGGCCTGGTTGGGTTCGTGATAAGGATCTTGGCCTAAAATCACTGCACGAGTATCGCTGTAAGCTGTAAACTTGAGGGCATTGAAAATATCCTCCATGTTCGGATAGATCGTTTCCCTTTGGTACTCCTGTTTTAGAAATTCCCGAAGATTTAAATAGTATTCTTTTTTAAATTCATCTTTAAGAATCCGGTCCCAATCATTTTCAAAATTAACCATAAAAACATTATACTATGTTTCCTGTAAAAAACAATTCATATCCTTCACCGGAGTTCCTCCCGCCATATCCTTCACCGGAGTTCCTCCCGCCCTCCTCAAAATCTTCGGGATGTTCAGAAAAAGAATAATAGTGTAGAATATGGTATGTACCACCTAATATAAAAGATTCTTAAAAGAAAAAATAGAAGGAGAAACAACATGAAAGCAGTAGTAACCGTCATCGGAAAAGATATGGTTGGAATCCTGTCCAGAGTCAGCACAGCATGTGCGGAAGCAAATGCAAATGTCATCGAGGTGACTCAATCCGTATTACAAGAGTATTTTGCAATGGTTATGCTCATAGACATCTCCCAACTCCATTGCGAATTGGATCAACTAAAAGCAAGCCTGACGGAAAAATGTCCGGATATGACCATCCATGTGATGCATGAGAATATTTTTAATTCCATGCATCGAATCTAGGGAGGTTGGGGCATATGCTAAACATGAATGACATCATGGAAACCATCACCATGATCCAAGAAGAAAACCTGGATATCCGAACCATTACCATGGGTATTTCCCTTTTGGATTGTGCAGATAGCGACATCCAATGTTCTTGCCAAAAAATCTATGACAAGATTACGCGTTATGCTAAAAATTTGGTGAAAACCGGCGAAGACATCGAAAAAAAATATGGGATACCCATTGTCAATAAACGAATATCCGTTACCCCCATAGCCATGCTGGCAGGTGCTTCCGGCGGAGACCCGGTACAGTACGCCAAAACCCTGGACCGAGCCGCCAAGGATGTGGGCGTCAATTTTATCGGTGGGTATTCCGCTCTGGTGCACAAGGGCTTTTCCCCCGGAGACCTGGAACTGATTCAATCCATCCCGGAAGCTCTTTCCCAAACTGATTTTGTGTGCTCCTCAATCAATGTGGGAACTACCAAATCAGGCATCAATATGGATGCGGTGAAACTGATGGGGCAAATCATTCGGGAAACAGCAGAAAAAACCAGGGATGCCCAGTGCATCGGTGCCGCCAAGCTGGTGGTATTCTGTAATGCCCCGGAAGACAACCCTTTCATGGCCGGCGCATTTCACGGACCGGGCGAACCGGATTGCGTACTGAATGTAGGAGTTTCCGGACCAGGTGTGGTGAGAGCGGCACTATCCAAAATGCCAAAAGATGCACCTCTTGACCAGGTAGCCGATACCATCAAAAAAACCGCGTTCAAAATTACCAGAATGGGTCAATTGGTAGGCTTGGAGGCTTCCCAAATATTGGGAATTCCCTTCGGTATCATCGATCTCTCCTTGGCCCCTACCCCTGCAATGGGGGATTCCGTAGCCCACATTCTGGAGGAAATCGGCCTGGAGGCCTGTGGTGGATGGGGAACTACAGCGGCACTGGCCATGTTAAACGATGCAGTAAAAAAAGGAGGCGTCATGGCTTCTTCCAATGTGGGAGGGTTGTCCGGGGCTTTTATCCCGGTAACAGAAGACGCCGGGATGATTGATGTGGCTCGCCGGGGGATCCTCACCATCGAGAAATTAGAAGCCATGACGGCAGTATGCTCCGTTGGCTTGGATATGATTGTCCTCCCCGGAGATACCACCGCCGAAATCATCTCAGCCATCATCGCAGACGAAGCCGCCATCGGAATGGTAAACAGCAAAACCACCGCTGTACGTGTAATTCCGGCCATCGGAGTCCCTGAAGGACAAGAACTAAATTTTGGAGGCCTCTTAGGGTCCGGGCCCATTATGAAGGTGAATCCCTCTTCGCCCCATACCTTGATTCATCGAGGGGGTCGAATTCCCGCACCTTTACAAAGTCTGAAAAACTAGCCGTGATCGTCCAGCAAAATCAAATTAAACAAAACTTTAAAACGGAAGAGGGATTCCCTCTTCCGTCCTATTTTTCATTCTTGTCCATTCGGTTTGCTTAAAGAAACTTTGAATCTCCGGAGGCTCCGTCAAAGCCGGGATGGTTATCAAACCGCACTGCACCTACCTGGCACTTCCCATTCACCGCTTCCGTTACCATGGCATGCCCCACGGTTCCAAAACCCCCACAAAGTTCCAAAAGGATGACACCTTCTTCGGCTAGTTTTATAGCCTCGTCGCAGGCCATTCTATAATCCTTCACTCCCACCACAATCATCAGTCCGGGGCCATACTCCATCTCCATACGCATGGACTGGGTTACGGATGCACTAACAAACATAAAGCATACTTTTCGTTTCATTTTTTCCTTCCTTTCTGAAACTGTTCTTTTTATAATTTCTGTCAACTACATGAGTTGACAAAGGGCAATGGGAATGAGGACCGCAGGCATCAGATTCATAATCTTAATTTGTGTAATGCCCAGCATATTTAAAGCAATGGCCACAATCAATAAAGACCCCACACATGTCATTTCACCGATAATGTAGTTGGATAAATACGGGGCTGCAAACCCTGCAATAACTACGATAAGCCCTTGATAAATCACCACGGGTAGAGACGCCAAAAGAACTCCCAAGCCTAAAGTAGCAGCAAAAATCACCGCAGAAATTCCATCCATAGCCGACTTGGTAAAAAGCATTTCGTAATCCCCCGCCAACCCCGCTTGAAGAGATCCGACAATGGCCATAGCTCCAATGCAAAAAAGCAGAGTGGCGGTGACAAACCCCTCGGCTACAGTGGATTTTTCTTCAGACCCTTCCTTTTTCATCCTCTGCTCTATCTTTTTTGCAAACCTGTTTAACCGATCGTCCAGTTTCATCAAATGACCCAGTATCGCTCCCGTCATCATGGACAATATGGCCACCATGGTGTTTTCGCCTTGAAAAGCACCAGACATTCCAATATAGATCACACACAAGGCCATGCCTTTCATTATAAGAGAACCCATCTCTTCGGGAATTCCCTTCTTCAGAAGAAGCCCGATAGAGCCCCCCACTATAATTGCCGCACCGTTAACCAATACTGCTATCATCCCCTATTATGCCGCCTTCCTTTTGAATACGCTAAAAACCATTGAAGAACACTGGTTCAATGAAATATTTGAATAAATGATATCATACCACAAAAGTCCATAGAGATAAAACCCTTTTCCCTTTCGAAAATGTGGTAGATATTTACTCCGCCACTTCTTTTTCTTCTGTGTTTTCTCTCCTTTTATTCGCCAGAAAAATAGGGATCATCGCCGGAAGCAACAAATACCAATACCTTATATCGGATAGAGAGGTAAATCCATAGGCGCCGAGAAACAGACCATTGTAACCCAAGACGGACGCCAACATGACGATTCCACCTCTTCGCTCTTTATCGAAGGATACATAAAGTCCAATGGAGAATAGTACTGGAATCAGGAAGAAAAGGATACGACCGTATCCAAACAAATTGGGCAGCCCTCAGAGCCCTCCCACACGCACATAATGCACCAGGAAGTAAGCCATAAACCCCAGGCCAGTCCATTGCCCCAAAAGTCGAAATGCCGTAATCAGACCCCAGTTTTCCTTGATTTCCCTGAAATATTTCTGTAAATAGTTTCTCACCATAACCTCTTTCTTTTTGTTCTAGACCAAAAGTACTGAAACACCTCTTTTGCCTGATCCACTAAACGGTAAATAGGTTTTTTGTATTTTGAAACTTCCATAGGACAGGTAGTTTTTTCTCTTAAAATATCCTCTTTGTAAAGACCCATATGGTGTAAGAGTTCTTTTTCGTCGGAGAACAAGTGGCGATACGCAAAGGCCAAAACCGCCTGCTCCGAAGTAATCATCTTTAAACTGTGAAGACCACATATAATTTGGCAACGATAGTTACTGTCCTTTTCTCCAAAAATAATGGGAATCCCCTCATCCACGGCAGAACGTGTAGTATAAACGGGAAGTATTTTTAGCCCCCATTTTTCTTCCAAAATTTGCCGCCCTTCCGCAGGACTATCCTGAGTGAAAGCCATTACAAAGCCCTTTTCAATCTTCAATATGGGCAACACTCTAAATTGTTCAAGAAAACTTCGATTAAAAAACCTCCTGAATTCTTGATTCATTAAATCCGCCCCACAAGACAAAAAAACCGTATGTTGCACAAAAGCCAAGGCCCTCATAACCTGCTCTTCGCTAGCCCATCCTCTCTGAATTAACACATCTCCCAATTTCTTTTTTTCCAGCTTGGCGATTTTTAATGCCAATTGCAAAGCCTTGGGTGTGATATATTGTTTTTCCAAAAGCACATCCCCGATATTCCGATAAAACCGATTCAAGGCTATTTGCTCGATAAACGCATGGTCCGTTTTGTTCCATGCGGGCTTCTTGGCCTTTACCTTTGATTTTCCCCGACCCAAAAGCTTTTGTTTCCAAGCCTTCATGGTTGCCGTCATGTTCAAAATATTACCCCAAACCCATCGGAAAGGCATCAAGGGAGGGAAGAAACAGGCAATAATGGCACTTCGCCATCCATAGATATGTCGTACGGCAATACCCCTCAAAAACTGTCTCTCTAGCATCATTCCCGTTAATACCACCATTAAATACCAAGAAACACTAAATTTTGGGTACATCACTGGAAGGTTCAAGAAAAAATATGCCACAAAATAGAGAAACACCAAATACCCGGGGAGAATGGCCAAATTACCAACTTTTGCTTTTAAATCTTTATACATAAAATAGCGGCCGGTTCGTGTCAGATTCTTGGATTTGCGAATATCTCGAAGACGAAAAGATTGCATGGTAATCCCATAAATCCAGCGGGTCTTCTGACGAACCGCCGCCTGAAAAGTATCAGGGAAACGACTTCTCGTGGAAATATATTCCCACACATAGCGACCATGGGAATTCACCCTGGGAACTTTTTCTAATACATAGTGAGTTTGAATTCCTTCTTGCGCAAAAGTCAAAGAAAGCTTGTAATCTTCTGTTAAGGAGTGTTCCGGAAACAGCTCTCGCCCACGAAACTTCTGTATGATATTTTTCGACAATACAAACCCGGTCCCAGCAGAAGGAACAAAAGCACCTGTTCGGTCCCGTACGGACATAATACGATAATGATTTTCCGCAAATTCGTCGGAATAAGTACCCAAGGTCATGGTGGAGAAGATATTCCCCCATCGCGGAAAGGGTTGTAATGGAAATACGGGAAACTGCAACACCTCATGCGAATCCATTAAATAATTAGTCAACTTAAACTCATAAGGATGCACCACATCCTCGGAATCATGAATGGTGAAAGAGACAAACTCCCAGTTGCGTTCCTTTTCAAACTCCGCGATGTACCTAAGAATATTGTTCAAATTGTCGGCTTTGCTGGTGGGCCCCGGTGCATGATTGATTACCACATGAAGGTTTGGATACTTTCCAGCCAAACGATTGGCCGCCTCAATAGTCGGATTATCATTAGGATATACCCCCAAAAAAATGTGATACATGGAACGGGGATATTGGGCTGTAGCTACTAAGTGATCAATCACTTGTTCAATGACCGCATCCTCTTTCCAGGCTGCAATCATAAGCGCCAATAACCTCGGTTGTTTTTCGTCTAAGTCCTTTAACGGAATTCTGGCAGCCGGCTTCCTTAAAAAAATGCTAAGAATATCCCATAATAAATCGTCCAATCCTAGAAGGATAAAGATTCCCGCTACAACCAAGCCTGTGAAGTAGATGGTTTGCTGCCACACATAAAGATCTGCTGACCCTAGAAACTCCACTGAAAAATCCCTTCTTTCAATATTACTATTTCCGCCTTCCCGTCGTTACCCGGGAAAGCATAAGCTTACATACATACCATTATACCACAAGCCAACTGAAATCTATGGAAAAAGCCCCACAGCAGCATGCCATGAGGCCTTCTCCGGCTTATCGGTGAAGTGTACACACTTTCTAATTTGCAGCCCGAGTATCCACCAACTCTGCCTTTTGAAGGAATCGTAGAATCAAGGTGGCCGTTTCTGCCCGTGAAATCGAATCCAACGGCCTGATGCGGGCACAGTCCCCTTTGGCCAAACCGTTGACTACATGAAATTCCACGGCTTCGGCTGCATACGGGCTAATAAGGCCTTCGTCGGCAAATCCGGGTGCCAGTCCATTTTTCGTTCCTAAATAATTCGCTAGAGCCGCACTACGATGAATCATAACCATCGCATCCTGCCTGGTAATATTGGACATGGGATTAAATTTTCCATCTCCTACACCGCTGACGATACCATATTGGCTGGCCTTGGCCACAGCACCTGCAAACCATTGATCGCTACTGATATCTGAGAAGGATGGATTTCCTTCCTCTGCCATTCCTAATGCTCGCACCATAGTGGCTGCAAATTCTGCTCTGGTAATGGGTGCATCTCCATCAAATCTACCGTCATCTCGGCCTTTTAATATCATACGGGAGGCCATTTCGTTTACTGTAGATTCATACCAAAGCCCCACCGCATCATCAAAGGACATTTCATGATAAACCAAAGCATATACGGAATTGGTTAGGGAATGAATTCTGGCATAATACAGCCCATCTTCTCCCAAGAATATCTCTGTGGGTACATGGGTCTCTTTCCCATCCTTACCAATCACTACAGCTGTGGTAATCTTCATGGGATCCACTCCTGCCGGAATGGGTATTTCCCTCTTCACATAATTTTTAAACTGGTTCACAGCTACTGTTTGCCCATTATATGTGACTTCTACCTGGAACTCTACCGGCGGAATCATCAAAGTCCACCCGCCTTCACTTCCCGTGTTCTCTATAGCCGTTACTTGTTGGTCCGACAACTTGGAAATTTTCACCATAATTTCCATATCATCCAGATTCACATCCCCTCCAAATTGAGCAGACAAACCGGTTACATCCAAATCAGAGGCCGGCAGGATATATCGTCCTTGATCTGTCTCTACATGTAAAACCGCTTGTACCTCTTCCATATTCTTTACCATCTGCCCCGTTAAGACCCCTTGGGATACGTCATTATTTCCAGAAATGGGCAACACCACCTGGGGTGATACAGGTTGGCTATTTAAGATATTCTGCAATCGACTTGTATCTACGGTCAGAGTTTTCGTTACCTGTTCCCCCGTTCTGGAAATACTGAGCTTTCCTGCATTATGGGATACTCCATTCACCAGTACATTAGCAGTGTTCGAGCTTCCTCCTGAAGAACCCCCTTCCGAACTAGGAATCACAATATCCTCATAGTCCATATCACGCAGACTACCATTTGGATTCCCGGGATCCGTTCGCACCGTCAATCCTGCCTGTGAAGTCACCGCGTTGGCCACATCATACCCGCTGAACTCCACGAAATATTTAGTATCAGGTTGGGTGGTATTCAAGTCATTCCACGACTGATTTGTAAAATTCACCTGCATGATGGATTCAGAGTCTCCTGCTTTATTTGGTTCCCCGGAGTACCAGGGGTATGCGGCAGGCCCTGTCACTGCCGAACCATAAGCCCCAAAAGTCGTATAAAAAGCATTATTCTGTAAAGCTCCCGTACTCAATGCACTATCATAGTAAATTAATCCTGCTTCCGGTCCGCAAGTCCAATAATAATCACTAGCCGGAGGATCTGAATAAGATAAATCTCCCATATTAATACTATTTGGATCTAGAATGGCGTCGCCGCTGGTATAGCGAATTCTTGCCCCCCCGGACCATGCCGGGCTTGTGGATATGTTTTTTAAGACTTGGTTTTCATCCGGTGAAGTAATGGTTACAAGGTATCCCCTCATGCCCATAAAATACATTTCCTTAGCCGCATTATAAGCTTGATCCCAAGGTTTTGCTATGTTCACATAGGCATAATAATGGATCGTCCCGTCTTCATGTTCATAAGCGGTTAATTGGTTATCCGAAGTAACTCCTACTGTAGTATTGGCATCCGCCGTAATCGTAATCCTTTGGCTGCCGGAAGCCGGAGCTCCAAAGGTTACATCACGAAGAAAGGCCTGAAGGTCTACTGCACTGACAGGATTCAAGAAAAGCAGTGTCTTTGTTCTGCCGTCAATATCATCTACAACCGACATTCCCGTTGGCGAAGTAGCCGTGCTGAGATCAATCGTAGTTCCCGTGTTAGCTTCCACATTTGCATTAATAATCACTGTGTTGATTAGGTAATCGGATTCTACAGTGAGCCCATTAAACTGATACGTTGAATACTCGGATGAAAAGGTGGCTGAACCCAATCGTACCAATGGGAACTCCTTGGCGGCCAGGGAGGCGTGAGTAGCTACTACTCCACCATAGCTTACGGTATAGTAGGTACTTCCCATGGTAAATTCATCAAACACACCGCCTTCCGGCTCTACGATTTTCACAGCTGAAGAAACAGCACTGGAACTAGGAAAAGCAAATGCTGCATTCCCACCAGACGCTTCAATCTCCCCTCCGGTTATATCAATGGCACCAGTTGAAACACCCACCGTTCCTGCTAATACAGTTATAGTTCCGTCTCCGATCTTGAGTGAAGACAACTCAACACCAATCCCTCCGCTGGAAATATCAATATTTCCTCCCTCAATTTCAATTTCCCCATTACCATAAAATCCACTTGAATCAACTTCTATTGACAAATTAGTCCCTATCATTGAAACTAAACCGCCGGATACAAAAACTCCCACTGCATCGGAATCAGCATTTGTGATCGTATTATTTCCTATCAAAACAATGTCAAGAGCGCCTGACCCCCATGCTCCGATTACAGCATCCAAACCTCCGATTGCGGATGTTGTTATTAAGTTTGCATTGTTCAATGTCAGCGTGTTTGTGTCCTTATTGTATGAAAAATTATAACTTTCCGAAGTCCCGAGAGTGTTATCATTATTCCAGTACCTTATACTGTCTACTATGTCATTAACTAATACTCCATTGACTTTCACCTCATAGCTCATCCCTCCACTGGCCTCTCCTGTCACAAAAGGCGTCATAGTTAAAAGCATGCATAGGGTCAGTATGAATGGTATCACGGTTTTCTTTATCTGATTCATCTTATCCTTCCTCCGTCCTTTTCACTTTCTCAATTGCCAGACAGCTCCCTGGTTTACAGATTTTTCCTTCCGTATTATCTCTCTATCCATACCGGGTTTTTTTGTAATATAGATTATCCAACACCCGACATAAATCCGCTTTGGTAGGTGGCAGTACTAAATACTCATCCACACTTTGGGTAAAGGCTTCCATCACAAAGCCCTCTCCCTTGGCCATCCAAACCACTTTAAGAGGGGTTTCTCGTTCTCCCGCCTCCTTGGTTAATCTGCTCCCATCCAAATAAGGACTGTCGATTCGTATAAACAGGACGCCCTCCTCCCGGCTCTGCATAAACTGGCGAAAGGAACGTTTTCCTTGCCATAGTATAGAAGGTTCTTGGTTCAGTTCCTCCAGTAGAGTGCCCAATGTAGATATATTCTCCGGATCCACATCGGCAATAAAAAAACGATACATAGTTTCCACCTCCCCTTCCTTTAAAATCATCATAATTGCCAAGAATTAAAAAAATATTAAAAATTCTAAAAAATTTCCCTTTGTGTTATAATATTTTCGTCCTTTTTCCTTTGTTTTCAGGAGAAGTTTATGAAAAAGACCCTTATTATTTTTTTCATTTTGTGCTTGTTTCTGGTGATGTCTATGGGCTGCCAACAGCAGACGGCCTTTAAAGGGCCGAAAGCCATACAAGGACAATTGGATCTCACCCAGGTAAATTGGCAAACCACTTCTCTTCTGTCCCTGAATGGAGAGTGGGATTTTTATTGGCAAGCCTCTCCTTCGCCGGAAAAAATCTCTCAAAGCGAAAAAGATGGTTCTTTCCAGGTTCCCTTGTATTGGACCAAATACCCTCCAAAATACCCTTCCAAAGGCTGCGGAGCTTATCGACTGGTGATTCACACCCTACCTCTGACAGAACATTTTAGTTTGAAGCTGCCGGAAATCTATACCGAATACGCCTTGTATGTCAATGGTCAATTGATTGACCACAATGGGTTTTTCCCCGGTGAAGACCCCTCTTATCTAAATCCCAAAGCAGTAAGCATTCCCATGGGGGTTACGGAAACGGAATTGCTTCTCTTGATCCGAAATGAAAGACATGTCAATGCAGGAATCGGCCAGGAGATTTTACTGGGGCCCACCCACAATATTAACAGGGCAGAAAATAGTGGTGAAATCATCGACTTGGTAATTTCAACCGTATGTCTCTTTGCAGGGCTAGTTTATTTCATCCTATATCTTTATCGCCCCTTCAACAGAGAACTGGTAGGATTTGTCCTTTTATGTTTCGCAGTAGGACTCCGCAACATCTTTTCCAACGAAACCATTATCATGGACATCTTTCCAGATCTCCCCCACCTTATAGGCTCTCGCGTGATAACCCTGACTGTGGTTTTCATCCTGTTTGGTATCATGCTGTATTCCCACTACTTGTATAAAACATTATCTCCTCAAAAATGGTTTCGAGCCATCATGGGAATCAATGGGCTCTATGGTCTCATGGTCTTATTCACATCTTCCTATGTGTACTCCTATGCCTTCACTTACTATCTGCTACTGGTGGTGGTGGTTTGTGGATACGGTGGGTATGTAAGCAGCAAAGGCATTAAGACCAAACAGGAGGATATTGGATTCTACTTGACAGGGATCCTGATCCTTATCATTGGCGGCGTAATGGATGCCCTCATCTACCTGCAAATTTTTCCGGATACCTATATGCTCTCCCGTTGGATGGTTTTATTTATCCTGCTTCAGATTATCCTGCTGGCCAGAAGATACTCCCTAGCTTTCCAACGAGTGGAACGCCTTTCGGAAGACCTGCAGGAAACCTTGGATCGGGTTACCAACACGGAAACCGCTTACATGAGTGCTCAGATGAAGCCTCACTTCTTGTACAACGCATTGAACACCATTGCCGAGCACTGCGATACAGACCCTCAGAAAGCAGGCGATTTGATCTTGTCCCTCTCCAAGTATCTTCGCGAAATTTTGGATTACGATAATCTGAAAAGCATCGTATCCTTAAAAAGAGAACTGGAATTGGTGGAAGCATATATTGCCATTGAACTGGCTCGTTTTGATAACATCCGTATGGAATATCAAATCCCAGAAGAAATTCCCCCCCTTAAATTGCCGCCATTAACCTTACAACCCTTGATAGAAAATGCAGTAAAACACGGATTGCGAAGCAGAAAAACCGGAGGGACTATAAACCTTTCCATTCAACGGGAAAATGGGTATTATCGTTTCATGATCTGCGATGATGGAGCCGGGATGAATTCGGAACGGGTGAAGGAGTTAACTTTTCTTCCCAAGGAAAGCGGAGGCATAGGTCTCTACAATATCAACCAACGGCTACTTAGGACTTACGACGAAGGTTTGGATATCCACAGCCGACCGGGAGGCGGAACCCAGATTACATTTCGAATTCCTTATTTGGAAGAGGCGTCCGAAAGAGAGGAAGAATGAAAAATGTTTACAGCCATTGCCGTAGATGATGAAAAAACATCCTTACAGCGTGTATCCAGACTGGTACAAGAAGACACCCGCATTAAATTAATGGGGACTTTTTTGGACTGCCAAGAAGCGTTGGAGTATGTGTCTTCCCATCAAGTGGATTTGGTTTTCTTGGACATCGAAATGCCCGAAATTGATGGACTTCGTTTAGCAGAAGAGATGCGGGAAGCGGATCCTTATCTGGAAATTATTTACATCACTGCCTACCATCAATATGCGTTGGAAGCTTTTCACACCTACGCCATCGGTTATCTACTGAAACCCTTGAACAAAAAAGATTTTACCGCTCAAATTGATGTAGTGTCCAAGAGATATCGTCCCAGGGTCTCTCATCAACGACCACTCCCTTTGACCGTCACCTGTTTCGGTGGGTTCCAGGTGCGAACCGAAAATGAAATCGTAAAATGGAAAACCAACAAAGCGGAGGAATTATTTGCCTTGCTCATATATTATCAAGGCAGAGGTCGCTCTCGAGAAACCCTCATTGATTTATTGTGGCCTGATTTGGAGTTTAAAAAGGCATCCAACTTATTTCGTGTTACTTGCACATATTTACGCGGAGCCTTGTCCCAATACACCAATCACGACCTTTTGAAGCGGGAACTCAGCGAATACTATCTGGATATCCAGTCCATTGTTTGCGATCTTTTTGCTTTTCGCCACACTCACCACAACATGGAAAAAACCACCTGCAAAGAATGGGAAAAAGCCACCCCATTATACCAAGGTCGATTTCTGGAAAACAAGACATACGATTGGGCAGAAGATATTCGCGTAAAGTTGGAGAAAGATTATATTTTGCTACAAGAACGGATTTATCTTCATTATCGTGAAACCGGCCAACCAGTTCTGGCCTCTCAGGCATTGGAAACCATAGTAACCTGGAACCCTTTTCATGAAGCCACCTGGGAAAAGCTCATAGACTACAATATACGTGTTGGTGAAATAACAAAAGCCGTGGCATTATACCACGACTATGCTATACGACTACAAAAGGAATTACAGACGGAGCCTTCCAAAAATCTTATGGATTTGGTAGCACCTTACGTTTCCCACAGTAAAAATAACAAAGAACCCCTGCGGTAAAGGCAAAAATTGAAACTCCCGCTGTGATTACAATGATGGGATACGCCAGCCCAAATCCTTCCGCAGAAGAGTGTTTCAGCAAAATACCTCCATAGGCCCATATCAGGACAAACCCGTAGGCCACATTCTGATTCTTGCGTAGAGTTATTAGGCCAATTGCCATTCCCACAATCAGGATTACTACTGTCCAGGCCACCTGGGACATCCCAAATCCATTCCAACCAATTCCCACCAGGAAAGTAGTTGCATTAGCTATAGTTGCCACAGTAATCCACCCAAAATAAACGCCAAAAGGAATTCGAATCATCCACAACTCACGAGTGGTAAAGGTTTCTTTTTGCAACATTAAATTAATCCGGATTAACAGTACCAACAAAAATATCATAAGAAGAAGAGACAACCAAATCAAATGATAATGCCATGCAAAGATCCAGGCACCGTTCACTAGAGAACTCAAGGAAAAAAGAATTCCTACCCTTTCCAAAAGAGGTCCACGGCTCTTACTGCTTTCGGAAGATATCCAGCCCAACTGGTAAATGGTATAGAATGCTAAAAGCAAATAAATGACTCCCCAAATCGAAAAAGTCAGCCCGGCAGGGGCAAACAAGTTGGGATACGAGTCCGATACCTGACCGGTATTTTGCCCGTTAATAGGCAACCCATTGGCCATCCCGTTCACCGATATCATAAGCAGATACGTCAATAGAACCCATATTTTCCAACATTTTTTCATGTTCTCCTCCCTTCTGAAACTCAAAGTGCAAAATAATAGGATTTGATAAGATAGGACTGTTGGTACTTCTCTGCCAGAATGCGTAGCCTTTTTTTTAAGGTGGCAAGGGAAAGCGTTCCTTCCTCCCACTTACGGATTTGCCCGGCCATTACTTCTTTTTCTTCTTCGGTCACTAAATTTTTCATATAGCCCCAGACATGTTGAATTCCATTTCGCAGGGTGCCCATTGTACCTTCTATCCGCAATGCCTCATCAATCTGCCGGTAAAACTCCTCTACAGGATATCCATCCTTTTCCTTCAGTAAATTGCGAATCCCTTGATAGTGGCCCGGGGATCGTTCCAACACCGAATATTTATAAAGAGCCCACTCCTCTTCCAAATACCTTATATGCTTGTTCTTCCGTGTTCCGTTAATGCACTTCATGGCCGAAAGGTTTTTGTCCTTCACTTCCAACATAATATCACACATAGGAAGAGGAATTCTATCGTAAAACTCCTTAAACCGTTTTAAATCAATGGTATGAGAATGAGACCCGGATTTTTTTTGAAGATGGTGTTGCGAATAATGGATTTTTGGACACCCATCTTTTCCAGTCCATGTTTCATGTGCCAATTTCATCCATTCCATTTCTCCCATCTTCTCCAGGGGAGGATTCACCAGATGATGAAGATTGTCAAAAACCACCGGAATATGAAGTTCTTGCCCCACTTTGAGGGCTTCCTCAATGGTATATATGCGGTCGTCATTTTCCAAGACCAACCGTCCTTTCACTCTGTCCGGTAACCTGGTGTAGTTTCTCTTAAAACGAAAGAGAGCAGACTCCTTGTCCCCATAAGCTCCTCCTATATGGAGAATGATTTTATGAGAAAAGTCCGTTCCCAAATTAGACAATACTTTTTCATGATAGTTCAGATCCGCAATAGCTCGTTCCACCACACCATCATCCGGAGAGTTCAATACGGTGTATTGCCCCGGATGCATAGAAACCCGCAAGTTCCCCTGTCGAATCATTCCCGCCAGCTCTTCCCACTCCGATTGAAATCGCCATGTCCAATCCAGCGTATTTATAGGGTTACTGCCAAAAGGAATTAAATCCGAACTGATGCGAAACAAGCGGATTTCATGGTGAATGTTATATGATAGAATATGCTTCAGGGCGTGAAGATTAGATCGAATCAACTCCTCCAATTTCTCCTTTGAAGCGTATTTCATGGTGGTAGTCCTAAAAACCGCACCGGGAACTCCAATTCCCAAGCAAGCATACCCAATGCTCAAATCCATCTCCTATTCTCCGGGGGTGGGGGGGTGGGGGCCCATTCAATGCGTTCTCTTCTACATTCCTTGAATATCCACCACCACCAGCTGGTTTTGATTGTTTTCATAAAACTGAAATTTTATTTGCTGATCCGTTTCCAATGCCAGGACATCAAAATTTTCTCGCAACTCGGGCGACAACATAAAAGAACGAAAGGCCATTTCTTCCGGCACCCCGGATATCATAATCTCAATGAAATTATTATCTATCTGCCCTACATATCTGCCCGTATCAGTCTGCAAATCCTCATATGGCACCCCCTGATTTTCACCGTTTTCCCTTCCCGGTTCAACAATCTCCGGAACGGATGCCGGCGGTCCGGAAGCAATGCATCCGGAAAAAGATGCCATCACCAACAACAATACCACTAGAATTGTTACTTTATTCTTCATTACTTTCCTCCTCAAAAAACAAGTCTTTCAATGTAACGTATCACTACACAGACGGATTATAATGAAAGTTGTTCATCCTATATGGTTATTCTTTTATTTTAGCAATATTTTTAGCCAATTCTTTTTTATGTTCTAAATTAGCCAAACGCCCAATCATAATTCGCTGGGCTTGAGGAGATCCGGCTCCATGCATGGATTCCGTTCGATAGCCTACAGCACCTGTTCCCAAAGTCAAGTTTTCAATTAACCTCATAATACGCATGCGGTTTTCCGTGGGTACTCCTGCCGTGCCTTTCAAATATTTTTCCACATAATGGCCAATTTCAGAACTTCTAAAATCCTTTTCCGAGGGTTGCGTTACCATGATGCCCCCGGAAATATCTTCGGCCAAACGGGTCATCTCATACGGAAACCGGGTTACATTCTGTTTGCACACATTGGCCAGCATCAAGTCAATCAAATAGGCCCCGGAAGGAGTGGCGGTTCCCTCATAAGAGCAGGCCAACGCCGAGGAGTAGATGGTTTCGTTTAAATGAGTCATTTCAATCAGTTTATCCTTGATATGAGAGGCTTTGGGAACCCCATTGTAGTCTGCCGCCAATGCAGCTGCACCAATCAATACATCCCCCACTCCCGCCTTACAAGCGTAACTGGGTCGATGATGGCCGCTAAAGCGTTCTACCAAGGTGCCCACAAACTCCGTTTCCCCGTCTAAGAAAATTCTTTCCTTGGGAACAAATACATGGTCAAATACTACCAGAGCTTCATGGCCTCCGAACTCACTGTTGCCCACATCAATTTCACTGCCTTCCATTTTTCTGGTATCGCAAGATTGTCTCCCATAAATAATGGTAATTCCCTCCGTGTCTGTGGGCACAGAAAAACAAAGAGCGTAATCTTTATCCTCCGGCTTCATAGCAATGGTAGGCATCACTAGCACCTCATGGGAATTTACGATTCCGGTTTGATGGGCTTTGCAGCCATTTACCACGATTCCGTCCGCTCTTCGTTCAACCACGCGGACATACATGTCCGGGTCCGGCTGGTCACTGGGGGAAAGTCCCCGGTCTCCTTTCACATCCGTCATAGCCCCATCCGTCACCAAATCATTTTCTTGAACATACCGCAGAAAATCATCAAATCGTGCCTGATAGCCGGTTCCATGTTTCATATCCACTTCATAGGCGGTGCTATACACTGCATTGAAGGCATCCTGACCCACACAGCGCTGAAAACAACAGGCTGTCTTTTGCCCTAACATTCTCTGCCGTTTTACCTTTTTCACTAAATCTTCGGTGCTTTGAAAAACATGGTTGAAAAGATTCACACGTTCCCCTGTCAAATGGGATTTTACCGTCATTAAATCCTCATACAAGGGATTCAATGCCAAGTCATAAGTCATTTTAACCGCATTCATGGAAGGCTTGATGATAGGATGGTCTACCGGAGAATCCACCTTTTCACCAAACATGTATACTTTCATGTTTAAGTTTTTCAAGCTTTCAACATACTCCATTCCCGTTTTCATTCCCATAGCTTTTCTCCTTTTCCCCTACCCAAGTAAATAAACATTCCAAGTAAACCAGTCTCCATGCATTCCCAACTCGATGCAGGCCAATTCAAAATATAGCTTTGTAATGCCTTCCATCGTTATTTCATCGAATTTATATATACCCCTGCTTTTGTTTTATCTACCTTTTTGTTTCTTGGAACGGGGTCACCGGTTCACCGGCTTCCAACAATACTTTGCTTCCCATCAAAAAGAAAGTCTGAATAAAGAGCACGATTCCGGTACACACCAACAACATTTCAATGGGGACAATATCTGCAAGAGGCCCAAAAATCATCATTCCTAAAGGCATCATGGAAGCAGATATCATGCTGATTACCCCAAAAACTCGCCCAAGGAAATCCTCTTCCACCTTCTCCTGAATCATCACCATACACGGAGTATTGAAAAAAGGGACTGCCAATCCGGTCAGTACCATAAACCCGGTATAGATTGCAAAATATGGAATCACACCCAGCGCCACCGTGCTGAAGCCAATGAAAAGTCCTCCTAAAACCACGGTGTGTATTCGATTGCGAAAGCCTCCCCAAGAGGCAATCCAAGCCCCACCCACCATCATTCCCACAGAAAAGGCAATTTCAATTAATGTAAGACGCCAAACATCTTCTCCAAAGGAACGAGCCACCTGCAAGGGCGTAAGGAAGGCAGCTGGAGCCAGCATCACAAAATAAAGAGAAAAGAAAATATATAAGCGCACCAGAAAGGAATGATTGCGAATATAAGCAAGCCCGAGTAGAAAATCTTTCCAATAACCGTCTTTTTCTTGAGACAACGCTTTTTTATGTGCCGTCACATGGAAAAAATTACCCAAAATAAAAATTGCCAATGCGGCTGTTACCACATCCACAAAAAATATGTTTTCCAAAGCTGTCATGGTAAGTAATGCGCCGCTAGCCATGGGAGAAAGCAACATAACAGCCGATTGAATCATACTATTGATGCCGTTAACCCGTGTCAACTTATCCAAAGGAACAAACTGAGGAAGAATGGCACCGATGGCAGGAGTTTGGATGCCGGTGCCCATGGACCGAACAGCAGACATGACAAACAATAGCCAAATACTTCCTTTCCCAAAAAGAAAAAGTAAGGCCAAAACCAAAGTAGTTAAGGCAATCATCCCATCCGCTAAAATAATCAAATGTTTTCTGTTATACCGATCTGCCCACACTCCGGCTACCGGAGACAAAAAAAGAGCAGGCAAAAAACCACAAAGAATGGAGAGCGTCATCATCACCCCGGATTTGGTTTCTAATGTGATATACCACATAATAGCATATTGTACCAATGAAGAACCAAACAGAGAAAGAGACTGACTTCCTAAGAACAATGCCGTGTCTTTTTTCCAACGTTCCATAAAACACCTCTCTTTATGGGAACAGGGCTGCCTGTTGAAGAGAAATACTGACAATATGGTATTATACTATATTTTTTCTATCGGAATATTGATTATTTTTTGTCGCGCCGGGAATAAATATATGAATTAGCTCCTTGTGGATAAATTGGACAACAAATACCCCGTTAATCTTTGCAAGGAAAGTGGGTCCTAGATTTCCGTTTTATTGACAAATGTCATAATATATTGAAATACCAATAGTATGCGGCTTACGTTATTATCCAAAAGAGAATCAATATGTGAACCATTGTTTTATTATTCACTTGTTGAAAAAGTATTGACTTTCCACAGGCATCTGACACAATGATCTATATTTTACAAGGAGGATAGAATGAAAACAAATATTGTAATCGTCGGTGCCGGGTATGGAGGAATCCTAACCGCAAAGAAGCTGGCAAAGAAATTTAAAAAGAAAGACCAGGTAGACATTACTATCATCGACAAAAACCCCTACCACATGATGCTAACTGAACTGCACGAAGTAGCAGGATACCGTGTAGAAGAAGATGCCATTCGAGCCAGCTTGAAAAAAATCTTTGCCGGTCGAAAAGTCAATGTAGTCCTGGATACCGTTACTTCTTTTGATTTTAAGACGAAAATGGTTATAGGAAAGGTGGAGACCTATCCCTACGACTACTTGGTTATTGCTGCAGGATCCAAGCCCACCTTCTTTGGTGTCAAGGGCGCTGAAGAAAACGCTTACAAAATCTGGTCTTATGATGACGCTTTGGCAGTACGGCATCAATTGGAAGTGATGTTCAAAGAAGCCAATCGAATGCCCATAAAAGAAAATCGGGAAAAATTTCTTTCCTTTTACATAGTAGGCGCCGGCTTTACCGGAGTAGAAATGGCCGGTGAATTGGCAGAATACATGCCCTTCATGTGCGAACGATATGCCGTCGATTTAGAGGACGTCAGCATTCATATTGTAGACATCCTGGAGCGTACCATCCCCAATCTTCCTGGAAAGCTTTCCAACAAGGTGGAAAAACGATTGGAAAAAATGGGCGTACGAGTACTTTTAAACACCAATGTTACGGCCATCGGACCTGACTATATCGAAACAGTTGTGGGCGGAGAAACCATACAAAACCCGGCTGGATTAGTAATATGGGCCGCCGGTATCGAGAGTGCTGATATTACTGGGGAAGCTGCCAAGTACTTGGAATCGGCCGGAAGAGGCCGAATCAAAACCGACCCTTTTTTACGTTCTCTTGACGATGATTCCGTTTATGCCATCGGGGATAACATGCTATATACCCCGGAAGGCCAAGATACACCGGTTCCTCAGGTAGTAGAAAACTGTGAACACAGCGCGGCCACTGCCGCCAGAAATATTTATGTAGCCGTTACCGGACAAGGTGCCATGGAAGAGTACAAGCCCTCCTTCCATGGATTCATGGTCTGTGTCGGTGGTCGCTATGGTGTAGCTCATGTTGGCTTCCCTAATTTTATGATAAGCCTGCCCTCATTCCTGGCCATGCTTTCAAAACATATGATTAATATCATTTATTTCTTCCAAGTGTTGGGTTGGAACAAAGTATGGACCTATCTCAAGCATGAGTTTTTCACCATTCGAAATCGCAGAAGCTTTGTAGGGGGCCACTTATCCAACCGTACTCCCAGCTTCTTGTTAATGCCTCTTCGTGTCTGGTTGGGCATGGTTTGGCTGTACGAGGGAATCCATAAAGCGACGGCGGAATGGCTCAACACTCCTATGTTAAACGGGTTCTTCGGAGGCGCCAACGCTTGGTATGATAGTATCCTCGGCAACCCTTCCGAGGGCAGTGACGGAGGAACTTGGGCAACAGGAGACGCCTCGGCTGACACCGGAACTTGGGCCACCGGTGAAAGTACTGTCGATGCAGCTACCAGCGCATCGGGAGTGGTGGACGCCGTGAGCTCCGCTTCTGGAGAAATCGCGGAGGGTGCCGACTCTGTGGGCACCGTAATAATGAACTGGGATTTCTTTGGATTGTTCCAAACCATTTTTGTCAGTGCTAAAGAACTGGCCTCCTCTTCCTTATCAGATCTGGCATTCAAGATGGATGTGCCTTTAATAAACTGGTTTATCGACACCTTCATTTTACCCAATGAAGGTGTCCAAGTGATTATGCAAACCGGTATTGTATGGGCCGAGATTCTAGTAGGCTTGGCTTTAATAGCGGGACTATTCACCACACCAGCGGCATTGGCCACCTTAATACTGCAATTCATGTTTGTCTGCACCACCGGACTGTATCTTTCCACTTTCTGGATGATTTTCGCAGGAATCGCTGTATTGATTGGCGGGGGAAGAACACTGGGGCTAGACTACTATGTAATGCCCGCTTTGAAGAACCGTTGGAAGAAAATTGGATGGGTAAGAAAGTTGTATCTCTATCATGACTAAGACAAAAAAATTCACCTACAAAGATTCCTATCGACGAGTACAAGAGAAGGTGGATGAAATACTGTCCTCTTCTCCTTTACTGATTCGAGAATACACCGCTCATTTAGCCAAAGCCACAGGTAAAATGATTCGGGCCCAGGCGTTGTTGGTTTGTGCTATGGATAATCAGAATCAAATTCATAAGGACGCCGTCGACTTCGCTTCTGCCATTGAACTGCTTCACCTGGCCACCTTGGTTCATGATGATGTGATTGATAATTCAGATCTGCGAAGAGGGCAACTCTCTCTTCAGAAGAAATACGGTCAAAGAACAGCTGTCATTTGTGGAGACTACTTGCTCTGCGTAGCATTGATGACCGCTTCTGCAATGGAAAACAAAGAACCTTATCTACACCGAACCATCCCAAACTATATGCAGAAGATATGCCTAGGCGAGCTGAGGCAACACACGAATAACGGAAATTTTCATTTATCCGTCATGACCTATTTGAAAATTATTTCAGGAAAAACGGCCGGCTTATTCGAAGCTTCTTTCTACGGAGGGGCCTTGTTAAGCAAAGAGAACATCCTCCATTCAGAGCTTCGGGAATACGCCAAGCTGGGACACAATATTGGTATGGTTTTTCAACTCACCGACGATTTGATGGATTTTGAAACCACGGAACATGTGGCTCAAAAGCCGGTTCAGTCGGATTTTGAACAGAATGTCATCACGCTGCCTTTGATCCATGCTTTTTCCAAGGATGAATCCCTTCGGACCAAGGCCATTCAAAAGCAGCTCTTGCGAGAAGAACTGAATAGAAAGGTCAGGGAAACAGGAGGCCTTGATTATACAAGAAAAATGGCCAAAAAATACCGAGAAAAATCTTCCAAGATAATTAAAGAACTTGAAATAACCAAGGAGAAACAGGAAAAGCTATTTCAGCTTTTAGAAAAATCTTATCGGGAGTTTACCTCATGATAAAGCGATTCTTTCGATATGTGGAGATTAAAACGAAAATTACCAGCGTATTTGCTTTCCTTTTGGCGATTGCGTACCTGTTTTTTCTAAATGCTTCTGTTCGCTGGGATGTGACGGCCATCTTCTTTGGTGGAATGTTCCTCTTTGATTTAACCACCACAGCCATCAACAACTATATCGACACCAAAACCAATCATCAGGTCCTCCCATATCAACGAAGACGGGCCCGGATCATATTATTTCTTCTCCTGTTTGTTAGTACCGCCTTGGGAATTTGGTTGGTAATACTCACCGATTGGGTGGTTTTGTTAACAGGAGGGCTGTGTTTCCTGGTAGGCATCTTTTATACTTTCGGGCCCATTCCCATCAGCCGACAGCCCTGGGGTGAAATATTTTCCGGAATTTTTTACGGATTTTTCATCCCCTTCCTGATTTTATATATCAATTTGGCTCAAGATACTTTTCTCGCCTTGAACCTCACCCGGGACCACATGGATCTTACAGTCCATTGGTTGCCTTTCATACATTTACTTCTTCTATCCACAGCTCCGGTAATGGCCACGGCCAACATCATGCTGGCCAATAATATTTGCGACTTGGATAAGGATGTTTTAGTAAAAAGATATACCCTTCCCTATTATCTAGAGAAAAAATCGCTTCCTTTATGGGCAGGAATGTACTACATCACCTATGGAGCGAACCTGGTAATGGTTTTTATTGGAATGCTTCCCTGGGTAACACTGATTGCCCTGGGGACCCTATTGCCGGTGACAAAAAATATTAAGCGGTTCTTTAAAGAGCAAAAAAAAGAAACTACTTTTATGACCTCCATCCAAAATTACATGCTAATTATGAGTGGAAACATCCTGGGCATTCTCATAGCCGCCCTGCTGTTCTAAAAAGAACGTTACAACAAGGTATTTACCGGAACACCTCCGGATAAATATAGGTTTACGATAAAGAGTAGATAAATGGAGGAATTCAAATGAAAAAGAAACTAGTATTATTGATGGTTCTCGCCTTAGTCGCTCTTGCCTTTGCAGGATGCGGCGGTGGTGCCACAGAACCTAAACCGGAACCCGAAATCACAGGTGCCGTCAAGACCGGACTGTCCGTAGTAACCACCATAGCCAGATCTACAGATGCGACCGCTGATAAAGCCGGCGTGGCTCAAGGATACTCCGACATTGTGGCAGTCACTGTGGATGAAAACGGAGTGATTACCAATTGCGTTATCGATTCTTTACAAAGCAATGTTAATTTCGATGCAACGGGTAAAGTTACTACACCTTTGGATGCCGTCTTTTTCGGCAAACTGGAACGTGGAGATGATTACGGCATGAAGAAAGCATCTTCCATCGACAAAGAATGGCATGAGCAAGCAGACTTCCTTTCCAGCTATGTAATCGGAATGACGGCGGATGAAGTAATGGCCATTGGGTTGTCAGATGGATATCCCACAGATGCAGACCTGACTTCCTCTGTCACTATGCATATTGATGTGTATCTGGAAGGCATCGTAGAAGCCATGGAAAATGCGGTAGATATGGGCGCTTCTGCAGATGACAAGTTGGGAATCGGGACCTACTCTACCATCGCAAGGTCCAAAGATGCTGCAGCGGATACAGATGGGAATGTGGAAATTTATGCTCATTTTGCAGCCGTAACTTTTAATGCCAATGGCGTAATAACCAGTGCAATTCTTGATTCGTCCCAAGCCAATGTAACCTTTGACAAAGCAGGTATCATAAAAACTGACCTGTCCACCGTCTACCCCGGCAAGAATGTATTGGGAGATAGTTATGGAATGAAGAAGGCTTCTTCCATAGGCAAAGAATGGTATGAGCAGGCAGCTTACTTTGCGGAGTATGTACTGGGCATGACCGCTTCCGAAGTAGAAGGAATTGCCTTAGCCGACGGCTACCCAAGTGATGCGGATCTATCCAGTGGAGCCACCATGCATGTTGATATGTTCGTAACCAACATCACAAAAGCTTACCAGTTCGCAAAATAGGGATGTAAATCCATTCAAATCGTTGTATGATAGCACGAGAGGCAGACCTTGCCTCTCATGCTTTTGTCAAGGTGGAAAATAATAATGTTAAAACGAAAAGCACAAGGATTCTCACTATTTATTATGATTTTCTTTCTAATTTTTGGACTATTTGGTTGCCAAGGAAATCCTTCTGCATCTTTGGAACGTAGACAAGGTGAATTTCTCAAGCTTTTCGATACCGCTACTATTATTATTGCCTATACCGAAACCGAAGAAGAATTCCAACACTATGTAAATTTAATAAAGGAAGAATTAACCGTTTATCATGAACTCTACGATATTTACCATGATTATCCCGGAATTTCCAATCTGAAAACCGTCAATGATCAGGCTGGCATCTCTCCAGTTACCGTAGATCAACGAATCATTGATCTCTTATTGTTTTCTCAAGAAGCTTATGAGGCCACCGGAGGACGAGTGAACGTGGCCTTTGGTTCCGTACTCTCCATTTGGCACCACTATCGTACCATAGGCAATGCCCATCCCGACTCCGCCCAAATACCCCCCATGGAAAAACTTCTTGAAGCAAACCAACACGCAAATATTTATGATGTAATCATAGACGATAAAAACAATACCGTATTCTTAAGAGATCCGGAAATGCGATTGGATGTAGGCGCTATAGCCAAAGGCTATGCTGTAGAACGGGTAACGAACTATGCCAGAAACCGGGGATTTACAGATGGGTTAATCAGCGTTGGGGGAAACTTAAGAGCCGTAGGGAAGAAAGGGGAATCTCAAGAACTTTGGAGTTTGGGAATACAGAACCCCGATAGGGAGAATGCTGTAAAGGATTTGTTCATTATCAAAGGAACTGAACTGTCCCTGGTAACTAGTGGGGACTACCAAAGATACTATACTGTTGATAATAGAAAGTACCATCACATCGTACACCCGGACACCCTAATGCCTTCCGGATACTTTACGGCGGTTACCATCATCACGGAGAATTCCGGATGGGCAGATGCCCTTTCAACAGCTATTTTTAACATGCCCTATGAGGAAGGTCTCTCTTTGATTGAGAGCTTAGAAGGAACAGAAGGAGTATGGGTTTTCCCGGACGGAGAAGTCCATTACAGCTCCGGTTTCCCGGACATGTTATAATCTGTATCGGTAACAAAAACCAAATCGGCTTTTTCTCTTATCTTCAAAGCGTCAAAATATTTGTTTTCCAAAGGAATCCACTTGGTTTTGAACCGCCTCCACCCCGCTTCCCCATTGCGTAAACGAAGCCTCTTTTCCTGTTCCTTATCATCCACCGAAAGAAACACTTTGAGGTGGTAATAAGCAACTAGATTTGGATGGTGGCTGTAAGAGCCTTCGATGATATTGATGGGTTTATAAGGAACTGCTTTGCCCTCTTCCAGCACCCCTTTCCC
This sequence comes from uncultured Oscillospiraceae bacterium, assembly GCA_964489555.1. GTDB lineage: Bacteria > Bacillota > Clostridia > Peptostreptococcales > Anaerovoracaceae > JAAZGD01. Next base: position 87,070 of record CAZAZF010000002.1, on the reverse strand, counting down.
ACAATCATATCTCTGCACCAACACATCTTCTCTCACCAGGATTTTTTCCAACACTTCCTGTTGAAATCGTTGATGATCTACATTCTCACCCGGTTGAAGGTACCTCTCAGGAGTTTGTTGTTCCAAAAGCAGATAGTAATCATCCATATGAAATAGACTTCCATCGTAAAATTGAGAAAGCTTGTATCCCAGTGTGCTTTTCCCGGACCCGCAGGGTCCGTCAATAGCCAAAGTCAATTCTTTTCCTCTTTTTAGGTGAAAATCTATTTGGTGGTACAAAGGGAAAAAGTAGCCATACTCTGCTCTCACCACACGATAATGAGGAGAATAGGTTTCTGTGTATTCTTTGCTATGAGAAGGAATGGGACAATCCGCCTCCAACCAACGTGCCACTTGAATTCGCTTCTCCGAATTAAGATGTAGCGGATCTTCTTCTTTCAACTCCATCCAATCTCTCATTCTTTGCTGCAAATTTTGCAAATTCCCTCTAGCCTCTTTTGAAGACAAAACCATCATCCGTGCCAATGTTTTCATAGAAAAATCCCCAATCCAAAGAGGTTGGAGATTCAATCGAACCCATCCGTTGCCTATGTTTTCATAAAGAGGAATTTCTTCTCCTTGATTCCCTGTATTTTTCAGGTTTTGCTCATAAAAACGCCTCTCCTCCCTTACTCTTTGCAGAGCTTCCGCTTCCCCGGGAACCATATGTCCAATGCCCATTTCCTGTTGATAAAGAAGTTTAATCAGGTCCTGAATTGTGGCGCTAGGATGGCTTTTGATATGACACAACAAACTTTGCTTCCAATTCCATTCATCCATACGATTTTTCCTACAGTATTCTCGCTTTTTTCAGTGCCAATACCAAAACAGGCAGTAGGGCTAATTGAATAAGAATGCCAGGCAAAGCATTAATAAATGCCCCTGCCGTAAAGATTTGCCAAGTAAATGCAGATTCTCCCAAGCCATAAAGCATGTAAGAGACAATACCCCAAACAAATCGTCCAATAATCATGGCTAACACCAGGGACAAATAGATGTTCCCTGTGTTCTTCTGCAGTCTTTTATATAACAGTCCCGCCACAAATCCATAGGTAGCCAGTTCAAAAGCCATGGCCACTGCCGTTGGAAACATTGGTGGCATCCCAAAAATAATGCTGCGAAATAAAGGCATGATAAATCCTACCAGCAACCCATATAGAGGCCCACTGATATACCCTGTCAACAATGCCGGTATATGCATCGGCAGCAATCGACTTCCCACACTGGGTATTTGTCCCGTCAGAAAAGGCAACACCATTCCCAATGCCAGCATCAATGCGGCATTCACTAATCTTTTCGTTGATGATTTTCTCAATAATCGACCCTCCATTTTATTTTTTTAAAACAAGTCCTCTGAAAGCAAAGAAATAGGGTCTGAATCTGAAACAGACCCTTCTCCATGATCTCTGTAACATCTTGTTCTACCCTACGAAACATCTGGTTCTTCCGGCCTGTTTTCTGCCACTGAAATCTCTGATGTGGCTTCTTGTAAAACCTTCTCTTCTTCTTTTTTGTTTTGCCGTTGCTCTTCTAAGAATTTGATTTGATTTTTTAGTTTGTCATTTTCTTTTCGCACAGTCCGCAATTGCCCGGTTAGCTTCAGATGCCGAATCAACCCCAACGAAACCACTATGATGGCACCTACTGCAGCCGACAAGAAAATAAGTAAGGCTTGGGACGCTTCAAAAGTGGTAAAAAGCAAGTTAAGCTCCACCGGGTCTGCGTTGGTAATGGCAAACACGGAAATAATCACGGCAAAAATTAGGCCAACGACAAACAGAAATTGATTTTTATACATGGATTCCTCTTTTCTGTTATGAACGCGCTTTCAACGGAATGAATAAATTTATGTTAAACACACCATCATTATATACCTTTCCGGCTCATTTGAAAACATTGGTTTTTGAAAACAAATCCGTTTTGCAAGGTTAATAGAATCTTCCATCATATAAAGAAATGGGCAAGAACCGGTAGTAAAAAAGGAACTAAGAGTGTAAGCAAAACCCCAGTTATTAGCGTTACCAGGCTTAAATCCTTGCCAACAAACTTTGTGATGGGCATCAACATGGTGTCCATATTTCCCGCAGCACCGGAAGCAATGGCGCTTCCCGGACTAATTCGAATCAAAATGGGAAGAAATAATACCGTAAAGAACTCCCGCATCACATTCACCATGAATCCGTAGGTACCGGCCTCTATCCCAAACACTTGCGTCATATAAGCTCCGGTAATACTGTAGTAGCTCATTCCGGAGGATGCAATCAAACTGGTGGACACGGGAATGGGGAGGAGAAAGCCCCAGAGCAAACCAGAGAGTGCACTGCCTGCAAACACACCAAGTGCTAGGAATCCTACCCGAAATCCCAAGGTTTTCATATAAAGAAAAACTCTTTTATTACCACCCAGACTGAAGCCCACCCCGGTATAGAGCAAAATCAGGGAACCCATTAGGACATAATCCAATACAGTTTTTAAGATAAAGGGTCGAAACAGAACCCCGAATAAAATCCCAAGGAGAACACACGCTCCAATTAGATATAGAATAACTTTTTCATTTCCTGCCATTCCGGAGGACTCACTCCCTACATCCCATTTCTGCGCTCTAGCCTCTTCTTCTATTCTCTTTCGAATTTCTCCAAGAGGCATCCACGTCTTTTCCAGTAGCCTCACAAAAAAAACGCTGAAAGCGATTGCACTAATGGAAAGCACCATACTTTGAAGACCTATGTTTCCTAAGTTTTTCATCACAAGCTCATTGGCACCTATAGAGAGTCCGATTACCGTCATCAATACCATTAATCCTATATCAATGGTTTTCTCCACCCAACGAAGGATTCTCTTTTTCTTGATAAAAAATCCGGCCACAGCCCCTACTCCGACACAAATAAACGGAATACATAAAATCAAAGCAGATCCACTCCTCTCCTGGTGAATGATCACCCATCCTGACTGTTAACGAAAATTTACACAGGGTTGTTTACTCTAAAGTTTCCTTTAAATATCTCATCCCCTCTGAATACCCGGTAAATCCTTTATTTACAATAGTTTTTATTGCTACCCCAGAAAGGTATGAGGTCCTGCGATACGCCTCTCTTTGTGTAGGATCTGTCAAATGAACTTCCACCAAAGGCAAATTCACAGCTTTCACCGCATCCATCAATGCGATGCTAGTATGGGTATATCCACCCCCATTGATAATAAGCCCCTCGGCCTTTCCCCGGGCCTCTTGAACCCAATCAATTAAATCCCCCTCATGGTTGGATTGAAAGCACTGAATTTCTATGCCCATATTACGGGCTTCCACTTTAAGATGTTCTAGAAGGTCTTCATATGTTTTATTCCCATACAATTCCGGCTCCCTGATTCCCAGAAGATTCATGTTGGGGCCATTGATAATCCATATTCTCATACTCACTCACCATACCATCCTAAAAATTGGAAATTCTCCAATGTTTGCTCCATATCCCCCATCAAGTGAATCACCGGCTCCTCCCATAAAGCCGCTTCCAAATCAAAATAAAACATGAATTCGAAATCTGTTCCCGGAATGGGCCGGCTTTCTATTTTGGAAACATTAATCCCTAAGGCGGCAAACTTCGACAACAAATCAAACAAGGCACCCGGTTCGTGAGGAACTGACAACATCAAGCTTATTTTATCCCCATCTCCGTATATTTCCAAGCTTTTTGAAATACAAATAAATCGGGTGTAGTTGTTGCTGTGGTTTTCTACGCTCTTTTTCAGCGGATCCAAACCATAGAGCACTCCACAATGTGAAGAAGCAATGGCCGCCATTCTTTCTTCCCCGCTTTCTGCCACCATCTTTGCAGCCAAAGCAGTGTTTTCACATACTTTCACTTTTGCGTGGGGCAATTTTTTTAGAAAATCGGAGCATTGATCCAAAGCTTGCGGATGGGACCAAATCTCTTGAATGTTCTCCAGGTAGCTACCCGGCTTTCCAAAAAGGTGATGCTGTATTTTCAATCGGGCGCCCTTGACAATATGAAAATCATATTCTTTCATCAGGTCATATACCTGGGGCACCGATCCCGAGGTACTATTTTCAATAGGAAGTATGCCGTATTGACACAGTCCCCTTTGCACCGCCTGAAATACATGTTCAAATTGATTGAAGTACATAATGCTGGGCAAAGAAAACAGCTTGCTGGCTGCTAGCTGAGAATAGGACCCCTCTATTCCCTGGCATGCCACTACTGCTTTTCTGGGCAACCCGCTTCCAGCTCCCTTCATGGCCTCTCGAATCTTCTTTTCCAAAGGAGTTTCTTGGAAATTCAACGCCCTTTGGTAGGCACGACTCAAAGAAAAGACCGTTTGGTACAATGTCTTGATATAGGTTTCTAATTCCCCGGAGCCAAACCCTGTAATGCGATGAAGGATTTCACGTTCCCTGGCCGGATCCTTTATGGGCGTTTCCTCTTTTTTCTTCTCCGCCGCAATCTCCGCTACCCGTTCCATCCTCTCCACAAATATTTTGACTAGTTGTTCATCTAACTGGTCCAACTTTTTTCTTTGCTCTATCATACTCATAATAACCCCTCTATCATTAATTCATCTGCTAATGCTATGGCTACTGCGGATTCCACACAAATCAAGGCCCTTGGTACAATGCAAGGGTCATGGCGTCCCGTTACAGACACTTTGCATTCCTCTCCTTTATGCATATTTATCGAATCCTGCTCCTTGGCAATGGAAGCAGTCGGTTTGAAAGCCACTCGAAACAATAATGGCATTCCAGTAGACAATCCCCCCAGAATCCCGCCATGATGGTTGCTTTTCGTCCGAATCATTCCATCCTTCAGATAATACGCATCGTTATGTTGACTTCCAAGCATTTTGGTGCCTTCAAATCCGGAACCAAATTCCAACCCCTTAACGCCGGGAATAGCAAAAAGAATAGCTGACAGCTGGCTTTCCAATCCCATAAACCAAGGAGAACCGACTCCTACGGGTAGATTAATAATTCCACACTCTACCGTGCCCCCCACAGAATCCCCATTCTCTTTGGCCCGATTGATTTCCTCCATCATTTTAAGCCCCGCTTCTTGATGAATTACAGGAAAGGATTGGGTTGCCAAATCTCTCAAAAGCGTTTGCGGCAACGCCAAAGCAGGAAAATTTTTGTCCCGCACCTCTGCAATGCTAGCAATGTGTGCGCCTATATAAATTCCTTTTTTTTCAAGAAGTTGCCTGACAATGCTTCCCGCCAAAACCAGTGGAGCTGTCATCCTTCCGGAAAAAAAGCTCCCACCCCTTGGATTATAACCGGTCCCATACTTCACCATGGCAGGATAATCTGCGTGCATAGGTCTTGGAATGAACAGCATCTCTTCATAATCTTTAGACCGAATGTCCCCGTTAGGAATCAAGGCCGCCAACGCACCACCATCCGTTCCCGTTTGTGACCACCCGGACAAAATTTCAAAAGAATCCTCTTCTTTTCTGTCAGTAGCATAGGGTTTTCCAACGGCACTTCTTCGCTCCATTTGAACCTTCACCTGCTCCCAATCGATTAAAACCCCAGAGGGAATCCCATCCAACACCATTCCCACTCCAGACCCATGAGAAGATCCAAACAAGGTGACTCTCAACTTTCTTCCATAACTAAAGGACATTCCATTCACCTCCCATATTTTTTAAATCCAAAAAGAAATTCGGATAGGATTTTTCTACCGCATCATGGTCTGTAATTAAAATAGGGGCTTTGCTATTGCAGGCAGCTGTAGCCATCGCCATCACAATTCGGTGGTCGTTGTATCCTTGAACCGCACCTCCTCGTATATGCGGATTTCCCCATATTTTCAAACCATCCTCTTTTTCTTCTACTTGAACGCCCAACCCGCTAAGATTCTCCTTCATTGCACGGATTCGATCGCTTTCCTTAAATCGCAAACGCTTCCCTCCCATGATTTCAGATATTCCAGTCGCATTGGCCATGAGAACGGATAATACCGGCATCAAATCAGGACAAGCCGATATATCGGCTTTTATGGCTTTTAAAGGGCTTTTTTTTGCCAGAACTCCCTGGGATGATACCGTCAGTTTTGCTCCCATTTCCTCCATGAAGGCAAGAATTTTTCGATCCGGTTGAAGCGAAGCTTTTTCCAAACCTTCCACTTTGACCTCTCCTTGAATGGCTCCCATAGCCAAAAAGAACGCCCCATTGGACCAATCTCCTTCCACCTTCACCTTCCCCGGAGAATGATACCTTTGATTACCCGGAACCTTAAACCCAACTTTTGTTCTTCGCACCGCAATCCCAAAAGCCTTTAATACATCCAATGTCATTTCCACATAACCCGCTGATTCCAAAGGACTCTGGACTTCAATAACACTATCCTTTCGTAAAAGTGGGAGAGCCATCAATAGCCCGGTAATGTATTGAGAAGATACATCCCCTGGCAACTGGTATTTGCCGGGGTCCAAAGGCCCTCTGACCCGGAAAGGAAGTTGGTTTGAAGAAAAGCGGCAACCATTTCGCATCATTTCTCTTTTTAATTCTCCAAGAGGTCGATCCGGAAGACGGCCCGTTCCACGCATCTCAAACTCTTCAACCAGTGCTGCGGCTATCGGCAAGAGAAATCGCAAGGTAGAACCGCTTTCCCCGCAATCCAAAACAGGAATCTCTTTAGGAAAATTCAAAGGAGTAATCCAGATTCCCTTTGCATCATGTACAGTCCCGGAACCCAGTGCCTCCAAACACCCCAGGGTGGCTTCCAAATCTCGAGATAATAAATGCAATTCCAACAAAGTCTTTTCATGGCTTAAAGCCGAAGCAATAAAAAGCCGATGCCCATGAGCCTTTGCCGGAATCGCATTAAGGGAACCTTTTATATTGTTGGGATACACCATCACCGTCATAGGTACCAACTCCTATTCCAACTCCACTCGCCTTTGACGACCCAGCGATAGAAGTCGTTTTAAGCCTTCTTCATCCCGTTGCTTAATCACATTTCGATACTCTGATAATCGAAGGATTAATCCATCAATTTCTTCCAATAAATTATCGTAGTTCGAGAAAAACAATTGACTCCATAGTTCCTCATTCAGTTTGGCAACTCGGGTCATATCATGAAAGCTTCCGGCAGAATACCCTTTGTGTTGCATGGCTTGAGGACTTTGCACATATGCGCTGGAAACCACATGAGCCAGTTGGGAGCTTAGTGCTATTATTTTATCATGTTTTTCTGGTGTGGAAATCTCAATGTGCGAAAATCCCAAAGAAAGAAATAGGGTCTTAAGGAACTCCAACTTCAAAATAGGAATTCGAGGCGGTGGGACTAAAATCATGGAGGCGTTACGGAACAAGGATTCTTTCGATGCGTCAAAGCCGGAAAACTCAATTCCTGCCATGGGATGCCCTCCAATAAAGTAAAATCCCATCTCTTGGGCCAAAGGAAAAGCGTCCCTGCAAATTTTCTCTTTCACCCCGCATAAATCCATCACCAGTGCCTCTTTTTTGATTTTAGGGGCCATTTCCTGAAGATAAGGAAAGGTATCGTTGGGATAAATAGCCAGCAATAAAAGGTCCATCTCTCCTATCGATGAGGAGGTTAGTTCTTCATCCAAAGCACCCACCATTTTTGCCTTCGCCATGATGCTAACATCCCGATCGATTCCATATACTTGATGCAAGGTGTTTTTTCGAATGGATTTTGCTACGGATCCACCAATTAAACCCAACCCAACAATGCCTATTTTCATCGGAATTTCCCCCTTTTAAACGCGATGGTATGAAGATGTACTAATTGATTCGATAATACTTGAAATTCCTCCGGGGTAATGGATTGGGGGCCATCGCAAAGGGCATGAGCCGGATCGTTGTGCACCTCCACCAAAACCCCATCTGCTCCTGCTACCGTTGCAGCCATCGCCATGGGCGGAACCAATTTTGCCAATCCCGTACCATGGCTGGGATCCACAATAACCGGCAAATGAGACAGCTCTTTTAACAAAGGTACAGCGGAAACATCCAGTGTATTTCGAGTGGCAGTTTCAAAGGTTCGAATTCCTCTTTCACATAAAATGACCCGTTCGTTTCCCTCATTCATAATGTATTCCGCGCTCATCAAAAGCTCCTGAAGTGTATTGGCCAATCCCCTTTTCAACAAAATAGGTTTATCTACCCTACCCAAGGTTTTCAACAATTCAAAGTTCTGCATATTTCGGGCTCCTACTTGAATCATGTCCACTTCTTCAAAAAGCATGAGGTGAGAAGCGTCCATGATTTCTGTCACAATAGGAAGGCCAGTAATTTCCTTGGCCAGTAGCATCAGCCGCAATCCTTCCTCTTTCAGTCCTTGGAAATCATACGGAGAGGTACGTGGCTTGTAAGCCCCTCCCCGCAGGATGGTGGCTCCTGCTTCTTTCACCGCTTGGGCTATGGCAACAATCTGTTCTTCCGATTCGATGCTGCAAGGTCCGGCAATAACCTGGTAATGTCTCCCCCCAATTGGTACACCCCCTACATGGATTACAGAATCCTCCCCATGAAACTTCCGGTTGGCTTTTTTATAGGGTTCCTGTATACGCTTCACATCCTCTACGATTTCCAACGCTCGAATCAAATCCGGGTCTACCGAGGAAGTATCTCCTACCAATCCCAAAATCGTATGATGCATCCCTTCGCTGAAATGCACATGAATATTTTTGCTGTGTAGCCAGGCTTTCAAATCCTCCAACTGTCTCTTATCATAATTTTCTTTTAGAATCACGATCATTTCCTTCACCTCTTGGCTTTCTACACTTTAAAAACAAAAAACCCTACAGTGAGCGACACTGCAGGGTCCGTGGATTCTCTTCATCTACAACCAGGAATCTCTTTTCGCAGCGCAACTCAAAATGCCTTTGCAAAAGGCAAAGGTAAAATAGTAATAATAGTTGCTGGTTGCGGTGTTATGGTTCATTGCAATCTCCTAGTTTGTACATATTGTTTCTTAAAAGGATTATGTCACTATTTTTTGTGAATGTCAACAATTTTTATAGTTGTTTTGCGAACTTATTTGTTAATCAAATTGGATTCCTGGAGTAATCTTCGAATGGCTACCGCAGTTTCACCATATTTTAGCTTACCTTGAGGAGCTAATAAGTTGGAATAAATCCCTTTAAATATGTTGGCCTTGATTGCTCTTTCCACATCTAAATACGCCCACTCTGTAACATCATTCACATCCGCGAATTGATGTAACTCCACCTGAGAAACAGACTCCAACCCCGTAATATTCATGGCTCTTGAAATCATGACCATAGCTTGCTGCCGACTGATTAATTTATCCGGTCGAAATGTGCCATCTGTATGACCGGTAATAATACCATATTGAACTGCAATTTCAATGGAATCTGCTCTGATATCATCAAAAGGCACATCTGAAAATCTTTGTTTTTCTGCCATATTTCTTTTATGTAAGCCCAATCCTCGTACGATGTAGTCGGCAAAATCTCCCCTGGTAATCAATTCCCCCGGGCGAAAATCAATACTATTTACTATTACTAGACGTGATGCCAAATCTTCTACGGCTTCTTTTGACCAATGCGTTCTCACAGATTCCACTACAACGGGATTATAAATAATTCCATAATCAGAGTTGGTAAGGGATTGTATGGAGGCATACCATTTCCCATTCAATTGAAATACTTTTGTAGGAACATGGCTATAACTTCCATCCCCATGAAATACGATGCCGGTTGTTATTTTTTCGGGGTCTATTCCTTCAGGCAGTTCAATGGTTCTAGTCACATAACTATCAAATCGTTGAATCGTAATTTCTCTCCGAGCCCCTGCTGCATCCATGGCAACCGCTGTCACATTGAACGAAATGGGCGGGAAAATCAACATACCTTCGTTTTCTTGAACCGCTTGGGTGTATTTTGCAAACAAATCATCATTTACCGGCCCCATCTCTATCTGTATTTCAATTTGTTCTAAAGAATTCAAAGCAACCTCTAGCTGCCGGGCTATTTGATGGATTCCAAAATCTTTAGCTTGAAGTATGTACTGTAAGTTCCTGTGACTCACAGAAAGGGAATATTCGTTTTGCTCCATGAGTTCAACAATATCCCCTGTCAAAAGCACCCTGCCTCTGGTGGCATATTGACTCATGACGGGAATCTCTAACAAATTTCCATCTCCCATTTCTGTATTCTCAGACAAAGCCTTCTTTGTATTTTCTATGTCCATAAAAACGGTAGCGATGGTTTCGTTACCCTCATAACGAATTCCTTCCGTGCCACCTCGCCATGGTTCGCCATTCACAATTATAGAGGATATTTTGGGCGCATTTCGATTGCGACTACTTTCCACTATGTTCCATTTGGCGAAAATAGTAACATCTGACCCAATAGCAGTTGTTGTAAAAGAAAAAGGTGTAGTATACGCTAAAGATTCATACCATCCATCAAAAAGATATCCTGAGCGGATTGGATCCTCCGGTTCCGTAGCATAGTCACCGTCTCGAAGTTCTTGGTGCGCAACATAAGAGCCCCCTAGGCTATCAAATATCACCTCATATCGATTTGCAGTAGCAAAATTCACAGGACTGATGGCTGATAACGAATCGTCTTCGTACACCATTACAAAATATAGTGTGTACTCTTGCCCTCGGTCCAACCCCTCAACTTGCAGAGTAACACTTTCATCTGTTGTCATAGAAATGCTGCCGCTGGCCACAGCCGGAAGAGAAGCGTAATTCCACCCATTGATAATATTTTCAGGGCTAGGTTCCGTTTCACCACGGGGTACTACTACATAATAACCTATACCCGCATCACTGGTTGAAAAAGAAAACTCTGATGTATGGTTGGTTGAACTCCCGGCGGCACCTACTGCAGAGGCAACATCTTCAATGATGTCATCCAATTCCGACAAGGCTCCCGCCGCGTAATACCAGGTAAATTGATCTGATTCCCCAGGCTCTAAATCATTCAATCGCACATAGAAAGCATAACTATCATCGCCTGTTTCGTCATAAGGGCTATCAACAGGGTTTCTGGAAGTAACATTCGACCAACCGTATCGCTCCCCTATGATGATGTTGGCTCGATCTGTGTCGGTATAAAACAACACACCCTCTGCCCCGGTGGAAATTCTTAACGCTCTTGCTGTAGTAGATGCATTGGAAATAGGCGAAAACGAACCATCCACCAGATTCCCTTTTTCTTTTCTCGGCCCATCTGTTGAGCCTACCCAATCGTCCCGGGTCCCTACCCAATACCGAAAATTCGAAATGGCCGTATCCGTTACATTCGTGAACCTTGTAGTAACTTTGATGAAAGATTTGCCTTGATCCAAACGATATGTGTTTTCGATTTCTACATTTTTCCCATTAATCGAAGTGGTACCTGTAACAACAACTGTGCCGTAACCCCCTTCTAAGGTAGCCACATATCCAGTTGCATCAACAGTCAAGTTACTTAGAACATTCCCATAATTCGTACCAACATGAGAACCGTTCCTGTTCCACCAAGACGTTCCATCTCCACCTTCACCGATTTCATAATCCAAAGCATAGCTTGAATAGGTGAGCTTATAAAAAGAGCCATCCGAACTCTTATAAAACGGCTGTTTTAGGCTGCCATAGCCATCGCAAGAAACTTCACTTCCTGTACCGAATCTCAAATGTCCGTTGTTCAATACCACCAAAGATTCGTCCGCCCAAGCTGTTTGGACCTGAGAAATTCCCAAGGGCCCGAAAAGCAAACTCAAAATTAGAATAAAAACCAAAGGCCTCCATCTATTTTTCTTCTTTCCTTCATCACCTCTCATATATTCCTCCCCCCGGTTATTCAATCACAAACTACATTTCTCCGGTAAAATCTTTTACTAAAGACTCTATCATTTCTTCCCTCTTCTTATTCGACCAATTAATGATTCCACTCTTCGTCACTCTCTGCCCTTTTACTGCACAGAGCTGTTTCATTTGCTTAATGGAATGGCTCCCCCCCAGAACAGGAGTTTTTAATTGCTGGGTAACAAAACAATACACCTCTTTCCCTGCCAGAGAATCGATTTGATTCATGTATTTTTTCATAACAGGAGACAACGAAAAGGCCCGAACGGGAGCACCAAATACAACCACATCATAAGAGGACACATCGGGAGTTTCCGCCAGTTCTGTTTTTTCGGCTTCTGCCGGTTCTTCATTTACCGCTTTAACACGCTCTACCTTCACAGAAGCCCCTTTTCTTTCCCATTCTTCCTTTATTCTTTCTCCCACCGAAAGGGTATTGCCTGTGTGAGAATGAACAATAATGCCAATTTTCATATTTTAATTCCTCCTAATAAATCTCCTCCAGTTCCTTCTTTATGCTATAATATCAATGTTCACTGTTTTTTCTATTTTACCCTGAAAAACAAACATTTTCAATGAAAAGGAATTTTATGGACACAATAATCTTTGGAGAGCAGCTTCGTTTTGGGCCCATTGCAAAGTATCCTCCCATAGAAATCCCCCGACACAAAACCACTTTTTTATTTGGCCCCAGCGGTTGCGGTAAAAGCACCTTGGCACGATTGATGAATGCCACCCTATCTCCTTCCGAGGGACATTTGTTTTTAAACGGAAAACCCTATGAAGAATGGGATATATTGCAATTGCGCCAAAAGGTATTGCTGGCCAGCCAGTCCATCTTTCTATTCAATCAAACCATTCAGAAAAATTTTATAAACTTCTATGAATACCGGGAGTTGGTACCTCCTTCACCGGAAGAAATGATGTTCTATTTGGATTTATGCTGCCTTCCTTTTTCCTTGGGCCGGTCTTGCGATGTGTTGTCGGGCGGAGAACGTCAACGAATTTTCATTGCCATTTGCCTTTCCTTTCAACCGGAAGTGCTTATATTAGATGAACCCACCTCTGCGTTGGACGGGGCAACAGCACATCAGCTGATGGATAACATCACCCAATACACTAAAGAGAAGGCCATCACATTAGTAGTCATCAGTCACGATAGAAGTATTATGGAAAAATACCAAGACCATGTAATTTCTTGTGAGAAGGAGCTGGCTCATGAATGAAGTGGTGAAACTTGAAATCGCATCCTTTGCCCTGATATATGCGTTATTAATCATTATTCTTTTCATCATGAAAAAAAGCCAGATTCAACAAAGCAAATTGCTAATCTGGGCCAGTTTTCGCATGACCATCCAGCTGATTTTAGCAGGATGGATTCTTACATATATTTTCCAAAATCCTCACCCGACTTTTGTAATCACCTATTTCCTTCTCATGAATATTTTTGCCATTCATAGGGTGCTTTCAAAAAACCAATCCTTAAACCGAAAGTTCAAGATATCCATTGCACTCTCCTTGTCCCTTTCTGGCCTGGGAATCATTGTGTTTTTCATAGCAGTCATTATAGGAGAGAATTTATTTAATCCCCAATATGTTATTCCTTTAAGCGGCATGGTGGTTGGAAACGCCATGACCGGTGTTACTCTGGGGGTGAAAACCTTTCGGGAAAGCTTTGAAGGGCAACGAAACCGAATTGAAGCATTGCTTAACCTTGGGGCTCATCCAAAAAAAATTTTGTTGCCCTTTGCAAATCAAGCCCTGGAAACTGCCTTGTTGCCTACCATGAATTCCATGTTGGGAATGGGCATCGTGTCTCTTCCCGGAATGATGACAGGGCAAATTCTTTCCGGCACCAATCCTTCTACGGCCGTTCTCTACCAAATTGCCATTATGATCGCCATTGCCTCTGTGGTTTCAGTTTCTGTTTTTTCTTCTCTCTATTTAGGGTACCGCACCTTGTATAATGAAAAATACCAGATGGACCTCTCTTAGCCTTCAAAAACGCATACCTGGTTCTTACCAGACTCTTTTGCCTCATAAAGGGCCCGATCAGCTTTTTCTATCAGCTCACGCCCTTGCATTCCTTCTTCCCAAAAAGCCACTCCAAGGCTTAATGTCACTTCCAATCCCGCTGGTAGGAACCCTTGCAAATCTTCGTCTTCCCACCCATAAGAATCGCTCATAGTGCAGGCTAGGCGATATCCTTCCTTCTGATCACTTCCGATAATCAAAGCCAGAAACTCATCGCCACCTAAGCGATAAGGGTACCCTTTGCCCCCGACAATCTTTTGAAGCCGCAGGGCAGTGTGGCGTAATACTTGATCCCCCACTTCATGGCCGTACAAATCATTAATCTTTTTAAAATCATCAATGTCTGCCATCATCAAACATAATGAAGTTTCTCCCTTTTCCGCTCTTTTAATCTCTTTCTCCAAGCGATAATCCAAAAATCTTCGTGAATACAACCCCGTTAGATAATCCACATTGAGAGCCTGAAACCGATCCCTATATAATTTATAGAATAACCAAGTGGACAATACGGACAGTGCAACGCCAAAGAAAATCATCAGCCCAAGAATATTTTGCAATAGCCCTCTTATATGGTCGATGGAATAATCCACTCCCACCAGGCCCACCAGCTCTCCTGTGTTCTGATGGATAATAGGTGCATAGCCGGAAACCAGTTCTCCCCAATTGGCCCAGGATACGATGCCAGTGGCTATCGCTATTTTTTCTAAATAAGACTGTTCTTCCTGAATCTCAAGTTCATCCAAAGATCCCAGCGGAGAAAACATCTCTGATTCCGGATTTTCCCCATCCAGGATGTACATGATTTCATTGTCCGAATGTTGAATTTCAGTATACACATAAGTACACCGAGTATCTTCTTTAATTCGTTGAAACAGCAATAGCATTCTTCCGTAATAGACTTCATCATAGGAAGTCCCATTCCGAGCAGAATCTACCAATTTCTGATAGGGGGAGATATCCTCTTCAATGATTTTAGCTGCCGTAGAAGCCACCTGAATGGCACTCTGCCCCAGTTGATCCGTAATCAATCCCTTGACATTAGAAAAAAGAAGACTATTGATTAAACCAAAAAATATTCCGGAAACCAAAAAGAAAAGGAGGATCATTCCTTTCTTGCTGTTTCCCCACATTGTTAACATGATCTCCACCTTTCTCAATTCGGCATCAAGGCAGCTTATTAATTCGTGAAAACCCTTTTCTTGGGCTTATTATATCACTTAGGGGCTGGTTCACAACCTTTCCATCTGATTTTTTTTATGTTGCAGCTTGCGTTGGTAAAAGAGATGTCCTATTAATACATATAGACACATAAACAATCCCACCAGGCTAACCCTCCATCCCAAATTGCCCAAGGGGTATCCATAAGTAATACGGGTGACTCCTCGATCCACCACTAAAAAATTCCCTTCTTGCCTCAAAATTCGATCCGATTGAAAAATATCCTGGTATGCCAAGGTGGTGTTCACTTGGTCCTTCGAAGATCGTATTATAATTTCTCTTGGGCCGTATTCAATTTGTAGGGGAACCGTTTCCCGGGGCGGCAATTTTTTATAATCCACCTCCAGTATTTGGCTCATAAGCTGCAGTAAATCCACATCCACTTTATCTACCGCATGAAACATTAAATTTAACCCTATAAACTGAATGTTAGGACTGTCATTATAGCCTGCCCAGATTAATTTTTCATCAGAGTACATACTGAATCCCGTCACATGGCGAAGTGAAACGATGTATTGAGTTTGCCATGGGTCGTATTCTTCCTTAAAATCAGAAGTCAAAACAGCTTTTCCTTTGTAATGTAGCTCTGGAAATCTTTGATTGAATGCGATATTCGCCACATTTACATCTAAAAAATTCATCCTTTGAGTGACGGTATCGTAGGGAACATGAGTCACATCCACAACCACCTTGCCTCCTCGGTTGGCTATCTGGCGAATCAAATCTTCCGCCTCTTTTTTATCCCGATAAGAAAAACCGGAAAGAAAAATGGTATGGTATCGCAACAAATCCTCTACCTTGTAATCGTCTAGATAGACAGAATCTCCCACTGTAAAACTTGGATAAAACAATGGTAAGGTTTTGGCAAATTCTCCGATTCCAATCCCCTTATAGTCTGTAATCACACCAAATGAATCCGGGGTTTCTTTTTTGAATATATAAAGTTTTTCCGTTTCCTCTGTCAAACGATACCCGGAAAAAGAAGCTTTTGAAATCAAATCCATCTTGCTTTTTCCCGCTTTTCCCAAATGCTCTTTTAATATGGCCACCGTATCATTTCCCATGGCGTATGCCTTATCGAAAAGATAAAGATAATTTTCCTGTTCCACCGAGGTATTTAACATTACGATATCATCTGCTGTTTCCGCCCCCTGCCATGCCCATCCATAAGTATAAAAGACGGGGTTGGCTCCTTTCACCAACTCATAAGAAGGATAAGAACCCAACCAGCTTAAATCCATCAAGGCTGCCCGCTGAGAAGTGGTGTTAGCCAATACTTCTACATCTCCTTGAATGGTTCGCGCATTGCTCACCGCGTATCTGCCAAGATTCAAAGAAGGAAGTAAATCTATCACCAAGACCAACACAATGAGGATTGTTACCCACCTGCGTATTTCCTTCCATTCAAGTAAGGATAAAAAATAGAAGGCATAACCAAATGTGGTGAATCGGATCATCCAGAATAATTCACTTGCGGGTAGTTCCATAAGAATAGGGAGAAAGGAGGGGGTGATGGAAACCACCAAAAGCAAGACAAAAATATATCCCGCCTTGCCTTTCCGGCTACCAAAAATCAGACCAAAAATAGATAGAATTACGATGCCAAGACCAAAATAGAATCGACCGGAATCTTCAAAACGAATCATTGGATTCAATTGGTCCAACATGGGGAAAGCTAAGGATTCCAACACCATAGCGGTAGAGGTTGAATTCATTCCCACAAGACCTCCAGACATAGCGGGAATCAACCAGAAACCAGTTAGAGTGATGCCGGAAATCATGGCCAGCAAGGCCCAAAAGGAACGAGCAAACCCTTTGTTATAAAACCAATCAATGACTAAGAATACAAAAGCTGCCACACCAGCCATTGCCGCAATCATTACATGAGAAAGAACTAATGCGGCCATCACCAGTATAAGCCAAAACAAAGAGCCTTTTTTTTCTTTGCGGATATAGGACCAAAGAAAGTACACCAAATAGGGCACCAACACAATTGCAAGCATCCGGGGAAGGTTTCCCTCATTCAAAAACACACGAATATTATCCGGCATAAAAAACCATAATAGCGCAATCACCGTACCTAAAACCATTCTTTTCTCTTTTGCGCCCATAACAATCCAAGGGATGCCGCTAAAAAATACTGAAAGCCCAAAGAAAAGATAATAAGCCAACTCCATATTGCCTTGTACCAAAAAATATAGGGCGCCTAATGCATAATAAGACAAGGGTGGCCAGTAGCGGTACAATTGAATCCCATTGTACCAGTCCGGGTTATAGAGAGGATAGAAGTCTCCATTTTGAATTCCCTCCACCAAAACCTGGGTTTTATAGATATGCCCCCAAATATCATTTCCGCTGCCATAATATTGCCCTTCCCGCATTCCGTAAACCAATGCTATGGAAAAGACGGCCAATATCAAAAGTGCTAATATAATCCCGGGACGGGAACCGGCGGAATACCCTCTTTCCCTCTGCAAGTCCATATACTCATAAATCTTTTTTCTGGTAAAATACATGACGAAAAAAGGAACTGTCGTAGAAAGTCCTTTGCTCATGAAAAAACGAATCTCCTCCGGATAAGCTAAAAACCACTTGGTCTCTCCGCTGTAAATCAAAAAATCGGCCAAAGCCAATCCCCCTAAAAAGGTAAAAAAGAACACAAGGAACCCCCCGGCCCCCCTGGCAGCTGGGAATACCATTCCCGATGTCATCCAATAACTAAATAAAAAACCCACCACCACACCGATGGTGTTGGATAAAATAACATTGACCTCCAGTTCTTTATAAAGCAGCCAAACAATTGAAATGTCAATCAAAAGGGCGCCGCAGGAGATGATAAAATACCGTAAAATCTTCGGAAGTCTTCCCATCTTTGTGCCGCCGGTATTTTCTTTTATATCACTACCCTTTCCGCCTTTTTCAGACGGCCTTTTTTCAGAACCGTTTTGCCTCATAAATTCGAGATTCCTTTCCCCATACTCCGCAGTCGAAAGACCAAGGACAGGCTACGAACCATAGTATTCATCACCTTCATTTTGCTATGCCCCAGTTTATCTTCATATCTCAAATGAAAAGGAATTTCTGCAAACCTTCCTCCCAAAAGATGCAATTTATATAAAAGCTCTACCATACAACCGAACCCCTTTTCTTCCAACAAACTTTCTCCAAAATGTGTCACAGCCTTTTGCAAATGCGATACATTATACAGCCTGTATCCACATGTATAATCACGCACTTTGGG
Organism: uncultured Oscillospiraceae bacterium; assembly: GCA_964489555.1. Taxonomy (GTDB): domain Bacteria; phylum Bacillota; class Clostridia; order Peptostreptococcales; family Anaerovoracaceae; genus JAAZGD01. The sequence continues at coordinate 68,734 of CAZAZF010000002.1, read as the reverse complement.
AACACGCAAGAAAAGGGTATATGCTACTCTCGCTCCATAGCTCAAAAATAACCTGTAAAATGGCACTCCCGTCACATTGGATCCGGGTTGGTATCGGGATGCAATCACCACATCCTTAGAATCCTCTTGGTCCATTTTTTCAATCAACGGTATGATATACACAGGATCTTGGGTGTTATCACAATCCATGACTGTAATGTAGGTGCAATGAGGTTCTTGGTCCATGACATGGTGAATTCCCGTGGAAAGAGCTTGACCCAACCCTAGGTTCGTTGCATGTTTGGTGTGGAGCAAAAAGGAATATTCATTCTCCAATCGCATCAACAAAGAAGAAGTCTCATCTTTGCTACCATCATCCACCACCAGTACCACTAGGCGAATGCCTCTATCCTTCAAGGGAGCCTCCTGCCGACTCCATCTTTCCAAAAGCGGCTGAATGTTTTCATATTCGTTATATGCCGGTAAAATCACCGCCAAAATCTTACCCCTTGGGTTTGTCATTCGATATGAGCCTCCATAATTTTTTCCAGAACCTCGTCAGCTACCGCATCCAATGCTCGATTAGTTTCTTCCGGGCTGCTATCATGAACATTGGAAATCACATAAGAACGGGTGGGAGTCTCACTCACCGTCATCATCAGAACAATCCATCCATGGGAAGATAAAATTTGTTGGAACTTCTCAAAGAAAAAATCGCTGCAATTTTCCAATGTAGGATTCATCAAATTAAAAGGCGGTGTTTCATTCAAATCCCGGTCTTGATACACGGAAATGAAGCGCTCCACCATTTCTTCCAGCTCATTAAACTTCACGAATTCTTCTTTGGTCTTAAGAACATCCAAAGAAATTTCCCAGGTGTGTGGATGTTTTTCTCCTGGTTTGCCATCAATGGTAATGTGATGAGTGGCGTTTAAGTATAACTTAAATTTATATTGACGGAATCTCATTTTCATCTTCCTCCATTCCCTGATAAATTTCCGGACGACTGGCCACATCCATATTCGCCACAAACTTCTGGTAGGTTTCCAATGCGGTCTCATGAAGTAAATCCACTTCCATGATACCGGCACCAACACGCAGCCCTCTTGCCACATACCCGGTCTCCCATATTTCGTATATTTGTTGTTTCAAAAATTCCGCCTCCTCCAAAGAGGTTCGGTAAAGAAGGATTACGAATTCTCCTCGGGCCACTTCGCCCAACACATGATAGGGTTTGAGCAAAGGTTTGATGGGCTCAATATAGCTGAAAATCTGGTTTTTCGTATAGTACTTATCCTTCATGACCACATAAATCCCTAATAAACATATGGGGAACAGTTTGATATTGGTAGACTTGGAAAGTAGGGTTTCCAACACCTGGTCATCATAATACTTTGTTTCTTCTCGAGGGCAATCGAGAATTTGCTGAATCTCTTGGTCCTCTTTCAATAAAAGGTTAAGTTGATTATTTCTTTCTACCAAAGCTTCTTCCGCTTTTTTCAGTTTGCCATTTTTTCGTTTTACCGTGGATATGGTAATCATAGCAATAGCGAACATAATAGCTGCAAAAGAAAGGCACACCAAAAGTATGAAGGTTTCGTGACGCGGTATTGCCGCCAAATTAAATGCACCGCTTTTTGAGGTCACTACTCCCACAACATAGGTAACCCCGGACTCTTCAAAAGAAACATGATGAAGCAAAATATCTTGCTGCGCTCCCATATGTTTCAAGAAGGTGTTTTTGTTTTTCAAAGACCCCAGCCCCTCCGTGGTGCTTTGGTTCTTGGCGTAAAGGATACTGGAACCTTTTGCCAGAAAAAACCAACGGCTATTGGAAGTAGCGACTCCTGTTTTCAAATACTCCACCAGCTGGCGATCGGAGGCTCCGTTTTGAATCTGCGAAGAAAGATGGCCCGCCAACTCATGAACATAATACTGGTTCTGTAGTTGGTAAGCGCCTAAATAATCTTGGCGGTTTTCCACCAATTCCCGGTTAATCAACAGCAAAAAAGTGCTTACCAAAAGAAACAGTACCATTACCGCTACAATTGTGAGCCCTCTTGAGTTGCTTAATCTTTGCAAAGCTTTTACCATGTACAACCACCCTTATCTTTTGGCACTTTCCACAATAATCAACGATTGATTAAAGAATCCCCTTTTCTTTTGATTTTTAAAAACCATTTTAAGTCTTTTCGTAGTACCGCCTTTGCCATTTGGCTTTCAGCGGTTAAATCCAGAGTTTTCCATACTTTTTGTCCATTGATAGAGTTTAATATCCCGGCAAACCGAAACCAGAACACCATAAAATTGAAAACCGGCAAAAGAAAAACGAGATACCATTTGTTCCCATAATACTTTCTAAGTTCCGGCAAGGGTTTCAAAAAAAGCAATATATTGAGATAATATAGCGCTCCCGAAAAAACATAAAGCAAGTAGATCAAAAAGAAGGACAACACAATAAGTCGTAACGGATAATTTAGGAACAACAAGCAAATCAATGCAAAATACCAAATCATACGAGGAAAGGCGAAGGTGTGGTCATAAATCAAGATTCTGAGTATAAAACTATTGAGCATCCCTCGAACCGCATTCAATCGGTTCCTCATAAATATGTGAATGACCTCGATTTCTCCCATCTGCCATCTTTGCCTTTGGGCATACAGTTCATTAACACTTTCGATGGGCTCCACATAGAATATCGCCTCGTTGCATATAGAAATTGTAGAACCCAATGTCTCCCTCAGTTGAAACGTAAGGTGGGTATCTTCCGACACCGTATCCGTATTAAACAATTGGGTTCGTAATATCGCTGATTTACGAAAGGCCGAGAAAGCTCCTGACATGGTATAGATGGCATTAAACTCTGCCTGAAAATTTCGCCCCGCCAAAAACGCCTGACAGTATTCAAAAAATTCCAGTCTTCGAAGTAGCCTTTTTGAAAAGCTATCAGTGGCCTCAATCAACTTGGGGTCTACCACCACGGTCCCTGTAATGGAGTCCACTTCCAAATCGTTTTCAAACATGATTACCATGTTTCGAAGGGCATCTTTATGAAGAATGCCATCACTATCAATGTGGATAATGTATTTGCTGTTGCTGTTAAACAATGCAAGGTTTAATGCTTTTGACTTCCCCTGCTTAGCGTCAACCCATGTCATTACCAACTCGGGAAAAGCCTTCTGGCTTTCCGTAAATATCCTAAAACTTCGGTCAGCGCTCTCATTATTTGACAAAATAATGTGGATTTTTTTAGCCGGATATGCTGAAAGATATACCGACTCCAAACATCGATACAATGTTTTTTCTGAATTATACACCGGTATAATCAAACTGATTTCCGGTTCGTATTCCAAAGACCATTTCTTTTCCTTGTAGCTTCTCTTGATTTTCCGTTTGATTAAAATCACAAAATTCCCCATAGCAGGAATGATTTCCATAATCAAAGGAATGATTAGCCAGGCCATCCAAAAAGAAACGCTACTTCCCATAAGAGAATACAGCCAGGAAAAGGTAAAAAGCACAATGATGAAGTTTCTCACAAGTTCAGTTAGCCAAACCATATCGGAACCTTCCTATCTTCTGTCGGATTACTTGAGCTTTGGTAAACACATAGAAATACACTAAAATTGTGATCCCGTAGAAAAACAATCGCCCTACAATGGTGTGGGCATAGAAATACACATCTCCCCCCAAAGTCCGTACCATCACACAAATAATGAAAATACGCATCATATTGGTTATTAATATTATAAAAATGCCTGAAATAGACAGCACCACTTTTTCAAACCCATTGTATACCGGGAAAAAAATCAACATTGCCAGGTAGGTTCCAATTTCAATAATCCCCGAACACTCGTAATCAATATAGAGAGACAGAGAGCCCTGGTGAGTCGGGATAAACAGGGTGGCATATAAAAAATCATATGAATATAAGCCCGTAGCATTCCCTAAAATCCCCGCTCCGGCTGCTACTGCACTTTGTAAAGGTTGTGTTAAAAAAGGCTGCAAAAAAATCACATAAAACACAAAAAGACCCACACTTCCCACCAAAAACAACCAATACTTCAAACCGGCTCTTTGCAGCACAGTCAAAACATATATCCACACTACCAATAGCACAACGGCAATCATATTCATCAATGGTCTTCCTTTTTGCGTCTCTTACGGTGAATCACCACTCCAGCCGTAGCTAACCCAACAATCAGCACAACGCTTATGATCGGGCCGGTAGAAACCCCTGTCACCGTCATTACTTGAGAGCCCAGTCTGGGGAAATAGGCGGTAATGGTATAAATTTCATTCTCATTGACCCCAAAATAAGCGGCAATCTCTGCCAGTTCCATATAAAACTCGCACTCATCTCCCGGGTCATTCTTCTTGCTATATACGGTAAAAGCGGCTTCTCCCAAGTATCGCTTGGGCCAACCATCGTATTCAAAAGCACCCAACCCATCATAAATTCCGGGATCTTTTAAGTTTCCCAAAAAGCTTGCCAATGTGTATCCCGGCCCTACATTGGCAATGGCAACCATCATGGAGGTATCCCCCGAAGGATTCCCTTTATTATCATAAGAGATGTTATCATTAATATAAAAATGCATAGCATTGGTTTCCAACATCTTATTAAAAGTATCCGAAGCCTTCAAATGAACATAAATTCGATCATCCTGCAACACCATGGCTCCTTGATGAATGTTTCTTGTATTCCAATAGATATCTGTATGGGTAATTCCAACCCAATCTGAATAATATCCATCTATTTCCAAGTAGTCGCCCGTGGCAAGCAGTGCCATCTCCAACTGAAGGACCTCATCCGTTATATAAGGCTCTTCTTCTAATGCCGCTTCTTCTTCCGCGAGATCTTCCATAAATGCTTGCATCGTCTCCCGTCTTTCTTGTTCCATATCAGGTTCTTCTATCGTTGTCTCCTGTTCAAGCGCAATATCTTCCTCCAGTGGAGGCTTCGACTCTCCAAAAAGTTGAGAATCCATTTGCGTTCTCCCCAGGCCATTCCAAAAAACCCGCATTGAGGGGCTCCAGTTATTTATGTATCCCAAGGCCGATAATGGGATTCGGGCTTCAAAAAATAATTCCTCATAGTTTTCCAATTCCTCGTTATATGTTGTTTGATATGAGCCGGACGCTCCGGCGATGGCTTCGTACCAACCATCTTGCAGTCCGAAGCTCCCTCGTTGCCTTTCGGGATAAAAATTAATTAAGACAGGGCTATAAGGAGAAAGAACCCTCTCTCCATCGATTTCAATTTCCACTTCCACATATACATTCGTTGCCCAATTCCCTTGGTATGACAAATACAGGTATCTCTCATCGTTGGCTGCTCTTACAAACCCTGACAGCTCTCCACCGGTGCCACTTCCACCGCTGATTCCCTCCCAATCGCTCCCATCTCCATCTATGGAAATGGGAGCGGAGGATGCAAAAGAGGGATATGAAGTCCACATCCCTATAGCTAGAAATATGACCAGAAGCATCGTTCCGGTTTTTATCATGTTCTGGTGTTTCATCCTACCAATTTTCTTCCATAAGGCGGTTCAACATGCTACGGTACTTCTTCCCCTCTTCCAACACCCGAACACTCAATTGAGTCATTTTCTCCGGATTTTCGGAAGGCAATAGTATCTGGTTGGAAACAATGCATACATTCAGTGGGTTGTCAAAAACTTCCAACTGCAAACAGTTCCATCCGTTTTCTCTAAAGATGATTTCTAAATCATCAAAAAATACCTCGGCCATCCATTCCACCGATGGATATACTCCTTGAAATTGTGTGAGCCCATTTAAATAAGCCCCATTGTACTGAGCCAAATAACGACGGGTGAGTTCATCAAGATCCCCAAAGGTTACCATGTGGGTGCCATTGGTTTTTTTCTCCATCGATATGGTCAAGGCAAATGTATGCCGATGGGCATTTCTCTGAATATTGTCCATGCTATGCATGGCATTAATGAAATACTTGCAGATATAATACTTTATCATTCTTTCACAAACCTTAAATTACGCCTTTTGTAAATTTACTGAATATTCTCGTCTTATTATATAACGAATCCCCCCCTTTGGGAAAGGAGGAATTCAATGAAAACCTCTATCAGCCATTTCCCCACTGTTTGCTGGGGAATTGAAAAAATCGAACCAAACGTTTCCCTATATACCGAGTGAAGCGCACCACATAAGAATACTTTCGAACTATAAAAAATAGAATCACCACACCGAGGAATGAAAGACCGTAACCGATGTACCCAAAAACTGTCATCACATAATGCAACTCCACCTCGTGCTCTCCTGCCGGAAGATCCAGCACAATTAAATTTTCCCGGCTTCTCACCGTCCATTTCTCTCCATCCACCCAGGCTTTCCATCTCGGCGTATAGGTGACGGATACGGTAACTTCTTCTGGTTTTGGAGCATTATATGAAAATACAACACCTTGATAATCCCAATCTGCAGAATCTACGAGAAATGATTCAGGAACAAAGCTATGTTGAAACCCTTCTTTCTCCAAAATATCCAGCAGTAATTTCTTCATTGGCTCCGCAATGTAAAATTGACGTTCCGTGTCATATCCGTACACAAATACCGTAGGAGATTGTAAATACTGGGTCAAACGGCTTCCAATCATTATCACAGATCCCTTTCCCACCTTCTTCTCGCCCACCACATCTCCCATCTTATGCTCAGGTGAAGAATAAAGAGAAAAGTAGCCTTTGTCCAATCCATCAAGCCCAAAGAAAGTCACATCTCTTTCCGTTGCTTCCGAACCAAAGGGCAATTCCCTGGAGCAGCTCACAGCCCCGGACAACACCACCCCGTGCTTTTCTTGATATTCTTTGCATGTTACATCAAAAACGGGGAGTCTTTGAATTCGAGATAACTCCACAATTACATACACTCCTTGGTTTACCAGTGCCTCTACCCGCTTCTCAAAAGCCAGTATTTTAGATGTGCCATTAAGTTCCGGCTCTGCGATATAAATCACACGGTATTTAAGAAGTTCATTTAAATCAAACTTCGTTATATCGGTCTCAAACTCCTGCACCATAAAAGGGAATTCCAAAGCAAGCCCACTGGCTCCCGGCCCCACCACCAGCACATCTCTAGGGTCGATCAAAAAATAGGAAGAAGCAGAGGGATTCATAAAAATATCCAAGCTATATTCCAAATTGCTTTTGCGCATGACCTTTTCAAAGCCATAATTTGATATTACTTCCGAAAACTTATCAAGACCTCTATGAATGCTTATATACTTAACATTCCAGAACAAAATGTTCTTTACAACATACTCCTCCGCTTCGCATACATGTGCAACATTTTTTCTAATCAAAGTACGGTTGTGTTGTGAACCTTCAAGATTCCAACCCTCGGCTATATTATAATTGTATGCCACCACAGGGAAATAGGCTTCGCTGCAATTAACTGAAAGAAGCCAAGCATATCTTCCTTTCTCAAAAGGTTTTTCTTCTAGATTTTCGGTTGGTATTATGCTTTGGTATAGTGCATCGTAGTCTTGAACGCTATATGTCTGCTTAAAAGGATTCATATCCCATAATATAAAGCCAATTACCAAAACCAATGCAAATCTATAGATAACGACCCCGCCTACTGGTTTTTTAATGTGATTTGCGGCCATTCGTTTAACCAGAAAGGCGCCGGCCACTGCAACTGTAACCGATGTCATGCTCAATATTCTACCGGGAACCATAGAAGATATTAAAGGAAAATATTTAAGTATTGAAAGGTTTTGACCAAAAGAAAAAAGAATTGTATAGAGAGAAAGATAAAGAGAAAATGAAACGACCAGCTGTTGAGAAGAAAAAGTCCATTTTTGCCAAAAGGAAATTTTATATACTATGAATGCAATAATTAAGGTCGTGGTGGCAGAAATTGCAAAACGAAAATTTATCATTTGTTCTAAAGAGGTAAACCATAATAATGTTGCGCTGTTAAACACTGTAGATTCCTCTAACAAGTAGGGCAAACTTGGATTTTCGAAAGGGGTTACTCCCACAAACCACCAGAAACTGCAAGCCAAGGCCCCTACCCCCATAGCTAAGCCTGTTAATACATAGGATATCCATGGTATTTTTTGAGAAATTACATAGGGAAGGGCCACAATTGCAATCGCCAGGCAAATCATGAAAGCATGCATGGCATGGCTTAAAATTAGCAAGCCTGTAAATGCGAAAATCAAAACGAAATCTTTTCTGTTGTGATGACAGAAAAATGAAAAAACACTATACAACAACCATGGTGTAAAAAGAAAAATAACCCCTTGCGCCAAGGCTCCGATATCCAGTAAAGTGATTGTCAAATATGGTTGAAGACCATACATAACAATAGAAATCAGCCCTACCCAGTTCCCTATAAACCTTCGCGAAATGGCCCACACGCCGATACTTCCAAAAAACAAAGAAACGAAGCAGTAAATCTTCATGGTAAGCATCACATCACCGGTAAAGATTTGTGCAATCGCCATCATCCAATACCCCAAAGGGGCATAATATTGAGTCATAGTGGAGCCGTTATACCAAAAGGGGCACCAAGAAGGAAACTCCAAATTTTTCCAATGTTCTGCCAAGTAAACCACCTTGGTCAGGTGTCCCATGCCATCAGCAGTCTCATTATAGAAACTCTCTTCCAAAAACAGAAGATTTGAAAAGACGGCAAGAATCACCCCGCCGGCCACAAGAATAGCCAGTAAGAATTCCGGAAGTATATTATCAGAGGGTTTTCTGATTCCAATCAGGTTTTCCCGCTCGCCCATTTGTAGCCTTCCAATAGAACCTTATTAATCCTTTATTTTTCTTTTTCGTGCTGCAATTTTCTAAAAACCCGATATTGATTTTTCCCGGATTTCTTTGCTTGATACATCGCTTGATCCGCCAAATCGATTAATTCGTACACATTCTCCGTATCTTGCCCATATACCGCCATCCCCGCACTCAAAGCCGGCATGATGGAAACATTCCCCTCTTTTATAAAAACCGGCTCATGCAGTACTTGAGTTTCCAACAAATGCCATACAAACTGAAAGGACTCTGTGTTGACTTCCTTTCGCCCATAAAAAAAGAGGCCAAATTCGTCGCCGGATATTCGCATGGCAATTTTGTCATCTCGAAGTCCCTCCAATCGAGCTCCGATTTCCATGAGGAACAAGTCCCCCACTCGATGGCCGTACTGGTCGTTGATTGATTTGAAATCATCCAAATCAATAAAAACAAAAATTCCCAAGCTGTCGGGAAAACGCTCTAGGCACATTTTGATTTCAGAATGATACTGGTATCGGCTGACAAGGCCGGTCAAGGGATCCTTCACCAACCGGTTGTTCAGTTCTGAGCTCAAAATACTTAATTGTGAATTGGCCTTTTCCAGTTCTCTTGCAGTATTTACCAAATCATTGTTCAAAGCTTGTATTTGCTCAAACTGCTCTCGTACGATATCCGATTCTACTGCCCGATCTTTCCCTGCAGCGATTCGAACCGCCTCCATCATGCTAGTTAGAAGAATACGAAACTCTTTGCTCTCCACCCATGGCGAAAATGTCTTTTGATCTACACCCAATACCAAGACCTGATCCACAGATGGGACTAGGCGCAACTCCATGATTTCTTCTTTTCCCGCCAGTTGAATTGAAAAAGGCTCCGTAAAACAAAAACGCCCCTGGCAATCCCAAAGCAAACGAAGAAAACGTTCCCTCTCTTCTGAAGGCAGATGCTTCAAGAAGGAGGTCCCCTCTTCCGGATATCCAAAAGGAGGATCCCACCATTGAATTTCTTGTACCATCCCTTTTCGATCCAGGAAAGCTAAAAAACTAATCATTGACTTGGCTTGCTCCCCAGCATATGTTCATCAGCCCACTGAATTAATTGATCTGCATTTTCCGTATACACATCCACCTTCCATTTCTCCCACAGCTTATTGGTGGTTTGGAAGGCTCGTCCCCCTACCGCTATTTTTACAAGGGGATATTTTTCACGAATTTCCATCACTAATTCATAACACAAATCCAGGTGAATCGGAATGGTAACGGACAAAGCTACTAAATCCGGACTGTGTTCCGAAATGGCTTTTAACAAAGAATCTTTGGGAACTGCTGCCCCCAAATAAACACTTTCCCAACCATGAAGCTCAAATAAATCCGATACCATACGGATTCCCATTTCATGGAGCTCGCTGCCAACACAGCAGCTCAACACTCTTTTCCCGATACGGGGATTTCCAAAAATTTCACTGTAAAATTGAGACAAAACCATTTGAGTCACAGCGGTAAAGTAATGTTCCTTATCCACAGAAATCACATTCCGATGCCACATGTCACCTACTTCTACCATCACATCCTGCAAAATGTGAATATAAATATCTTCAAGTGGAATGCCGGACTCTTTAACCTTTTGAATTACTTCCATGGCTCCTCGCGTATTGTTGGCCAACAAATGCCCCATATATTCATTCTTGATGTCCATATATTTAGCAGAACGATATGTTTTGTCACCACTCATCTCGTCCACATATTTATTAGTTATTTCAATAGCAGTTTTTATGATATCTTCTGCCTGCCTTCCCATTTCCGGGGGGAGGTATTCCAACAATTCTTCAGTCAAGATTTCATAGTGATCTGTCATATGTTGGGCGATTCTCTTCTTATCAATGTTTTGCATCAGATAGTATAGCAAAGTATAAATCCAGGCTGCATATTCTGCAAAAATTCTTTTGTCGTCAAATTTCATCGCTGTAAAAAGATATCCCAAATTATATAGGATGTCTTCATACATCAACCGCTTTTGCCTTTGATCATATTCTTCCCCCAATTTTGGATCCCGTTGGAATTGGGTATTATAGATTTTCTGAGCCAATTCCTTTACTTCGTCATCAAAACTTTGAATCAATAATGACATGGGGCACCCTCCTTTCTGGGCAAATAATGAATAGGAGTTTCATATCCGGCAATAATAGTCTCTTCTTTTTTCAGCATTTCCTTCACATAGAACTCTTGATCGTACACCTCAAGCTTAAAATAAAATCGATGTTCCTGAGAAAATTGGCTCACATTTTCGCCGCAAAAAGCCTTTCCATCCCACTTCAATAAGAGCGGTTCAAATCGGGGAGATATCTCCAGATGCCTATGTTCAATGAACCATTCAGACAGAGCCTCTTTTTTTCCCCTTTCAGGGAAGCCTTCCGGTAACAAATAACTTTTCAAAAGAACGCCTTCAGCTTCTTCTTCATAAGAAAACAGATACCTTTTATCTATCACATGAGAACCCATATCAAAATGACTTTCCTCTATTACAAAAATTCCATGAAAAGACTCCGGTAAATTCTTAATGGATGCGGTCACATCAAAAATATCATGAGACGCATAGGGATGGATTTGCGTCCCCTCCTCCTCTTCACGCTTAAACTGGATAGAATTATCATATTCGCCAACCAGCATATCACGAAACTTTTTTGTCACATTTTCACTTTCCATTTTCCTCCCACACCCCATTTCTCCACATGTGTCTGTTTTGTCCAGTTTAGGTCGAAGCCCTTGAAATGTCAATGCTTTTACCAAAAACAAAACTCCTAAATGACAGGTTTTGAGGGTTGTCTCTTAGGAGCTATGTCCGATTTGATTTTTCTATTCGAATTAGGTTAAGGGGCCTTTTCTTTGCACGAAATCCACCAAGTCTAATTCCATGATGTACCGATCGTGACCTTCTCCGTATTCGTGCTGCTTATACTCTACCGCCTTAAATCCCACCTTATCCTGATATAGTCGAATGGCTGCCGTATTTTCTACATCCACTGTCAAAGACATTTTGCCAAAATCCTGTTGTATTAAATCCTCCCCGATAATCTTCAAAAAATAGTATCCCAAATTTTTCCCCCGGTAATCCGGATGAATGGCATAATCAAACAAATAAGCACAATGGAAGTCTTCCCAATCTCTCATAAGAATAGCCAACCCTATTATCTGTTTTTTATCCCGTTCCTTAAGAAGATACACATTTCCATGTCGGATTTGAGGAACCAATCCCCATTCATCCATACCCAACTCGCCAAAAATATCCAGTCCAAAACTCACCATCCGTTTGAGCAGTTTCAAATCAAAATCCTGAACCATGTAAACAGTCAAATGGTTTACATCTACATCCAAATCTTTTACTACTTTGTGAGGCAATCTTTTTATTTCTTCTAGCATCCAATCACTCCCTTCATAAAAAAATAATATTTTTTATTGTAAAGGAGGTTGCCCCCTATGTCAAATCGCCATCCATCAACAAGACTAGGAAATCACCAATACACCACTCGTCGCAGGTTTCTCTTCACGGTCTTCTTATAGGTTACCGCCGGTTTCCCTATAAGCAACACCGGACCTGGTTGACATCGTTTATCCAGCCCATATTTTTTCTTAAGTTTCCCACTGTATTTTACAAAATATCCTGCTGTCCCAATAAAACATGTGCCCAATTCCAAGGATTCTGCCGCCAACATTCCATAGGTGGCAGCAATGGAAGCATCCACTGGATCCGAATAAGAAGAGGCCACAAAGAGGATTGCAACCGGAGCATGATAAAAAAGAGAGTCCTTTCCTTCTTCCCCATCTTTCAACAACATGTTCAATGCAGGACGGACAAAGGTGTTCACAGATTCTGTAAATTCTTTCCCCCAAAAAACTCGCAACATCCCGGTTATGAAGGGAGAGAAAATCCATTTGCTCTTTTTCATCAAAACTAAAATTTCTTCTTTAAACTCTGCCACCTTTTCACCAGTAGGAAAAATCAGCAATTCCACATCGCTGGGAGGAATCCCCATAGGGGCTGTGGTGATGGCGTTGACAATTTGATCCAAAGTTTCCCGGGAAACCGGTTCATTCTTATATTTCCGAATACTCCTTCGTTTTTTCATTAAGTGGAACAAAGAATTGTAGTCCGTGCTACCCTTCGAAGATGAATCCGCAACAACATCCGTCGGCAAGAGTTTTCTTCCGGAAACCTGGATGCAATCTACCGGGCAAACCATCATGCAATGACCACAGGCAATGCAGCCAAACCCCCGATTCTCTACTATCGACAATCGGCCATTTGCCATACCCAAGGGGCCACCGGAACAGACCTGTGCACATTTTCCACACTGGATGCACCGCAGGTAGTCTACTTGGACAGAACCTGCTTCATTGGTTCTAGCTGTTTGAATGGTCATTTCAATCTCCTTTCTTTTCCCAAAGTGAGAATAAAAATCATCTGGCTAAAAAGTTAAATTCAAGGCAAAAAAGCGTTGTTTCATTTCTTGAATAATTGTATTTTCTTCCGCTTCGGAAGAAGCTTCAAATGTGACAGAAAACCTTAGAAAGGATCCGGCATCATCCCAAGGGACCAGGGAAACGGAAGCCTCTTCAATAATATATCGAGATACCTCTTGGGCCGAGTGAAAAGTTCGTCCCTCCAAGGTGCCCTTCGGAGCCTTGGCATACAGGAAGAAAGAACCCTTTGGCTTTTCCACCTGAAACCCTATTTCCTTCAATGCTACCACCAGTTTATCGAACCTTCTGGAATATTTTCTACGAATACCTTCCGTAATTTGTGGGTGATTCATTGCATATATTCCCGCTTGTTGAATGGCTCGAAATTGCCCGGAGTCCGAATTGTCCTTCACCGCGCCATATGCTTGAATGACCAATGGATTCCCAACAGCAAAGGCCATGCGCCAACCCGTCATATTGTATGCTTTCGACAAAGAATGAAGCTCCACTCCTACATCCATGGCCCCTTCCGTAGACAAGAAACTAAGGGGTTGTTCTCCATCATAAGTTAAATTGGCATAGGCAGAATCTGCTACCACTAGGATACGATGTTCTTTGGCAAATTTCACCACCTTTTTGTAAAATTCTTTGGTAGCCACTTGACCTGTGGGGTTATTGGGATAATTAATATATAACAACTTAGCGCGTTCCAACACCCGTGCCGACACTTGTTCCAAATCCGGAAAGAAGTGATTTTCCGGAGTAAGGGGCAGATTCACCACTTCCCCGTCCATATACCGGGTCCATGTAGACAATACCGGGTATCCGGGAACCGTAGCCAGTGTTACATCTCCAGAGTTGATAAAACAAGTAGGAAGCATAGCCAGTATGGGTTTTGATCCGATTCCATGAAGGACATGCTTTTCAGAGTTCAACCCGGACACTCCAAAAACATTTTCCATGTACCGACAGGCAGCTTCGTTAAATTCCGGAATTCCATTGTCTGAATAAAATCGATTTTCAGGTTTTCCCGCTTCGTTTCTTAACACCTCTACAATCTCATCCGAAGCAGCCGTATCCGGCTCCCCCACCCCCATATCAATCATCTTGCGATGAGGATTTTTTCGTAAAGCCTCCTCCTTGGCTTTTTTGATCATAGCAAACTTATAGATAGTGGTATCCTTCCCAAAGGATTCTCCCCCGATTCTTTCTGCAAACATTTTTTGTATCATCTACTTAAAATCTCCTCTCCAAACCCCTATTCAAAAATCATTGTAGCAAAGTAGTCCTCCGGCCTTTCTTCTCTTCGTATCAATTGCGCGGTCTTATCCTCTCTCCACAGAATTTCCTTGGATCTCAATTTTCCATTGTAATTATATCCCATGGCATACCCGTGTGCCCCCGTATCATGAATCACCAACAAGTCGCCTTTCTCCACCTCCGGCAAATACCTATCCTTAGCAAACTTGTCATTATTCTCACAAAGGCCTCCCGTCACATCATACTTATATTCATGGGGCAGGCTCTCCTTCCCCATGACAGTAATATGGTGATATGCCCCATACATGGCGGGACGCATCAAATCTGCTGCACAAGCATCCAGGCCTACATAATCCTTGTGAATGCATTTCATATGGAGAACTTTGGAAACCAAACATCCATAAGGCCCTAATACAAATCTCCCCAGCTCCGTAAAAATTGCGATGTCACCCATCCCCTGGGGCACAAGAATTTCTTCATATGCTTCTTTTACCCCTAGGCCTACTTTCATAATATCCGTTGCTTCCTGATGGGGTTGATACGGTATCCCTACTCCTCCAGACAAATTGATAAAAGCAATGTGAACTCCCGTTTCATTCCGTAATTCAACGGCTGTTTGGAAGAGGATCCTTGCTAACTTGGGATAATATTCATTGGCGACGGTATTACTGGCTAAAAATGCATGGATTCCAAACTCACGGACACCTTTTTCTTTCAATTGCATGAAACCCTGAGTTAGCTGTTCTCGGGTAAAACCATACTTGGCCTCCTGTGGGGTATCCATAATGGTATTATTCACCACAAAATCTCCGCCCGGATTGTAGCGGCAAGATATGGTTTCCGGAATTCCTGCTACTTCTTCCAAATAATCAATATGACTTATATCATCCAAATTAATATATGCATTCAATTTCTTGGCCAACAGAAAATCTTTAGCCGGGGTCACATTGCTGGAAAACATAATATCTTTCCCGGAGAAGCCCACTTTTTCCGCCAAAAGCAATTCGGTATGGCTTGCACAATCCACCCCAAATCCTTCTTCTTTTAATATCTTTAGTATCGTAGGATTAGGTGTTGCCTTCACCGCAAAGTATTCTTTATACCCAGAATTCCATGAGAATGCCTCCTTCAGTTTTCTTGCATTTTCTCGGATTCCTTTTTCGTCGTAAAGGTGAAATGGCGTTTCGTAATCGGATGTTATTTTTTCCAACTGCTCTTTAGTTACGAAGGTTTTTTTCATAGTTCCACTTTCCTTTCTTGCTGTTCCAAAAGTTTTATTTCATTTCGAAGAGAATCTTTCATTAATTCAATCAAATTCTTCTTTCTTGAGAAAAGGCAGGTGGAATGGTCACCGTCTTCCAAGTCTCCGGTCAATACATTTTCCGAATCCACAATCAATCGGATAGTTTGAGAAGACTGCTTGCCTACATATTGAACAGCACCTGGAAGTGAAATTTTTTGATCTACAATCAGAACCATCTTAATGTCTCTGGAGATGGCTTCTTCCACTTCACATCTCACTTTATTAAAAACGGATTCCGATACCGATAGATAGATCCGCTTTTTTGCCTCCCTTATCATAACTTGCATTTTATCCAATATCTGCAACTCACCCTTTATGGTAAGATACCCCTCTCCTCTTCTTTTCGGCTCCGGAAGAACCTTTTCCAATTGTTTTTGATACCCTCGCCATTGGGCAATTTTGCTATCGCAATACTCGCCCAAACCCCGGGGATAGTAGCGCTGAACCACACCTTCTTCCAAATAGGCCGCACCCTTCTCCACCAGATTGGCTAAAGATGTATAGCCATTGGAACGAGAAATACCGGTACTTTTCGCCACCTCATATCCGGTTAAAGGCCCTTCAGCCAAAAGCGTCCAATATACCACCGCTTCCTGCCTCGTAAGACCAAAAGCCATCATTTGATCTATATGATCCATCCCTTTTCTCCTTAAAGTTTTAGTGTTCCTTTTTAATACTACTATACTCTTTTTCTCTCGTTAGTCAACCTATATCCGGCTATGAACAAAAAAAAACAGGCACTAGCCTGTTTGGAAGCCTTTTTCCTTTGCTCTCTCCCATAGTCTCAATGTTCCTTGAGCTTCAACTCCATGTAACGAGTTCCTTCCACCGGATGATAAGTATACGGATCAATATCATAAAATCCAAAGTCCTTATAAATCTTTTGGGCCTTCTCCATGAACGGCAAGGTATCCAACCGCAAATATGAATACCCCAACTCTTTGGCGGCTTCAATAATTTCTGCCACCAGCCTCTTTCCTAAACCCATTCCCTGAAACTCTTCTCTCACATAAAGGCGTTTCATTTCACAGATGCCCTCCAAGTTTCTTCTCAGGGCAACGCATCCAGCCGGTTTGTGATTCACGCGGGCAACAAGAAAACATCCATTAGGGGGGCCATAATTGCCCGGTAAAAAAGCAATCTCTTCTTGAAAATTTTGAAAACACAAATCGATTCCTATAAAGATTTCATACTCCCTCAACAATGTTTGTGCTATTTCAATGTCTTCTTGCTTTAGAAAAGCTACCACAATAGAATTCAAATTGAAATTGTTTTTCAAAAGACTACCTCATCATAATCAACAAAATTTTTATGGACTATTATATCACAATCCTATTTTTGAAAAACACACTTTCTCAAAAAAAACACGCAAAAATTGAAATTTATTGGTTTGTCCCAATTTTTTTGATAAACACGGGGTATAATAATAGCAATCAACCACGTAGTTACAATGAACAATCATAGGAGTATGCCCATGTGGAAAGAAAAATGGAAAACTTTTTCAAAGAAAAAGACTGTTATGGTGGCAGCCCTTTTTTTCTTGATTTTAATGGCATTCATATTTGCCGCTTTCTTCCTTACCCGGCCAGCCCCTGTAGAAGCTTACCGGGTCACAGAAAAACCCTATGCCGAAAAAATCATCGCAGTAGGCCAACTGGGATTGGAGCAAGAAACCACATTGGTTGCTGAAGTCAACGGAACCGTAAAAAATGTGTCGATTAAGGAAGGTGACATTCTTTCTTCCGGTTTGTTGTTGATTGAAATCGAAAATCAAGTCACTTTGGAGTCGGAGTCAGCTCAAAGTGAATACAATCGGCTCAGCTTGTTAACCTCTTCTACAAGATTAGATTATGACAACGCTCAAATTCTATACCGTGAAGGTGCCCTTTCACGCACCGAACTTAACAACAAAAAAATGGCCTACGAAACCGCCCTTTCTCAAATGAAGGCGGCCCAGCTTCAGCTCCAAATTGCACAAGATAATATGGGGAAATATCAAATTCGAATACCTTGGGATTCCGTTTTGCTCAAGGCTTATGTAGAGCCTGGAGACTATGTCCGAATCGGGGATTCCCTGGCAGAAATTGGTAGTGTAGGGAATTATCGAATTTTAGCCGAACTGGACGAAAAATATTATCCCATTGTGGAAAAAGGAATGCCGGTTACCATTTCAGTAGGAGAAGGCCATATGGGCGAAACCCGGGGAGAAATCAGCTCCATCACGCCACAAATAAATCCCAACACCGGGACCTTCGAAATCAAGATTCAAGTTCCTTCCGGTTTCCCTTACCTTGCTTCCAACCTGACCGTCAATCTGGAAATTCTTCTTGTGGAAAAAGAAAATGCACTGGTCATTCCTCAAAATTTTCTTCTCTCAGAGGGCAAGACAGCGGGAAAGGGTCAAGGCTTTGTACTAAGATATGAGGAGGGTTTGGCACGGAAAATACCCGTTGAAATTGATTCCGGCTTTGGATCCAATGTGTTAATTACAAAAGGCCTCCAAAATGGAAATCTGTTGCTATCTCCAGCGACAGGCCTGATAGATGGAGATAGGGTGCATCGCTATCAAGAGGGTGAATCAAATTGAAATTCGAATTAAAAATGGCCCTTCGTTTCATGGGCAGCGGAAAAAGCCAAACCATTTTTATCATCGTGGGAATTGCAGTGGGAGTGGCCGTTCAAATATTTCTCGGCTCTCTCATTAACAGTCTGCAAGATAGCCTGGTGAACGAAACCATTGGCAACAGCTCACACATAACCATCCGAAACATTGAGGATAATGTGAGTCTTTCTCTTTCTCAAGATTCTGGAAACGAGGTATTGTTCCGGGGAAATCAGCCCATGTTTCGTAAAAACCTGGATAACTGGGCATTGATTATTGAAGAAATCAAAAAAGAACCTTCGGTTACTGCCGTCTCTCCCACCTTGCAAGGAACGGCTCTTGTAAAAAGCAGCGGAACGGATCGCTCCGTGCAAATTAAAGGAGTGGTTTTCAATGAGGCGGACCGTATCTATGAGATTTCCTCTAGAATTGTGGAGGGGATTCCGCTGGCAGAAGGAAATACCGTCTTAATTGGAGCCAGCCTGGCCAAAGATCTGGCAGTGTCGGAAGGCAATAGCCTCAATGTGCTGCTCCCCAACGGGGCCAACGTTCGCTTATTAATCGGAGGGGTTTTTGACCTTCAGAATGAGGCTTCTAATAGTTCTCTCCTCTTTATGGACCTTCGCAGAGCTCAAAAACTATTCAATACAGGAGATACGGTATCCTCTATTGAAACACAGATAGAGAATCCCTTTAATGCAGATGTTGTCTCTGCTCAATGGAAGGAATCCCTGGGAAATGTGAAGGTAGAGGAGTGGATGGAATTAAACCAACAACTCCTGAGTGCTTTATCCAGTCAAAGCAGCTCCTCCTACACCATCCAGTTTTTTGTAATTCTATCCATTACTTTGGGAATCGCCAGTGTACTGGCTGTTTCCGTTATACAGAAATCAAAAGAAATCGGAATATTGAAAGCCATGGGTACCACAAAAAAAAGCGCCAGCAGAATTTTTGTTCTGCAAGGTTTCTTGCTGGGCATGGCGGGCTCATTAGCTGGGATTGGTTTGGGAATTCTGTTGCTAACGGGGTTCAATTCAGCGGAAGGGCTTTCCTTTAGCATTACGTACAAATGGAGCAATATGTTGCTATTAGCCGCCATCGCTACCATGGCAGGAGCCATCGCTTCTGTCATTCCAGCCAGACGGTCGGCCAACTTGAATCCAATGGAGGCGATTAAAAATGGATAATATCCTGCTTCAAGGGAAAAATTTAATTCGAGAATACGGAACTACCATTATCACCCGGGCTCTTGATGATGTAAGCGTCCAACTGCATAATCAGGAATTTGCCAGCATCATCGGACAATCCGGGAGTGGCAAAAGCACTTTGCTTAATATGCTTGGAGCGCTGGATCGGCCCACGAAAGGAACCTTGCTTTTCCAAGAGAAAGATCTCTCTCAAATGAATGATATGGAGCTGGCTGAATTTCGAAACCAGAATATCGGATTCATTTTTCAATTTCATCATCTTCTTCCAGAGTTTACAGCTTTGGAAAATGTATTGTTGCCTACTTGGATTGAGTCCGGTACCGCGGACCACAGAAAAGAAACTCGGGCCAAAGAACTGTTGGCACTGGTAGGACTCCAGGATCGGATGAAAAACATGGCCAACAATCTGTCCGGCGGACAACAACAAAGGGTTTCCATTGCCCGTGCCCTCATCAATGAACCCAACCTTGTACTGGCTGACGAACCTACAGGCAATCTGGATTCCAACTCTACAGAACAGGTATACGAACTGCTGCGAACCATTAACCGTGATCTGGGAATGTCGTTCCTCATCGTCACCCACGATCGGCATATTGCAGAAAAATCCGACCGGGTCATCGAGATGAAAGACGGTCGGATTGTAAACGACTATAGAACCAATGAAAAACTACCCCAGGAACTATGGCAATGTTTGGCTCCTCACAACTGCAAATTGATGGAATCAAGATAAAATAGTTTTTGACCTTCCTTCTTTTCCCCGTTCCTCCGCCAATTTTTCTTCTTCCATCTTATCTCTCAGTTCTCTTTCAATTAATTCTTTCTTAGTAAATCGATTGTATGCCATCACACGAAGGGAGCGAAAGCTCTCTTTTTTCATTACTTCCACCAGCACATTTTCATTTGCAATTTTTGATATGGCCGATTCTCGAGCTCTCACATTGGGATGTTCCAATGCAAGCTTTTCCAAAACTCCCTGGTCTTCTATTCGTTTTAACGCCATATGCTGAATAGAGTCGGCTTCTTCTTGCATTGCAACGATAGCCAACTTTTCCGGATCGTTTATTTTTGACAGAGCAATCATACGAATATCCAGCTCTTTATGTTCCCATAAAATTTTCCAAAGAACTTCCTGATCTACAATCTTTTGAAGGGCTGCAAAACAATCATCCAAATAAGAAGAATGCAGTACGATCTGTTCCAGGCTAACATCCTCCTTGATTTGGTCCAATGCCGCTTTTCGAACGGCCCACTCGTTACTCGTAAGAGCAAAATGAACCAACTGAGATGAATCTGAAACCCGGGCCATTTCAGCAAGAATTCTATTTTTGTCTTCGCTAATCCGTTTTTCCGGGCAATTTCTTTCCGGCGATTGCATTTTATCCTCTCCTTTTGAATCCTTTTTAAATTCCATCTTCCCCGTCCTTTATGATTTCTCTATTTTCGAAAGGATTTCCCACATTGTGAACATCTTTCCACATGGATACACAGAGTGGCGCCACAACGAAAGCACGTCCAATGATTTACTTCCTTGGTTACAAAACATTCCACTCCATTTTCCTTAATAAAATCCAAATTGCTGATTAAACTCACCCCATACTTCTCTTGATGCTTACTATCAAGTTCCATCAGTTTTTTGCAAGGATAATTGTAACAATCGTAACAAAATTCCCAATGATTTGTCAATCGTTTCTCACACGTTCTGACAACACATCCGGAACATGGCTTTGCACTTCCTTCGACTCCCGTTCGACAACCTCCACAAGGGTTCTTTTCTCTTTGATAAGCTCCGCATAAACTGCAATTCATTCCACAGTGTGCAATGTGATCTGATGTCATGTAGATCATGTCCGAAATTCGCCCCTTTCTATTCATCTTTTGCCTGTTTATTATATCACAATTCTGAATATTATGTAAATCAATATAAAAAAGGGGGAATTAATTTGTTCTCTCCTCTAAATCGTTATTGGTTTCACAAAACCCGAGCTGTTTCCTGTTTATTTCCTAAAACAGCCTTGGAAAATTAGCCCAATTCAATAATTGTATCAGCACCAATCCGATTCCCAAACCCAGGCCCACTAAACCTTGCCATTTGTTTTTTTCTTTGGTTTCGTCAAAGGTTTTTAGTCCCATACTGCTAAATATCACTGCGAAAACCGGAAGCAATACCAATAGTCCACCAAAAAATATGGAGAGGGCCCCTAAAATGAAGCCTGCTACACAATAGGTATTTCCTTTTCGTTCCTCCTTTTTCAAAAAATCTTCTTTCAAGGGTTCTTTCAAGGAATACGATACGGGACAACCACAGTGGGGGCAAGTTTCCCCTAAATCCGATATTTCTTTTCCACATTCCTTACAGGTTATTAAGCTCATCTTCCCATCATCCTTTCCAAATAGACTGCTACTTACAATTCTAAAATTTTAAGGTCGGAATTTTTTTAATCGCAATGCGTTGGCCACTACCGATACCGAACTAAAAGACATGGCCGCCGCTGCAAACATAGGGTTCAGCAAAGGGCCTCCAAATAAGTATAACACCCCGGCAGCAATAGGAATTCCCACCACATTATATCCAAAAGCCCAAAACAAATTTTGCTTAATATTGCCAATAGTTTTACGACTCAATTTGATGGCTGTTACCACATCCAACAAATCTCCTCTCATTAGCACCACATCCGCTGATTCCAAAGCCACATCAGTACCGGATCCGATGGCGATACCAACATTGGCCTGCACCAAGGCCGGTGCATCGTTAATTCCATCTCCCACCATAGCCACATGTTGATGATTCATTTGAAGCCTTTTCACCTCTTCCCCTTTGTCTTTTGGCAACACCTGAGAAATTACTTCGGTGATTCCAACCTCTTTTGCAATGGCCATAGCCGTATCTGGATGATCCCCGGTCAACATTATAATTTCAAGTCCCATTCTTTTCAATTCATCCACTGCCTTGCTGCTGTTTTCTTTCACCAAATCTGCAACAGCAATAACTCCTACTAAATTGCTGCCCACCCCAATATAAATTGGTGTTTTACCTTGAGCCGCATATTTTTTGCTCAATTCAATGCCGTCATCCACTGAAATTCCAGCTTGCGCCATCATTTTTTCGTTCCCCAGATATAAAACAACGTTTCCAAGCCTACCGAAAACCCCCTGGCCTGGAACGGCCTGAAAATCTTTTGTTTCTTCGGGCTGGATCCCCCTTTTCTCTGCTTCGCTGAGCACCGCACCCGCTAAAGGGTGCTCCGAACCTTTTTCTAAAGAGGCCGCCCACCTCAACACTTGCTCTTCCGAATCCCCTTGAAGAGGATAAATATCCGTTATACCAGGCTTTCCTTCCGTTAAGGTCCCCGTTTTATCAAACACAACCCATTCCGTCTTATGCACCTTTTCGAGGGCCTCCCCATTCTTAAACAACACTCCGTACTCTGCACCTTTTCCTGTCCCCACCATAATAGCCGTTGGCGTAGCCAATCCCAAAGCACAAGGACAAGCGATTACTAACACCGCAATAAAGATAGTAAGGCTAAATTCCAGCGTTTTCCCGGATAAATACCAACCTGTCCCAGACAGAAGAGCCACAAGAAATACAATGGGCACAAAATGGCCCGCCACTACATCGGCCATTCGAGCGATGGGAGCCTTGGAGCCTTGCGCATCCTTTACCAACTGTATGATTTGCGCCAGTGCGGTTTCACGCCCCACTTTGGTAGCATGAAATCGAAAAACACCATTCTTATTGACCGTAGCTCCAAAAACGAAATCGCCTTTCTTTTTTTCTACCGGAATGCTTTCTCCCGTCAACATCGACTCATCAACAGAACTGTACCCCCATATTACTTCTCCGTCCACAGGAATCTTTTCCCCCGGTCTAACAAGAATTTCGTTTCCAACCCGAACTTGCGCTACAGGAATTTCCTGTGTTCTTTCCCCAACAATTATTGTGGCCATTTTCGGAGACAGGTTCATTAGTTTCTTTAATGCTTCTGAAGTTTTTCCTTTAGTACGCGCCTCCAAATATTTTCCCAGAAGAATCAATGTAATAATTACTCCCGCCGTCTCAAAATAATAATGGACTTCATGACCATGCCCGCCCCCTACATAAAACAAAGTATACAGGCTGTAAATCATGGCCGCCGAGGTACCCATGGCAACCAGGGAGTCCATATTGGGACTTCTCTGGATAATCGCCCTTGTTCCTACCAAATAAAATCGGTAACCGGCAATCAGAATAGGAATGGTTAAAAACAACTGCACTAACCCATATCGAAAAGGGTCCCGAAAAGGAGAGATAGCGGAGGGTAATAAAACAACGGTTTCAAACAACATAGGCGCCATTGCTATATACAGCAATGGTCCGGCAAATATGGCAGAAATCAGGAATTTTCTCCACAACATGAGGGCTTCCTTTTCTTTCTTTTCTTGATCCTCATCCACCCATCCCTCTTCTACAGCAAGCTTCGCACCATATCCAAATTTCCCTATGTGAGCCACTATCTCTTCTGCAGAAGTATGATGTTCATCAAAGATTACAGTGGCCTCTGCTGTAGCGAGGTTTACCGCCACCATTTCAACCCCCTGGATCTGCATCACTTCCTTTTCTACTCTACCGGAACAGGAAGCACAAGTCATTCCCTCTATTTCAAATCGTTCTTTTCTCATTCCATTTCACCATTTCATTCAAACATCTAATTGCCGAAACAAGTCTCTATCCCATATGATTTATTATACACCAAAAAAACCCACCGGAACCAAACCCAATGAGTCTTTCCAATTCCTATGAAACCTTTTCTTTCATTTTAACCTTACCCAACAAGCCCACAGCATCGCAAATTGATTACCGCAAGCGATAGGTATGATATCCTTTATAGGACACCCTTTCCACTTCATCATTGTTGTCCAGCAATTCAAGAAACTTATGGGGAGTGCTGACCTTACGGCTTTCCAAAAACCCGATGATTTCATGCTGGTTCATAGGGTGCCGTTTTATAATCGATAATACGGCTTCCAAATGATCTGTTTTTTCACTATAAAACCCGGTAGAAACTAGCATATCAATAGAGATGCCTTGCAAAATTTCTACCGCCTCCTCTATTTTAGTGGAGTTCACAGCTTTTACCCAGTCTTCTGCTGGCGGTCTCACCGGGGTATTGATATAGAGTCGGTCGTAGTGAAGTCCACTTAGCATTTCTTTATATTGAAGCAAAGTCTCCCTACTATCATTAATCCCCTCCACCAGCATAGTCTCTAGCCACAGCTGTCCCTCATAAGCTTCTGAAAAAGATTGAAGGCCCTCCACCATTTCTAGAAACCCAATGGTTTTATAAGGCCTGTTTATTTTGCGAAACATTTCTTCGCTAACCGCATCCAAGGTGGGAAGCAAAATATCTGCTTCCAGCAATTCCTGCCGCACCTCATGCTCTGCCAATAAAGCCCCATTCGTAATCACTGCTACCGGTTTTTGTGTTCTGCATTTGATTTCGCCGATTAGACTCCCCAACTCTTTGTACAGTGTAGGCTCCCCTTCTCCCACAATGGTAATGACATCAAAGGAGACCCCGGTAGACAAAAACTCATCCACTTCGTCGAGAATGTTTTGCAACGGGAAATACAATTCTCTTCGGTTAGTCATCCGATCCGTTCGCCCTAGCTGACAATAAACGCAAGAGTAATTACACACTTTTTTTGGAATGGGACTCACTCCTAGAGAGAGTCCCATTCTTCTGGAAGGCACGGGTCCATAAACAAATTTCATAAGATTTTCCTTGTTCTATTATTCATCTTTCCATTGTTCCAATTGACGCTCAATAGCTTCCAACCGATTCTTTAAAAACCCTTTTTCTTCTGCCAAAATTTCTTTTGGGTGACGAGAGTCTACGGGAACATCCATGGACCCATAGTATCCTCGATTCCATCTTCCACATCTCAAACCGAATCCCATCCCAATGGTTCCTTTTCCAAAAAATCTGCTTCTACCAGACCCATACATTGGGGCATTGACGCCTGTACAATTCCCCAAACCTCTTCCGGTCATTGAGCCCTGGCCAAATGGCCCTGTTCCGTCTCTACCTGGCATAATAAACGCTCCTTTCTATGCTTTCCTTATTGTCTTATCATTAGCGTGCCACAATTCGGACACTTTCTTTCTGTACAAGGCACTCCTCTTTCATGAATAGTTTTCGTCCTGCATTGAGGGCAAATGCAATTTCCGGAGGGGCCACCCTGTTTCTGGCCTCCCATCCTCCCAGTGCCTTTACCTGTAGGCCCTGTTCCGTCTCTACCTGGCATCAAGCCACCTCCTCCCTTTTTATGTTACCGACATATGCCATTTACAACTTTAGTATACGCCTTTTACGACATATGTCAATATACTTGCCCAAATAAAAAAAGGCCTTTCGGCCCATTATTCCCGTTCCACTAGGAAGGAATGATTTCATACCCGGACATCTCAAATGGTTCACCTCCCGAAGACACATTATAGTCAAAGGAAATATTTGAATAAATCTTTATTTTTTGCGTAACATAAAAGGTAATGCCCTCAGCACAAAATATGCTGTATTCGTCCAAGTGCTCCTCTGGCTCTCCTATTTGGATGTCAATGGTACTCTCCCCACGAAAGCCTCCCCGCGGAGTAGATGTGCTTACCACAATGGAATTAGCCCCTTGAGCTGATATATAATCCTTGAAAGCTTCCGAAAGATGAATTTGCATATCCTTCTCCTTTGGTACCTACTTCCAAATTATATCACAATTCAAAAATTTTACATCGAAATTATCTCAGTTCGTAAAAATTCATTTGATTCATACCCACGAAAAACCCCCTCAGACGAGGGGGTTACGCAAATTCTAATATTCAATAAATTTTGCTCCGGCCACTCCACAAATGCCGCATTGATCTGTTGGCGCAGTTTCTATATTCCCACAGACGGGGCATAAATAATAGTGCTTCTCTTCCGTATCATCCAAACTGTCCAACGCTTCCTGATAAAGCCTTGCATGCACTTTTTCTGCTTTCATGGCGTGTGTAAAGACGGTGGCTGCCCCTTTGTTCCCATCTTTCTCGGCCTGTTCTATGAAAGGAGGATACATTTCCTTATATTCATATGTTTCTCCTGCGATTCCATCCATTAAATTCTCTTTCGTGGACTTAATCTTCCCTGCCACATCAAATTCCTTTAATGCATGAAGTGTCTCCGCATCGGCTGCAGCGCGAAACAACTTAGCAGCATTGTATTTCCCTTCTGTTTCCGCCTTCTTTGCATACGCCAAGTATTTTCGATTCGCTTGAGATTCTCCTGCAAAAGCTGCCATTAAATTGTCTAATGTCTTCTCACTCATTCTATATTTCCTCTCCAAATTTTCCATATAACCAACTTCTTTTACTCTTCAGAAAATTCCTCTTTCGGAGCTCCACACAGAGGACAAACCCAATCTTCCGGAACATCTTCCCATTTGGTCCCGGCAGCTACGCCATTGTCCGGATCCCCAGCTGCTTCATCATAAACGTACCCACATAGATTGCATACAAACTTTTTCATTTTTAATCCTCCTTCATTCTCTTGATATCGTTTTTATTTACTTCCTCCCAGACATTTTTTACAAATGCCCCGAAGGTAAACGTCGGTTTCTTTAATGGCAAATCCTGCCAAATCATCAGAACGTAAATTTTCTACGGAAATCTTAAAGTCATAATACGACCCACATTGCTCACAATGAAAATGACCATGGGTGGAAGTCACCGGGTCGTATCTGGATTCGTTCCCCTCCATATTCAACACCTTCACCAAACCGGCGTGTGTAAAAGCATTAATGGAATTATATACCGTCGCCTTGGATAAAGTAGGAAGCTCTTTTTTCAATTCCACATAAATGTCATCTGCCGTAGGATGATCACGGTTCTTCATCAAATACTCCAGAATTTTTATCCGATTATAGGAAGGCTTCACCTCATGTTCCATAAGTTGTTCCCGAATCTTTTCATAAGAATCTAGCATTTGTATTTCCTTTCCGTATAACTATTATAACCGTTATAATATAATAGTAAGTCTAAAAGGCTGAAATGTCAATAGCAGTTTCTCCACCGGGAGTCATTACCTACACGTTCAATAAAAATACACCAAAAATTCTCCATATCCCATCTCCTCCATGAAATCAAGTGAGACAAATCGCAGTGACCCGCTATTCATACAAAATCGAAGTCCTCCTTCAGAGCTTGGCCCATCCTGAAACAAGTGCCCCAAATGAGAATCTCCAGTTCTGCTTCTCACTTCAATGCGTATCCCACCTACACTTTGGTCTTTATGATAGGTTACCACATCCCAATCAATGGGCTTCACAAAGGAAGGCCAACCAGTACCGGAATCGTATTTGTCCAAAGACAAAAACAGTGGTTCCCCCGTGACCACATCCACATAAAGACCCTCTTCTTTATTTTCCCAGTACAGGTTTTCAAAGGGTGGTTCTGTGCCATTTTTTTGTGTAATCAGAAACTGCTCTTCGGTTAATTCTTTTCGCAGTGTTTCCGCAGAGGGCTTCGGATAATCCCTTGGATTGATTATAGGTTTTTCTCTTGGTATGTCGGATAAGTTTACATGACAATACCCCGATGGATTTTTATCAAGATAATCCTGATGGTATTCCTCTGCCAACACATAGTTGATAAGAGGCTCTACCTCAACAACCATTGGAGCGTCCCAGTTTTCTTGCTCCGCCGCTACCGCTTTTCCTATCGTCAAAAGATGCTCTTTCTGGACATAGTAAATCCCCGTTCGATACTGAGCCCCCCCATCGTTCCCTTGCCGGTTCAAACTGGTAGGATCAATGATACCAAAATAATATCCCAACAATTCCTCTAAAGGCAGTTTATGGGGATCATAAACCACATACACAGCCTCCGCATGACCGGTTTTCCCAATGGAATAATAGTCTGTTTTATCGCTTTCTCCATTGGCATAGCCCACATCCGTATAAACGACTCCCATAATCCGATTTAAATACGCTTGTGTGCCCCAAAAGCATCCGCCAGCTAAATAAATTTCTCCGTATCTACTGTCTTCATAACTTGGTCTTATTTTCATGTCCCGTTCCTCCCTGCTTCCCTTCGGAGAATTTTCTTCCATCCTCCCACAGTAAGAACCCCTATTCTCAAATTCATTTCTCGAGTCAACGAACAAAGTATTATATATTCTTACCCTCAACAATCTCCATGTAATCTCGAAAAGCAGAAGGGATGGAATAAGAGTGCACCAACGCTTCTACTTTTACCCATTGCCAATTCAAATAGGGTTCTTTCCCTGTAAAGGGGTGTTGTTCACTTGAAGTGACCTGATATCCTATCATGTGCCATTCCTGATGACTGAAAATGTGTTTGGAAAATGTTATTTCTTCCAGGATTTCATCAGGGCATGTCTCTTCAGTGCTTTCCGTTAAGATGCCCCCTTCTTTCAAAAATTTCATAGCACCTTTCTTGGAAAGATGCCCTTCCACATTGGGGAATTCCCAAAGACCCGCCAGCAACCCTTTGTCGGGCCGTTTCACAAGAATCACTTGATTTTCAAATTGAATAAGAAATACTGTTTTATACAATATTTTTCGGGGCTTCTTTTTTGTTTTTACAGGAATGCAGTCTGTTTTTCCCTGGCTGTGGGCTTTGCAATGGCGGATTATGGGGCACTTTTCACACAAAGGAACCCTATTGGCCAAACATACGGCAGCACCTAGGTCCATCAATGCTTGGTTGAAGTCTCCGGGGCGTTCTTGGGGCATCATCTCCTGTGCCACCAATCCCAACGCCCGCTTTGAATGCACTTGATTGATGTCTTTCTCCCAAAGAGACACCCGGGACAAAACCCGGTAAAGATTTCCGTCCAAAGAGGCTTCTTTCTTTTGAAATGCCATAGAGGCAATTGCCGCCGATACATAGGGACCGATTCCCGGAATCTTCAGCAACTCTTCTCTTTCTTCGGGCAATCGTCCCCCATAATGCTCCATCACAACTTGGGCTCCATTTTTTAAATTTCGAGCCCTGGCATAGTATCCCAAACCTTGCCATATTTTAAGGAGTTGCTCTTCCGAGGCATTCGCCAAGGAAGAAACATCTGGATAAATTTCCATAAACCGTTGATAGTAGGGAATTACCGTTTCTACCCGTGTCTGTTGAAGCATCATCTCTGATACCCAAATGCCATAAGGAGACGGTTCTCTTCGCCAGGGAAGATCTCTCGCCTCCTTCTTGTACCAACTCATCAAGTCCTCTTGAAACTCTCTCACATTCAATATTTCGCTCTGGCTCCTTTTCTATTCTCCCATTAGCGCTTCCATCTAGTAGCAATGAAATTCGTTTTCCTCCTCAGGATAATCGATTTGCAAAGTCACATGGTCAATACCATAACGCCCCATTCTATCCAAAGCTTCTTTTTTCACTTGAATTACTTCTTCTTTTAACATGATCCCTTTTATCACCAAATGGGTACTTAAAAAATTCCGGGTGCCTTCCAATGACCATAAATGGGTATGGTACACTCGAACCACTCCCGGAATAGATTCCAACTCTTTTTCCAACTGCTCCATCGACAAGTGAGCAGGTACTTCTTGAAGAAGAACACGAAAGATTTTTTTTAGATTTTTTATCACATTATAAAGCACATAAAAGGTAATTCCCAAGGAAAGCAATGGGTCCAAAATCGGAACATTATAAAACATAAGTACAATGCTTACCACAAAAACGGCCACCCACCCCAAGACATCCTCCAAAAGGTGCCAGGCTGCCATTTTTTCGTTGAAAGAATGACTTTTTCGTAATCGCAAGGCGGCAAGACCATTTACCACAATCCCAAGAATGGCCAATCCCAACATTCCTTCCGCATGGACGGGTTGAGGGGCCATAATTCGAGGAATGACATTCATAAGAATCACCACGGCTCCAATAATTAATACCATGCTGGTCAGCAAAGCCCCCAGCAAAGAAAACCGGCCATAGCCAAAAGAAAATCTTTGATCCGGGCCCTTCTTAGATATTTTTTCTAAATACCAGGCCACACCCAGGGAGAGAGAATCTCCCAGGTCATGAAGCGCGTCTGACAAAATGGCCATACTATTGGTGAGGATTCCCCCAATTAATTCGATGATCGTAAATGAGGCATTCAAAAAGAAGGCAACTCGCAAATTGTGGCCTCCCGAAGAATGATAGTGATGGTGTCCATGAATTTTATGGTTCCCGAAATCTTCCACGATCTTTCATTACCTCTCTTCGCTTTGATGAACCTTTTCGATTTTTCTTTTTCGAAAGCCCATCGAAACCGCCTCTTCCACCAACCTGTTGTAAAGGGATGTTTCCATCTGCGGTGTCCGGTTAAGTATCCAAAAATATTTCCTATTCTTTCCTGTGACCACTGCATACTGATAGTATTCCTTATCCAAAAGAACGATGTTGTATTCGCTCTTAAAGGGGAAGAAAAAACGGACCATCAGCCTTCCGGTGCACTCCGGGTCCGGAACCCATGCCATAGCTTTTGCTTTTTTAAATACTCCCTTTTTAACACCACTGTTAATCACTCGAATCTTCCCATTTCGTTTCTTTTTATAGGTGGCGGTAACCTGCTCCATCCCCTTTTCAAAAGGATGAGGATACCTGGCAATTTCAAACCAAGTCCCAGAATATTTTTCTAAATCAACATCGCAAATGGGCTGCAACAGCTTTTTTCCTCTCTTATCCAACAATCCCATACGAAGACCTTCTCCTTTCATTATCCTTTTTTCTAAATTATCCCATCTTCTCCATCAGAATTCAGGTAAATGGGAATACTCTTCAAAAAAAAGTCCACAAATGTCTCTACCATTTTTTGTCGTTCTTCCGGAAGTACATTCAAAGACTGTTGGATGGCCATCCCATCCAGAGCAGCTATTAAAATGCCTGCAACCGCTCGCCCCTTTTCTGAGTTATATATTCCCAAAGACTCTCCCAACAAAAGATAAGCATTTGCAATAATCTCCCTATAATTCTCGGCGTACTTGTCTCTTATGGCCGTTTCTTGAGCGATGGCATCATTTAGCAGAATCAAGAACAGGCGCTGTTCTTCCACCTTGGAGAATCTCTTTTCCACCTCTCGTATAATTTCCTGAAGAAGCTCTTCTCCCGTCTTTCTCTCTTGGTTTTTTGTGGCATCCGTTAAATGATGGGTGAATTGAAGTGAACGAGTGATTACATCAAAAAGCAGTTCATCTTTATTTTTATAATGATGATATATGGCACCTGTGGTTAATCCAGCTTGCTGTGCAATTTTCCGAACGGTGGCTCTTTCCACCGGGTTTTCTTTCAAAACCTCGATGGCCGCTTCAATGATTCGTTGTTTTCGGTAAGGAATATCTCTAATCATCATTCCTCCTCAGAAGTCAAAGCTTTTTCTAACTCCTTTTCCAGATCAGCAGGATGAACAGCGGCAGCAAATCGCCCCAGTATCATTCCATTTCTGCTCACCAAAAATTTATTAAAATTCCATTTTAGCCTGGGTACAGGCCCCTCCGGGGAATTTTCCCGCAAAAATTCATATAGAGGATGGGCTTCTTTGCCATTCACTGCCACCTGCGCAAAGGTAGTAAATGTTGTGCCATACTTTTCTTTTATGATGGTTGCGTTCTCCTGGGAAGAACCCAAATCCTCATTTAAAAACTGATTGCATGGAAAATCCAAGATTTCCAAACCTTGGTTCTGATACTTTTCATATAAAGACTGTAGTTCCCCGTACTGAGGGGCAAATCCACATCCCCGATCCGTATTCACGACAAGCAACACTTTCCCCTGGTATCGATCCATCGTCACCTCTTGGCCTCGACTGTCCATTGCCGTAAAATCATATATGGTCATATGTCCCTCCTTTCCAGCCACTTTCCTATCTTTCTCACTATTTTGACATGTTTTCTCATTCTGTCAAGGCCTTTAAAGGAGGCTTCTGTTAACTCAGATATAAAAAGATCATCAAATAGTGACTGAAACTACCGGCAAGAATGAATACATGGAACAATTCGTGAAACCCGAATTCCAATCCCAAATTCGGTTTCTTAACCATATAAATTATCCCTCCAGTAGTGTACAACACACCTCCCAAAGCTAACAACGAAAATCCACCCAAGGGAAGCCCTTCATACACATCCTTTATAAAAAAAACCACCATCCAGCCCATCAACAAATAAAAAAGCGTGTATACTGGTCGTGGAATCCCTTGGACAAACACCTTGGTAAGAACACCTACTATAACAATACCCCAAATAATGGTCAAAATAACAATCCTTTTACTGCCATCCAACACCTGAAGGCACATAGGCGTGTAGCTTCCTGCTATCAATACATAAATCATACTATGATCTAACTTTTTCAACACCTTGATAACCTGCTCTCTCCCATCGTAGCTATGATAAATGCCACTTGCCAAATAAAGAAGCACTAAGCTTGTCCCAAAAACAAGGCCCCCTGTCACTTTGAGAAGAGACGATTCGTGAACTAATTGGTATGCCAGCATTACTATCGTACCTAAAAAAAAGAATACTGCACCGGATAAATGGGTAATAGCATTGATGGGCTCTCGTAATTTCCGTGTCATATGGCCTCCTCAAATAATCTAGTTTTCATAACTATGTATTGTTATATTAACATTTTATCATAAGCTCACCAAAATTCAATATTGAATTTGAAGTTTTCTCATATTAATATTATAATACGTAGTATAATAAACTGTGTTGTCACTACCTTCCATTTGCCTAGAAAGGAGCGCCTTGTGAATCAACAAATATTCCCATTCCCTACCGAAAAGGAAATCCCGGATATTGGTTTCTATATGGATCAAGTTATTACCTATATGTCACGCTATGCTCCGGAAAAACCTCTCACGAAAACCATGATCAACAACTATACGAAGGATCGAATCCTGTTTCCACCAAAAAAAAAGAAGTACTCCAAAGAGCACCTCATGCTACTATTTTTGCTTCAAGTCTTAAAGACCACCTTGCCTCTTCCAAAAATCAAAGAGTTCCTGGGACCCCTTTCTATTTCGGCGGAGCAAGGAAACACGGAGCCTCTGCATAACCTTTACAACATGTTGGTAGAACTCTCTCCCGCCATTATTGAACTGGCTGAAAATACAGCGGCCAAAGCGAGGGATTTGGGAAAGCAAGGAAGTGGAATGCCTTTGATTTATTCCACACTCTCTGGATTCATGGCACAACATGCTTCTCAAAGTATCTTCGAATTGGATTTATAAGGATTTTTGATTAAGGAAGGCCATGGCGGCAATTTGCGATGCACAGGAATCAACAACCGCCTCTTCTTTTCTTTCCCCAAACCATGTTCTGCCATAACCGTTCTATACACCTGTTCCATCCGTTCACCAAATCGATCTATAGAATATCCTGCGGCCTTATCTTTCGCATTCTGAGACAAGACTTCTCTCTCCCTGTCTGAGCTGAGCAGCCGCTTCAAACTGCTATCAAATTTTTGAAAATCTTCAAAATCAAATCCCGTCACCCCATTCACAACCAAATCTTCCATAAGTGGATCCCTACGACATACGCAAGGCAACCCCGCAGCCAACGCCTCCACATAAGTCAATCCTTGTGTTTCACTGGTGGAACTGTTCACAAAAACATGCCCCATATGGTAATATGCTGCCACCTGTTCAGGCGGTACCATTCCGGTAAATCGAATGCGATTTTGAAGTCCCATTTGATTCACCAAATTCACTAATTCCGTACGGTAAGGACCATCTCCAACAAGGAGGAGCACCCAGTTTCGTTCATGAATTTTGGAAAAATATTTTATCAATTCATCAATGTTCTTCTCCTTCGCCATCCTGCCCACATAAAGGAGAACTTTTGTTTCCGGGGTAATCTCCCACTGTTTCCGAAGCTCCATTAGCCTTTCTTCATCTGGCTTTGTGGTAAATCGAAGTAAATCAATCCCCGTAGGCACCACTTCCATTGGGGTGGCAATCCCGTACCCCTCAAGTACTTTTTTCACTTTTTCTGTGGGCACAATCACTCTGTCCATGTCATGAAGCAACTTTCTGGACAGAAATTCGATGGTCTTCCGGCCCACTTCCGGCCGGGAGGTAAAGTAATGGGTGTAATCCTCATACATAGTATGGTAAGTGTGTATCTGAGGGATGTCATGGGTAGCCGCCAGTCTGCGTGCTAAAAAAAAGGTCGTAAATTCTGCGTGGGTATGCACCACATCGGGAGACCACAATGTCAACTCTTCATAATGGGGAAAATATGCAGGGAAAGATGCCCTCCCGCCAGGATATAGGCGCTCTGCTTTAACTGACCCAATGTAATATATATTGTCTTTATGCAAAGGAAAGAACCGGGGAGAAAGAGTCATAATCCTTACATCATGCCCCCGCTCTCTCAGTGCTCGGCTTAGATTCGCAACAGAAATAACCACCCCATTTACTAAGGGGTAGTACCACTCTGTAGCCAACAATATTTTAAGGCGTTCTTTTTTTCCTTCTTGATTCACTGTTCTTCCCTATACCCATACACAACCTGCAATTACAAATATATTATCCCAAAATAAAAAGTTACGCAAACATTATCTCCCCTTTCGGGAAAAAACATATCTCCCATTTCGAAAAAAAACCGGGACCCCTATTGGGCTCCCGTTTAAAAATATTCCACCTTTAGTTCCATAGAGGTTTTTCTGCTTCCTGTAGCACCTCTCTCACTTTTTTTTCTATTTTTTCAGAACTTTGGTTGCTATAAAATACGCTGCAATTATGATCAAGAGCCTTGAAACGCAACATGTTTCTAGAAATAGTCAAACGGTGAGAAGCCTCCACCTTTGGTTCCGGGCCGTCGATCCAACCCAGAACAGTTAAACTCGGCTCTTTGTCCGTTCCCCGCCGTCCCAAAGACTTCTGATTAATTCGGTCAAAGTATTGAGTCAAGTGCTGCAAGCGCTGATCTTGGCTAATCCGAAGAGCACATGAATATCCTTCGTATTCCAGAGGAGTCATTAGAATCAATCGATCACAATTTTCTAACTCCTGTGCCAACATCCTTCGACATTGATTCATTTCAAAAACACGAGGAGCTTTCACCAAAGAAAAAAGATCCCCTACTCTTTCTCCTTCATCAGGCGCCTTTAAATCCGCCAACTTAAAATACATCACATCATCTCCCCGCTGCCGCAAGGTGTCCATCAATTTTTTGCCCACGCTATTGGCCATAGGGTCTTTGGGGTCGGATCCATCCATAATCATGATTCTCATACCCATTTTCCTCGCTTCCCCGACAATGCACCTTGTTGTCATTGTTCATATGAAAATTTAGCACAAAAAAACCCCTTTCAAAAGGAATCATCCTTCCGTTTTGGGGTACCTCTATCTATATTTCCACCACCAAGAACTACCACAACAAAGCCTTCCTTCCTATAAAGGATGCAACGACTACTTTGTTCTGGGCATTTGTCAGAAACTCTCTCGCTTTCATATTATCCCAATAAGAAAAATAAGTAAAGGCTTTTTCCTAATTATTTTCCTTTTCTCTCTGAAGATAAGGTCGAGCATCCATTCGCTTTTTCTGCTCGAATTTTTTTGCTGCTTTTCTCCACATTCTGTGCCCGCCCCACCGATAAATTAATGACGGCATTGCGGGTTTCCCTAGCATGCTTTTAGTCTGAATCGAAAAGGGTTTCCCTTGCATTAATTCCTCCGTGGCCAAATTTAAAGCTCTCCAAATAGTTGCAGTTTTTCCATCTCCTTCTTTGATAGGATTCTTACCAATACCTCTGCCCCCAGGTAATACCAGGCCACCAAAAAATAGAAGTTTTGTTTTTTCTGCAAACAAGGCGCAAGATTCTACAACATTTTCACAGTGGGAAGCCTCAGGATATCCGCAATTGACAATGGTTGCCAACTTGGGTTTCTCTTCCCTCGTCTTCAATTCATCCTCCCATTCCACCAAAAAATCAATCATTTTTGACGGAAAAGTGTCGATATAAAGTGGAAAGGCCAAAAAAACCAAATCTTTGTTACACAATCTTTTTATCATAGCCCGCCATTCCGGGGTTTTTCTTGAAACACGATTAATGAAAACAACTTCCGTATCTATGCTCCGCTGTGTCATTCTATTCATAATGTATTCAACAAGACGAAAAGAAGTACTTCTATTCCCTCGGGGGCTTCCCACAAAAAATGCGGCTTTTTCAATATTTCCTTTCGGTCTCTCCATGTTCAAACCCGAGTTTGGATACAATATAGGTTCTTTCAAACGAAATTCCAAAGATCCAGCAGCCCACCGTTCTATAGATATTTTCCATTCTTCTTCCGTTTCACTTTCCCGAAAAATTAAATTTTGAGTCTCTTGTGAATGGAAATTCAAACCATTTCTCCACACCAAGTGTCGAAAAACCTCTTCCTCTCTCTGCTTTTCCTCCGGCAACCACCCCATCACTGTCAAATCCGGATAACGAGCATATCTTTTTTTATGATGAGTTTCTCCATGATATCGGATGAAATCAGGAGAAATATTTTGAATCAAGTGGTCCAGGGCTACTTTCAATACCGGTGAATATCCGCCAAAAAGAATTGGAGAAAGAAAAACCACTCGATCACAATTGGCTGCCTCTTGAGCAATTTTTCGGTTGTCATCAGCGATATCACAAATTCCAGGAGTTCGAATCCAACAAAAAAACCCTCCCCTACAGGTATGCAGGTTAAGTTGATGGAGCTCCATCAACTTAACCTGTTCCCCTTTTTTCTTTAATTCATGAACAACTATTTTCTTGATAGCCTCTGCAGATAAATCCCCAGGGGAAGAACCATCTAGTATTAATGCTTTCATACTAATACCTACCTTACCATGTTTTTAGAAACCTTGTTTTCCTGTTTCCATTTAGCCATCGCTCCCTCTCAATTCTTCCCAATCCTGATGTAGCTACATCAAAAGGTTTTGCCAAGACTAAATAAAACGATGCATCCAAAGGTTGGTTTGAGCATCCCATTCTTCTGGGCTTTCATAGCTTCGACAAACTTCTTCCGCTTCTTTTCTTTCTCTGGCGGAAATTAATTCCAGGTCTTTGGGGCAAGAAACCCTTCCCATTCTGCGAAAATACTGGTATAGCCTTTTGTTGAACAGACTCAACTGTTGATATTCATCAATCAGCCCTAACATATATTGACGATCTTCATCCAGTTTCCCATTTACTTGCGGCAATAAATTAAGAATGTGATCTCCGCAAACAAGTTCCCCCGAACAGGATTCTGTGTTCTCTATAATTGTTTTCAACTCTTCTATCTTATCATCATCACCACATAGAAGAAACTCGCCTTTAGAATATTCTTCCCACAATTCCGAGCCTCGAACAATGGCCGCTGTTCTTATCCGAACATAATCAGGATTCACTTGACGAATCACAGTTGCCGTGCCTTGGGCATTTTCCAAAGAAAGGCTTTTCCCTCCTACCCCCGGCATAAAATACAAGGATAGCTGAATGCCTGCAGACTTCACTCGCTGTCCTCCATGGATTTGCTGCTCGCTGGTTACTCCTTTGTTAATGAATTCAAGCACCTTGTCCGACCCACTCTCATAGCCGGAATGGATTCGGTCCAACCCGGCTTCTTTCAATGCACGAAACTGATTATCCGTTATGCGAGATAGCGTTTCCGCCCTTGCATAGGAAGTCACCCTTTTTACTTGTGGAAATGTTTTTCGTAAATATATCAGCACTTCTTCCAATCGTTCCGGTTTCAAAGCCAAGGAATTCCCATCTTGAAGAAAAACATTTTCTCCTCCATGAGACAACCAATTAAAAATCATATAAAAACAGTTGAGTTCTGCATGAGACATGGTCGTACATTCATCAAAACTGCCATAACTGCGAAATGTGTTTCCCGCTTTTAGATATTTAGTAGCAATTTGTGCATAGAAATACATACAATCAATATCTTTTTTTATACTTTCTACGCTGAAGGCCCGGAATGGGTGATTTTTGTAAAGCTGACAAAACTTGCACTTATTCCATGTACACCCGCTTGTTACCTGTAAAAGAAGGCTGTTCGCTTCGCTAGGCGGTCGAATAGGGCCTAGGCGAAACACCCTTTCTTCTTGATTCATCATAATGAATTCTTTCTCCTTCCTGTTTAGAAATTTTTTTCTTTATTTAAACACCTGAATTGGCCTTGTGAAATCCAAATATAAATAATGCAATCGCAACAAAAAATACCGACGAACAACCCAACCAAAAGAGGTTATAACTTCCTGTATAATCAAAAATTGCACCTCCCAAAAAAGGAATCATCATGTTCCCCAATCCTACAAAGGCCATTACTTTCCCCAATTCCTTTGAGTATCGTTGATGCGAGAATATTTCTCTTACCACCAAGGGCGGACATACGGTCATAGCGGCTCCCCCCAGTCCGAAAAATACAATAAAAAGCACGCAGCCAATTGAAATAATACTACAAGCCCAAAAGGAAAAGGTTCCCAGGGAGGCCAACACCAAAAAAATCATCAGCGTTTTCTTGCAGCCAAGCATATCACAAGATTTTCCCACTAGAAGTTTAGAGAAAGCCAACACACCGAGGAATAAACC
This sequence comes from uncultured Oscillospiraceae bacterium, assembly GCA_964489555.1. Classification (GTDB taxonomy): domain Bacteria; phylum Bacillota; class Clostridia; order Peptostreptococcales; family Anaerovoracaceae; genus JAAZGD01. The sequence continues at coordinate 29,563 of CAZAZF010000002.1, read as the reverse complement.
AATTACCTTAGAGGCTTCTCCCGGCGTTTGTCCAAGCGATACTAAATGACTGGTGCCATGCATCAATACTGATGTACCTATTCCCGTAATCAGAAAAGCCGCCGCACAAATACTTCCGATAACGAACCGATAATTCCTTCCTTGGAAATTCAGGACCTTGTTTTCTTGGGAAGGTGTCTCTTCAGTGTCTATTATAAGATAATGATACCCCCTCTTACATGGAAGATAATAAATCACAACGAACAAAAAAGGTGTAAAAACTCCGAGAAAGAAAATACCCCATATCCCATACACCCATCTCCAAGTCAAGTTTTTCAACATGGTAGCAAAAACAGGATTTAAAAGCAAACCACCTATTCCACTGCCCATAAAAGCCAAGCTTAAAGCAAACCCTCTATTATTTGAATCAAACCATAAGTTTACTAGAATTGGAAGAAGTAAAGTTGTTACTCCTACAAATGCCATCCCAATAAATAGCGCACTCACATAAAAAAAAGGCAACATCCGGGTGATTGAAAACCAGATCATAGCCAATGAAATAATGCCAGAACAACTTACTAATATTTTTTCAGGACCATATCGACCGGAAAGACGGGCTAAGATTGGAGACGATATGACCATTCCCCCATTGATTAGAGCAAATATTGAAGCCATCACCATACGGTTATATCCTTGCTCTTCCGCCATAGGGTTAATTAACTGGCCTTGACAATTGATTACAATTCCATAAAAAAAGGCCATCGATAAAAAACCCGCCAAGACTAGCACCCAGCGGTAATTACTGCTTTTGTCTTTCCCATCATTTTTTATCATTGCCATTATATTCAAAAAACTCCATTTGTATTAGTTAATTGCTTTTTTTGACTATCTAATGATTTTACCATATTGCTATATACAAATACACCTGAACCTGTCTCAAAATTTTTCATCAAGCAAAATTTTGGATCCCACTATGAATTCTCGCGGTTTCACTCTATCTCCTAGAAACTTCCAAAGAAGAGGTCAAACTTTTTCCTCCGGCCTTTGACAAATCAGAAGCCTATCTATCATTCAAGTTTCTTCAATTTTTCCTTCATTATATCTGCCAAACCCAAGAAAAACAACAAAACAAAATGAGGAGCCCCTATTCAAGACTCCCCACAATCCATACTATGCACCTTATTGATTAGATTTCCAATCCTTCATTCAACACACTGCAATTTTGAGCCACTGCATTCATAGCCGCAGCATTTATCGGATATGCAATGGGAGAAGATGTAACCAAAGGATGAGTTGATGTTTGGAATGTATTGAGCTCCGTGGCCGTAATATCCTTTTGTATCGCCAAGCTCAGAATATTAATCATCTCTGCAACACCCGTACCTCCAGATATCTGCGCACCCAAAAGCACTCCCGAACACCTGGAAAACATTAGCTTAATTGAAGTCTCCATGGCATCTGGCAGACACCCCGGGTGACGATCCATGGTTTTATGTTCTCCAATCATTACTGTGAACCCTTCTTGTTTGGCTTTTTCTTCTGTTAACCCTGCAGCGGCAAAAGTTTTCCCAAAGACCTTTGTTGAAAAAGCGCTAATGGTTCCTTTATTTGCTCGAACCAAACGAAGTTGCACCACATTACTTCCGGCTATTTTGGCTTCCATAGCAGCCGTAGACGCCAATAAAACCGGTACATCCTTTCCTGTAAAGAAGCAGTTTTTTTCTGCACAGTCTCCAACAGCAAAAATATCCGGATCATTGGTCCTTGTATACTGATCCACTTTGATGGCTCCCTTTACATTTACTTCCAATCCGGCTTCTTTGCCTAGAGTTCCATTTGGAACAACTCCCAAGCCTAATATCACCAAGTCTGCCTTTATCTTCGAACCATCTGCCAGTTCCAAACCCTCTACTTTGGATTCTCCCAGAAAACGATTGACTTTTGTATTAGTTAGAACTTTTACACCATTTATGGAAAGTAGGTTTTCCACATCATCCGTATACTCTTTGTCAAAGGCTTGCCATAAACAAGAACCCGCCATTTCTACTAGGGTCACATTTTTCCCAAGCATGCGGATCTGCTCTGCAAATTCAACACCAATAAATCCTCCTCCAATAACTGCAACATTTTCAGCTTCTCTTACCTTTTCTAATACCATTCCTAAATATTCCTCTTTTTTGTACACCGGATAAATGTTCTCTAAATCATACCCGAGAATAAAAGAAGGAATTACCGGCAAAGATCCTGTTGCAATAATGAGTTTTTTGTACTGAATTGTGCCACTCTTAATGGTCTCCACCGTTTTTTCATTTCGATTAATCTTAACGGCACTGTCAATTAACAGTTCAATGTTTGCATCATGGATTGGTTTATCCGGAATGATGTTCTTATGGGTTTCGTAGAGCGTGCCAAAAATGTATGGAATTCCACACGGAACCATCACGGTTTCCGTTTCACGAATTACCGTAACCTTTTTTAGCACATCTCCATACGCCTTCTTGGCCATGGTAGCGGCTAAAATCCCTCCCGCGCTTCCTCCAATGACCAGCAAATCTGTGGTTTTCATAACAATCCTCCTACCTAAATGATTTTTTCTGTATTTCATTTTGACAGGTTTTATGTCATATGTCAACAACTCTTCCCATCATTTTACCTCCGAAAACTTCCTAATTGACAGGCTCTCTTGCAGTTTTTTATCTCTTCATAGTAAATTAAAGAACACCGGACAGCCAGGGTGGCTAACTGCCGATGCTCTTTAATATAGTATATGCTTACGAGTGAAGGTCTCGTATTTGCACAGTACTCGCTACGCTGCCATAGGCGTCCCCCATAAAATAACAATGAACAGCACTGCAGCTGCGGTTATGCCACTTATAATCAAAGTGGACTGTCGCCATCTTCTATCCGTCACCGTCTTACCTCCTTTTTCACAGAGATTCTGCGTTGAATTATAATTTAAAACCCCTTATACTACCATAACGCGGTAAAAAGGGGTTTTATTGCATGAAATTGACATTTTTTAACCATTGGGTTTCTTATTTTCTTTACTTGGATTGTTGCTGGGGCCCGTAGCAGGTGGGCCATTTTTTTCTTTTGTTTGACCGGGAGGTTCTACCGGTGGCCCTGGTTTATCTACAGTTTGACCGGGAGGTTCTACCGGTGGCCCTGGTTTATCTACAGTTTGACCGGGAG
>CAZAZF010000002.1:0-26292 GCA_964489555.1 uncultured Oscillospiraceae bacterium | reverse complement strand
CTACCGGTGGCCCTGGTTTATCTCCATTTTGACCGGGAGGTTCTACCGGTGGCCCTGGTTTATCTCCATTTTGACCGGGAGGTTCTACCGGTGGCCCGGGTTTCTCTACAGTTTGACCGGGAGGTTCTACCGGTGGCCCGGGTTTGTCTTGGGGCTCTACCGCCTCTTCTTCACCTTTAGTAAGCTCTCGAGCCAGTTCGCGTATCGATTTTTTTTCCAGCCCTTCGATTGAAACAACTTTTTTGTTTTCCATGATTTTTTCAATCAAGTGCATCTTCCCTACAGAGATCCCCAATTCCTCTGCCTTGAATCTGCTGTCTTTATTCTGTATAAATGCCTGAGCAATGACTTCTCCCTCTATTTTTTCTTCCGCAATTTGCTGCAAAACCTGATCTTGAACCACATCTCGAATGCCTTCTGCTTGCTTCAAATTCTTGCTTTCTACTGATATCATCAATGTATTTTTCTCTTGACTCAAATACCCTTCTTGCACCATAGCACCAACTAAAGCCCGGACCACTTGATGAAGTGGTTTCCTTTTATATTCCAACCCTGCCAACATAATTCGAGCTTCCTCGTTAAACCCTTTCGCTTCTAAAACTTTTTCCTGCTTATTGATCGTGAGTTCTATACTGGGGTTCACATCCAAAGCCACGGTAGCCACCGGAGTTTGCTGTTGCACATAAATCCCTGTGAAGCAAAAAATCATAACGGCCATGGTGACAACGGCAGTCAACCATTTCATACTCCGTTTTTCCGTTTCCTTCTTCGGTTCCTGAATCCACTCATAGAAATCGGAGAATTTTTCCACAGGCAAAACAGCCAAGCCTTTCACATCCGGCATCGGCATTTTTCCAATTGCATTGCATATGGATTTTTCCAAATCCCTATTCTTCATTCTCTACCCCTTGCTTTTGCAAATGTTTTTTTAACTTTTTCAGCCCTCGGTGATACTTGGACAATACTGTAGATAATGGCAAGCCCAAGCCGGAAGCAATCTCACGATGAGTCCATCCCGATACAGCATGAAGCAAAATAATGGACCGTTCCTCCTCATTTAAGATAAGTAACGCATTCTCCAATACTATAGTATCCAAATCATTTTCTTCATAAGACAGAGAAATTTCTCCCTCCATCTCTTCTATGGAACTTGCTGAATACCGACTACCCTCCCGAATATGGCTGATTGCCACATTTTTCGTAATGGTAAACATCCATGCCAATGGTTTTCCCATGGGCTGATACCGATGGGCCCCTGCACGTACTTTAAGAAACACTTCCTGACATACATCCAACGACTGCTCCGGGTTTCTTAGGATGGATAGTGCATATGCATAAATGCTTTGTTGAGTTTTTTCAAACAATTCTTCAAAAGCATCCATGTCATCTTGCGCAATCCTCAGTATCAGTTGTTCATCCACGGGTTGATTGAAAGACACAGGCTCATCCTTCTCCGTTACTATACTAACGGTTCTATCATCTCGATTATCGCATGTTCATTTCTAAAATTTATCGATATCGGTCATTTTTTGATTTAATAAAATTTCGAGCATTCTTAACGCCATCAAACTCCCCAAACATCCGTTGAAGTTTTTCTTTCTCAATCTGCCTAGAATCCAAACCTTCGTATTGAGCTTCCTTTTGAAGCTTGTGATAGCTATCAAGACGCTTTGGATCAAGCTTTCCATCCTGAATCGCTTTCCTTACGGCACACCCCGGTTCACTTTGGTGTTGGCAGTCGGAGAAATGGCATTCTTTTGCCAACTGTTCAATCTCCTCAAAGGTCTTTCCCACATCAGCCTGATCCAAACCCAACTCTCTCATGCCTGGGGTGTCAATTATACTGGCTCCATCCCGAAGAACAAACAATTCTCTTCTTGTGGTCACATGGCGTCCCCGGTCATCCTCCCGGATTTCCCCCGTAACCAGATGTTCTTCTCCCAACAGTCTATTAATCAAAGTAGATTTCCCTACCCCGGACGAACCAATCAATGCCACGGTTATTCCAGGACCTAAATAAGGAACAATCGCTTCATACCCTTCTTCTTGAAGAGAGGATGTCAACAGAACATCTACGCCCACTGCCACCTTTTCTGCTTCCAATCTTTTTTTCTCCCCGTCTTCAGATAAATCCGCCTTGGTTAAAACTACCACAGGTCTGGCTCCACTATCCCATGCAATGGAAAGGTATCGTTCCAAGCGTCTTAAATTGAAATCTCGGTTGACCGACATACAAATAAATACAATATCAATATTTGCGGCTACCGGTTGCGCTTGATTGGTTTTCCCCGGTTCTTTCCGCAAAAAAAGACTTTTTCGCGGGAGAATTTCATGAATAATCGCCATTCCCTCTGAGTCGCTGCTTCGATCTACGAAAACATAATCACCCACAACTGGATATTCGTACTTCTGCTCCGCTTGATGGCGAAGTTTGCCCGAAATCTCCGCCAACAGCTCCTGGCTTTCCACTCGCACCCGATAATAATCTTTAAATTGAGTCGTTACTCTTCCTTCCACAAATTTCAATCCGGGGTCTCCTTTTAACTATACTATCAAAATAACTTTGCCTTTATATTGAATATATTTTACACTAAATTTCTCTTAAATCATAGACGGCAAAGAAAAGAACGAGGTTGGAAAAACTCCAATCTCGTTCCTCTTACTCTGTTAATGAACTCTCCTCAGTTACCGGATGGTAAACTCCTCGTAAGTGGTTTCTGCCTGAAAAGATCTCACTCCCGAGAACTTTTCTCCATCCGATGGAGCGCTATTAATGGAAAACGACTCAATGACCATTTCACCATCAATGTATACCGTGAGATTCTTTTTCCCAGGTTCGCTTGATGAAACAACTTCTATAGTAATTTCATGTTGCTCGGTCCACCAGGGGTCCGTTTTCGAAGTAGGAATAATGGATGAATATTTTTGAATCCCTGTGGGATTGGTAAAGTTCCCAAGTCTTAAAATTGGTGGCTTCTCCACCCCGGCTTCCCGAGGCCGAATGGTAATTTCTCCCGCGGCATACCCTCTATCAAGCTGTAGTATGTACCCTGTGTCTTTTTTGTTTTCATTCAAGGTGGTTTCAAAGAGAATACCATAGCCTCCACTTGTTCCGTTTGAAAATGAACCCGGGCCTAAGGTAGCCTTGCTAGTAAAGGTATACTCATCTTTTGAGTTACTAACAAAAAGAAGACCAAAAGAGGATTTTACTCCATTAGTACTTTGAGTCCAACTTCCTTCTTTGATATAGTCTGATAAGTTTATGTCTTTTAACAAAAGAGATAAATACACACCGTCCTCTTTTAAGTAAACCCACTGATTTTCTGCCAAACTCCATTGGTAAGATGCACCGCTTACCAACGGAACCACCGGCGAAGACAGGAATTTTTCGGACACCAATTTATTCATCAATGTGGTAGAGTCTGCATCCCTCTCCGAAAAGGGATCCTGTTCTCTGTTTTCCAGGCGATATGCTTGAGTAGCTCTATTTAATAGCCCCAATTGGCTCACATCCGACTTTTCTTTTGACAAGTCAATATAATGGGTCATAGCAGGAATTGCCACCATTGCCAGAATTGCTACAATAGTTAAAACCACTATGATTTCCACAAGGGTAAACCCTTTTTTCTTCTTGCTCCTTTGTATAGAAAACAAAAAAACTTTTATCTCCATACCTTCTCTCCGCCATGGAACTAGATATACCTATTTTTATTCTACAACAAATTGAACATCTATTCCATACAAAAGAAAGAACGAGATTAGAAAAAACTCTAATCTCGTTCACTTTACACCATTTGTGAACCCTTTCAAATGATGCAGATTATATGGAAAACAAGGAAAACACGATTCCTACCAATCCGACGCTTGCCAAAATAAACACAGGAATTTTTGGCATTTCTCCATCCCGGGCCATCGCTCGTCCAAACAAGAAGAATACAAAGGGATGCACTAAGAAAGGCATCGCAAAGATAAAGGGAATCAGAGCGGCCGATTCGGCGCCAAACATTCCTCCTTGTGTGGCAGCAAAAAGTCCGAAATGAGACAATGCAGAAGATTTGGCCATAGCCGCATACTCGATAGGCATATGAAACAAGCTTAACAGAATGAATCCGCCAAACATGGCCACCAACTGCCACCCAAAGGCAAACTGCATCAGGCCCTTCACTTCAATCGCATCCTTTCCCTGAGCTCGTCTTAAGTTTCGAATAGACAGTAGTGTCAAAATGATTCCAGCCCCAATAATTGCCAAAGAAGGTCCTAACATTAATTCTCCACGCTCCGCACTAATGGCCAAAATAGAAAAAACAAAAATATGCCCGAAAAAAGGAATGTTAATCATAATGGGCGCCCGCATAGCCGCTATAGATCCTAAATCCCCGGCGGTACAAGCGCCTGTCAACCCGGAATGTGACAAGGCACCGGCCATGCCCGGCCCCAGATTTCTGGCATTGGTAGTTTTCGCAAAAAACATCAACAAAGCAATTCCTCCGAACATCCAAAAAAGTTGGCCTGAAAAACCGTAAAGAAGTACGGAGTTCATCCCTTTTATACTGAAAGCGTCTGCCATACGGGAACCACCTACCATAAAATTCCCGGCTAAAAGCACAGGAATCCCTGCGAATAATAAAGCTCTAATGGTAGGACCAAAGCACCATTTATAAAAGATTGCCCCCAACCCGGAAGAAAGAATCATCGCAAAAAATATTTGAGGTAAGGCAATGACCGGTTTAATCACCATAGCGATTTCATAAGAAGCCATGAGAATCAATCCTACCACTACCATTTCCAAAAGACCCTTCTTGATGTAAAGGCGCTTATTTTTGATGGTGGCCTTATGGTCAATCAAAATGATAGACCCTACTAATCCGATATAGGCAATCAACGGATAAAATGGACTAAGAGCATCTACAGATATCCCTAACAAAGCTCGATAAGCCGCTTCAATCCCAATCAACAAGAAAAATGAACGCAGAATAAATATCAGCTGAGTTCGGTGCGTTCCCATGATGGTCTCTTCTTGGGATAGAACCACCATGTCGTCCGGATCCAAAATAATGTTCCCAAAAATCTTGCGTAACTCCTGCCCCCCCACAAAAAATGTGACCGTCAAAGCAATGGTGGTGGTCCGGCTCAACAATTCAATCAACGGAAATTCCGGTAGACCGGGGGCCGCAACTCCTGTTGCTACCATAATATATCCCATGGCCAAACCAAAGATGACAACAATCAAAATGGGTGAATATCTGGTTCCCGCTACCACAGTCCTGGATATCAGCACCATGGGGATAACCAGGAAAATAGAGAGCCAGATTTGGTCCAGCATCTGAACATGGACCACCTGCTCAATTATGTTTTCCATAGATTCCTCCTTCATCCAAAAAAAAAGATAATTTCGGCTATTTTATCACATGCAATGGCCGAAATCTACAAAATTATAAGAACTTCAGAAGTTTTTTACCTCCGCTATACCGTTCTTAAGGTGTTTAGATTAACTATGATTCCACTATCTTTGGAGCGATATCTGCATATTCCTTGTTCCACATTATAGAATAAACTCCAATTGTAGGAGCTTTTCAATTCCATAATATTGCCATCTACATCTTCAATCAAAATGCTATGGCCCTGCTCAGGAGTCAGCTTTAGATAGGCTCCTTCCGGGCTATAATGAATATGTTCAACAGGAGTTTTCCAGTCTTCTGCAACCAAACCAAGGTTGGTATATCTTTGATCTCCCCAAGTGGATGACCATCTGCCATAAGTATTGTAATACGACATCATGGCGTCCGCCATGTTGGTGAAAATCATATCGTAACTATCTCCAAGTGGGGTCAACGATATTTCACCCGTTTTCCCTATTAACTGCCAGGACCTTCTGACAATATTCCAAGAGAAAAAGGAATCCTGTGTTTTCGGAACCAAAATACTGTCAACACATCCATTTTCTAAAAGTGTTTGTTGCCTTCCTTCATTGGATGCAAGTCCTTGAAAAACTTTATCAAGGGACACCCCTTTTTCTACTGCATACAACCGGGTGGCATAATCAAGGGTCCTAAGTTGTGTCAAATCGTAATTATGATTTGCCCGATCAATGAAACCGGTATATGCGGGAATTATCATGGCTGCCAATATGGCCAAAATCAATAGGACCACGATAATTTCTACCAAGGTAAATCCCTTTTGTTTTTTTTGAAAGCGCTTTCTATACATATTCTTTCTTTCTTATTGATAGCACCCCTTTAATAAGAATTATACAGATTTTCCCATATTTTAACAACGTTGGATATGTCCTTCCGGCATATACTAAATCTCCTTAGGAATCTCCTCCACACTCTTTAATACTACTCTCGGACGATACGGATACTGTTCCATGGATTCCAAAGAAGTAACACCGGTCAACACAAGACATGTATCTAATCCACTCTCTATGCCAGCGATAATATCTGTATCCATCCGGTCTCCGATAATGACGGCGTCCTCAGAATGAACGCCCAAAATTTTCAGTCCTGTTCGCATCATTAATGGATTGGGCTTTCCAACATAATAGGCGGTTTTCCCAGTAGCCGCTTCAATGGGGGCAACCAAAGCTCGACATGCGGGAATGATTCCTTCTTCCGAAGGCCCGGTCAAATCATAATTGGTTCCAATCAGCTTGGCTCCTGACATTACCAACCGAACTGCCTTCGTAATGGATTGGTAATTATAATTGCTTCCCTCTCCCACAATAACGTAGTCAGGATTTACATGATTCATGGTAATTCCTACATCATGAAGTGCGTTCAGCAAACCCGACTCGCCAATAACATATGCACTGCATCCCGGGTTTTGTGTACTCAGAAATTTAGCGGTAGCAAGTGCGCTAGTATAGAAATGGTGCTCATCTATCTCCATCCCCATCCGCCGGAGCTTTTGCTGAAGCTCTTTGGGTGTTGAGCTGCTGGAGTTGGTTAGAAACAAGTAATCCTTATTACTGTCATAGAGCCACTGGACAAACTCCTTCACTCCGGGCAACAATCGATTTCCATGATAGATTACACCATCCATGTCGCAAATAAATCCCTTTTTCCCTCGTAATTGTTCCATCTTCCTTATCCTCATCTCTTTCTAGTCTGCTATATGTCTCTTGAAATTTTCTCTATTCCTTACTCGCTTACTATATCACAAAACCGGCAGCCAACACCAAACCTACAATGAGAGGTGCCGGTACTTTTCTAGTCAACAACAGTACGCCCGTCAGAAGAATAATGACGAGATTGTCCGCTGTCCACGGGGTTTTTTCCAACAAAATAACCGCCGCGATAGCAATCAATCCGCCTGCTACCGCATTAATCCCCTTAAGAGAAATTCGAATCCCCTTAATTTTTTTCATGTTTTCCCACACAGGGTAAATGAAATAAATCAGCAACATGCCCGGCAAGAAAATTCCCATCCCTCCCAGCATGGCACCGGCTAACTGAACCCAAAACGTAGATCCCCGAGCCGCCATGCCTCCTGCATATGCTGCAAAACTAAACATAGGACCAGGTAATCCCTGTACCAACCCATACCCCGTAAGAAATTCTTCATTGGTCATATAGCCTCTGACTTCCACCAGCTCACTGTGCATCACCGGTACCACTATCTGGCCTCCACCGAAAACCAAATACCCATAGCGATAAAAACTTTCATATAAATGTACCAAGAGATGGTCCCACGTTATTGTGAGAATGATTCCTGTAATGGCGAGAAAGAAGAAAACCACCAAGTATTTCCAAGGTGGATGCAAAGGTACTCGATTCCACAAATCCTTTTGTCTTGCCACAAATACTGTTATAGCCCCACCGGAAAGAAGAACCAAGGGAAATATCCAAGGTTCTCGAACAAAATAGGTCGCCAAAGCAGCCATTATCATCAGCCCTGCCGTCAGCTTATCTATAATTACCTTTCTGCCGATTCGCCAAGCAGCCACTAAAATGAACCCCACTGCCATAGGGCTCACATACCGAAGCCAGTCCTCCGGCATATTATAATAGGACAATAGCTGATACAGAAAACTCAGGAAGGTCATCACCGTTAACACCGGTAATGCCCAAACCAGCATAGCCAGGAGACCTAACTTGGGCCCCCCTAACTTGTAACCGATTGCTACAATGGTCTGTGTGCTGCTGGGTCCCGGCAAGATGCCACACAACGCAATCAGCTCAATCAACTCTTCTTCAGAAAGATACCCTTTCCGAAGCACCAATTGATCTGTGAACACACTATAATGAGCTTCCGGACCCCCATACGCTCCTAAGGAGCAAATGAAAACGTCCTTTAAAAAACTCTTTTGGTTCATAAACTACTCCTCATCTGGTAGCAACATATCGATGGCTTCAAAAACCCAGGCGGTTAATTCGCTCAAGGACGGATGTATAATCATGGAATCCTGAATTAATTCATACGTCCCAAGAGAAGAATCGAATCCCAAATTCATGAGATACACGAAGGGCTGCACCAATACTGCTGCCTGAGGTCCTACGATGTGAACTCCCAATATTTTTTTGTCCATCCCCACCAGCATTTTTACAAAACCATTATCGGAATCCTCTTTGCGAATTCCCATGGAACGGCCGCCCACCACATCGGAATAGTAATTTTTAGCCGCAACATAAAGAACGCCTTCACGGATAAGCTCTTCCTCTGTCTTGCCCACCCGTGCGACCTGAGGATGAGTAAAAACAGCCCAGGGGGTGGCATCATATCGGGCCCTTTTTCTCTGCTTCCCACTAAAAAGATTGTGGCTTAAGACTTGTGCTTCATGGTTGGCCTTGTGCCGGAATTGATACTTCCCGTTCACATCTCCCAAAGCCCATATATGTGGCTGATTGGTTTCCAGATATTCGTTGGTGGGAATCCACCCTTGATTATCTGTGTATATGCCGGCTTTATCCAAAGAAAGTCGATCTGTAGTAGTTACAGATCCAGAAGCCACCAGTATTTCATCACAATGAAGAATGCGCTTTTCACCGGAAGTTCCCATCTCAACCACTAACGCTTTCTCCTGTTTTTCGCTATATACTTGGTGGATTTTCCCCTCGGCAATGATTTCAATTCCCTGACTTGTCAATTGTTGTTGTAGAAAATGTGATATTTCCTGGTCTTCTTTTCTTAGAATTCGGGCGCTTCTGGCAATCATGGTAACTTGCGTCCCAAAGGAAGAAAAAATATGGGCGAATTCGGTGCTGATGGCTCCGCTTCCAATAATCACCAACCTTTTCCAAGGCTCTTTAGGATACTCCTTCCCAAAAAATGTCTCTGATGTGATATAGCCTGTTTCTTCCAGCCCGGGCACAGGTGGAATCAAACTTTTTGCTCCGGTGGCAATCAGAAAATGCTCCCCATATATCTTCACCTCTTCCCCGTTGGCGTCTTTCACCATCAACTCATGAGAACTGACAAAAGCTCCTTCGCCTTCATATAACGTCAGCCCCGGAACATTTCCTAGATTGCTCTTAATGGTATTGGAAAAATCAATTTGTTCCCACATGCGGCAGGACACCTTTTCCCAATCTAGCATGGGTTTTTTAGAGTCCACTCCAAACCTGGCAGAATTTTCCGCTTCTCGAATAAACTCCGCAGGATACACCAACATTTTTGAGGGAATACACCCTTTAGTCAAACAGGTGCCACCCAACTTGTCTTTCTCAACTACCGCCACAGTCCAACCGTAAGAAATAGCGGCTTCCATCACCATCAGGCCGGCGCCACTGCCAAGTACCACCAAATCATACTTGTTCATACTTTTTCTCCTTCTCCACCACGCACTCCGTTTTTATAGTCCCTACCAGGGATTGCAAAGCATCTATGACATGGGGGCGTATATCTCCACCAATTAACACATACATGATGTCATCCCCCAATGCAAGCTCCCCTTCGTTGAGCCAAACCTTAACATAGAATATCCCTTCCCTTTCGGTAGTCTTCTGAATAGCGGCCTCCACCTTTTCCTCATCATAGCTAAAAAACATCCCCTTTACCCGGGAGCCATCATCCACCCCCTCACGAACCATTGATCGGGGAGTTTCCCGAACGGTACCATTATGGGTCAAGTACATCCCCACCTTGTGGGAATCCGGATGGGTCTTTGCTTCTTTCAGCCATTGGTCTAATGATGGCGCCTCTTTCTTCGGAATAGTATCTGCTTCTTTCGTCATCATATTACTGCTCCCTCCTCCAATTCATCATACCTTGGACCCTTCACCCGATCATTCCCTTGCCTTATGGTGATTTGCTTTTCGTCAAAATATTCCAAATACAAAATGGCTATCTTCCTACCAGTTTCTAATAAATCACGAAGTTGAGCGGCGGATATGGCGGGGTTGGAATCCAAATAATTTCTCATTTTTTCATATGCCATCTTTAGTGCTTCAGGATTGGTGTACTGCCCATCCCCGATTTCCACAATTATCTTTTGCTTTAATAAGAAACGAATGATTTCTTCCATTAAAACTATATCTAAGGATACTTCCTCTAGAAGCGAATGGATAGACAATACAACAAAGCTCTCTTTCGAAAAGACTTCTTGCACTAGCCCCACATCTTTTCGTTCTAATATTTCTTGAACTCTTTCTTTCTCCTTTACCCCAATCTGGTTTCCATGAACCATAAGCTTTGATTCCATCTCCATGTGTTTCAGCAAGTCTGAGACTCCTTTTGAAGACAATTTGGGAAACACTCTACTTTTTAATTCTTCTCTAGGAATACGATACCGATATGGATATTTATTCAAATAAACGCCCACTTGTTTTTCTATGCTTGCATATGATTCATCATACCATCTTCTACTGACATAGCTCTTTGCACTTTCCAGAAACAGAATATTTCCTTCCTGTTGCATAGCATCAAGTAACAAACTGAGGTTCTCTTCCGGAACCAATATTTTTTCCTTCAATTCGGAAATGGTGACAGGTCCTTTTGCCTGTTGAAATAGAGATTGGACCAACTCTTCTTCTTTCCCCGGTTCCAACATACCCATGATGTCCAAAGCTTTCTGGTCCCATCGTTTCCGATGCTGAGTGGCATGAAGTAATACCATTCCTCCTCCAATAGTACGAACTGGAGAATAGGACCTGAGAATAAAACGGTCGCCGCGCAAAGCCACAACCGGTTCTTCTAACCGCAATTGAGCATATCCTCTATTTCCTCTCTGTATTTCCTCCTTACCCAAAATCCGAATCCGCGCTATCACCGAAGAGGTGCCTGTATGAAAATGTACTCTTTGATTATGAACAAGAGGCTCTTCCCCCGGCGCCATGTGAACGAATGCATCCAATAAACTTTGGGCAGAGACCTTTCCTTTTTCTGTTACCACCGTGCCTCTCTGTATATCCTCTTTTTCTATCCCTGTCAGATTCAATGCACAACGATCCCCTGCCACACCTTCTTCCACACTTTGATTTCGAACCTGTATATTCCGCACCTTGGAGGTGAGTCCTTGAGGAAGTAGATCTACAGTCTGCCCCTTTTGAATTCTCCCGCCAGCAATGGTACCGGTGACCACAGTGCCATGGCCCGTCATGGTAAACACTCGATCTACAGGAAGTCTGAACACTTGTTGATATGAACGTTCCTTGGTGGTCAAAGTTAACTGGTCTATCTTTTGAATGATGGTATCTACCCCCTCCCCGGTCAAGGAAGACACCGGAATGATATCAAGATTTTTTAAAGTAGTCTCCTGCAAAGCTTCATTCACTTCAAGCTTCCTTTGTTCTATTTCTTTCCGGGTTACCAAGTCCGCCTTGGTCAAAGCCACCAGCCCCGAATCCACGCCCAAAATAGATAAAATATCAATGTGTTCTTGGGTCTGAGGCATTATTCCTTCATCCGAAGCCACCACCAACATAACAAAATCGATGCCGGTTACACCTGCCACCATAGTCTTCACGAACTTTTCATGACCGGGCACATCGACAATGGAGACGGTATTTCCGGAAGGCAATGGAAGAAAAGCAAAACCTAGATCAATGGTCATGCCGCGAGCCTTTTCCTCCGCCAGACGGTCTGTATCCGTTCCCGTCAGTTTTTTTACCAATGCTGTTTTCCCATGGTCGATGTGTCCGGCAGTTCCCATGGTAACGTGCTTTATGATATCCTCCACTTTGCGATTCCCTTCCATATATAATCTACGTCTGCCATGCTATATCACTTCTCGACGCTATTCTTGGTATAATGATGACATAATTCATGATGGGATTCAAGTAGCACCCTGTTTCCATTCTAAAACGGTTCGGAGCCTCTGCTTTTGCTTATAAAAAGGACAGACCGGCTCTGATGATACCAATCTGTCCATGTTTCTAACAGCGATGATGAATGACCCGCTCCCGTCATTTCTTGGGTGGCGTCCATTCCTTCCATACATTACCTGCCAAATCCGGAGAAGGTTTCAATGTCTGTCCTCCGGGAGTCCAACCGGAAGGCATAACCTCACCAGTCTTTTGATGATGCTGATAGGCTTTGATTTGTCTAGCCAACTCTTCCGGATTTCGTCCTACCGGAGGGCTGAGCACTTCCTGGGCCTGAATGATACCATCCGGGTCAATTAAAAATCTTCCTCGAATGTTCACCCCGCCATCTTCGTCATATACTTCATACAATCTTCCAATGGCCCCGCCCTGGTCAGAAACCATAGGGAAAGGAATATCATGGCCAACCATCTTGCTGAGTTCTGTTTCATTCCAAATCTTGTGAGAGTAGACACTATCTGTACTAATAGAGAGTACCTCCACATTCATTTCTTTCAATTCGTCATAGCTCACGGCTATGTGTGAGATTTCAGTAGGTCAAACGAAGGTGAAGTCACCCGGATAAAAACAAACAACTACCCATTTGCCACGATAATCTTCCAAGGACACCTTTTTCATTTTTCCTTCATGAAATGCCATTCCGGAAAAATTCGGTGCTTGTTTTGTAACTAACATACTTATCAGCTCCTTTCTTAAGTGATAAAAACCTTTCATTTATTCTAATACATTTCCGTTTAGACTGTCAATAACATTGGAATTATTCTCATGTTCAAAATTTCGGAATGAGCCCGTTTTTTTAATATTTTGATTTTTTTGTTACATATATGTATACAATGGAATATTTTGGTGTATAATAACTTAATCAAAAGAAATATATTCTTTCCAAGTATATAAAGAGTCTAACTTGTCTAAGGTTGCTTGGCGCCGAGGGAAAATGAGAAAAATTATTATTACCGTACTTTGTGTAGCATTCATCATAGGTTCCTTTTCAGTTGCCTATGGAAGCCAGCCGGTTTCTGTACTTGTAGATGGAAAGCCCGTTGTAGCGGAAACATCCGCAGCAATTGTTTCCGGCAGAACCATGCTTCCTTTTCGAGCCGTGTTCAACGCATTGGGAGTTTCCGACAACTCTATACGTTGGAATGCCAGCTCCAGAAGCATAGAAGTATGGTCTCACAACAAGTACATTTTCCTGGCCATCGGAAGCACTTTTGCTATAGTTAATGATGGCATAACCGATCATATGGTTTTATTGGATGCGGCTCCTTATATTGAGGTTGGGCGGACGATGGTTCCTGTCCGCTTTGTAGCAGAAACTCTTGGGGCGGATGTGCAATGGGAAGAAAGCTCTCGCACTGTGATCATCACAAAATGACCTGATGTGTGTAACCGGATAAAACATTCCATCTTCTTCGGAAATGTGAGGTGTAAAAATGGGTAAGCGATTTCGAATTTTATTATCGATTCTAGTGGCACTCTTCTTAATAGGAGGAGTTCCTTCTCATACATTGGCTACCGTTCAACTAAACCCTGACCAAATGGCTGTTTACTTGAACGGAAATTTTAGTCGATTATCTGGCAGTGGAAATATTGTTGGCGATTTATATACCGCAAATGGGGATCTTTCATTTGGCGGCGGCCCGCCTGCTTTCACCGGAACATTTTACCATAAAACCGGGACTGCATTTAATTATCCATTATGGGGATGGGACGGATTCGATAGTAGAAGCCAGGAATTAAATACGACTACTTTTGAAGAACAATTCCCAAATCTGGCAGAATTTCCTGCCATTGAGAATTATATTCCGATTGGCAGCAACGAAAACATGGCTATCCATGTAAGCGAAAACACTCATTTCGGGGAATTTAAGGTGACTTCTCAAAATCACGATATTATATTTGATTTAACAACCCGAGATATTCACGTTGTAATTGACAAACTGAATCTTTCCCAATGGAAATTAATGAACATAACGGGAAGCCACACTTTGTTTCTTTATATAAACGATGTGATTGGCAGTAGTACTATGCTTCTAATCAATGGAAACGAGGACCCGAGCCAATTATACATTATGTCAAAAGATTATATTCCAATGAATTCCAACTATCCACTCTATGCCAATGTCATTTATCAAGGCATTCCTTCATTTACTGCTAATGGATTTACCTATATAAATGGGAGCCTGATTACTGATGCAACCCAGGTTAACTTGCCAGGAAATGATAAGATCACTGGATTATTGTATGCTCCAAACGCCTCTACAAACATGGGAGGATCCACGGAAATCAAAGGTCGGCTGGTTGCAAAATCTTTGGATATGACCGGAAGTTCAAAAATCATTTATAACGCCAACTATTCCACATTAAATATCCCATCCGAGCTTTTTCCACAACCGCCTCAGGTTTATACAGTAAATGTGGCGGTGAACCCTGTAGGAGCAGGAACCGTAACGCCTACCTATACCGAGGTTACAGGTGGCCAATCCATCAACATTCAAACAACGGCAAATCCGGGGTATGTATTTAGCCACTTTACGGCCAATGACAGCTCCATGGTTCCCGATAGTTCCGGCAATGTAAGTGTGACAGGCCATGTTGAAATTACTGCTCATTTTGTGTTGATAGCTCCTCCCACAGGCTACCTGTATGGCTTACTGGGAGAATACTATGATGATGCCACATTGGAAAACGATTCTGCTTTAAGAATGCGAAGAATTGATTCGAATATTGCTTTTAACTTTGGCTATGAACCTCCTGTTTCTGTAATGGAGCCTGAGTCTTTTTCAATCCGATGGACAGGCTATATCCGGCCCTTGGTAACTGGAAATTACACTTTTAAAACCTATTCCGATGACGGAGTTCGGCTAACGGTGAACGGAACCAAGTTGATAGATAATTGGGGGTTGCTCAATTTAGAATATAGTATTGCGGAAAACCCCGTCTATTTGGAAGCCGGTTCTCTCTATCCTATCCTTGTAGAATACCAACAGTTACCATTGTATGCCGCCATGTTCTTGTTCTGGGAATCTGAGAACACCCCAATGACTATAATCCCAGAAACCAATTTTATAATAGAAGAAATATATGAAAACTATATTACTCCACAGTATTATAATTTAGTACCAAAACAAGGCATTGGATTTAATAATGTGTTTTACGAAATGGACAATTTGGGAAACATAGACTATAGCACAAAATATGAAACCATAGATCAAATTTTCTATTCATGGTTCCAGGGAGCCCCGGGCACCATTACCTCAGATGCTTTCTACGGAAAAATGGATGGCTATTTGGAAGCAAAATTTACGGAAAATTTAACCCTGCACTTTTTGGTAGACGATGGATTAAGAGTCCGAATTAATGACGATTTGGTCATCGACCAATGGAATTGGAATAATCAAGTGATTTATTCTTATACTTTCCCTGTCACTATTGGCGAAAAATATCGAGTAAGCATTGAGTACGCAGATTTCGGACTAGGTGCCTCCATATGGATGTTATGGGAAAGCAATTCTCTAGGGTACGAACTGGTTCCCAAATCGGCTATGTACCCGTTGGTTGAATGAACGATTTTAAAAAGACCCTCAAATGATATGACCCCCAAAAGTTAGACTTTGGGGGTCACGTTCAATATTACGGGTCCTTTTTTATTGGCATAAAACAAGGTGACCTCTTGATATAATTACTTATAAAGTATATACCCTCCGGTCTGCCCCGGGATGCTCAACAGCATAATTGGGCTGCATACACAGTGAATAAACTCCCCTTCCTTCAATGCCACATTGTAAATGGTGGACTCTTCGGAAGTGTGAATAACTAAGTCGAAATCCGGATCTCTATTTTCCAAATCCGTTGCAATTAATACAGTAATCTCACCCTTTTCCCCGTAAGTGATTTCCTTCACCTTCCCGCTATGGATCGCATATTCCTCTTCATACCAGGCAACATGATTCTTTTGGATTTCCAACCCCTTATCCAGTATAACGGGGAAGAACTCTGCCGGAACCAATGTTCGATTTTCTACCAATACGGGAGCATGGCTCAAAGATGTTGGTGCCATCTTATTCTTAAAGTATAAATTCTCACCAATGGTAATCTTTGTCCACTGTGCATCCTTTGATATTTCCACAGACCGGCTTGCTCCATCCCATTTCACCGCATATCCCATCTCCTCTAACATGGCTCGCAATGGAAACATAGTGATTCCATTAATCTTTTGGGGAGCCACATCAAAGTCGATGGTTTGGCCCTCATAAGAGGCCGTCCATTCGATGGGTGAATCCTCCAAAATATCTTTCGACAAGGCAGCTTCTCCAAAAGCCGTTCCAACAACAGAAAGTATCAAGCCCAACACCAACAATACAACTACTATTTTCTTCATAAAATCTCCTCCCACGGGTTCCGTTTATTCTCATATCGTAGACGGAACAACCATAAAAAGGTTCCCGAAAAATTATCGGACTATTATATAATACTTCCCAATGCTAGTTCCAC
Organism: uncultured Oscillospiraceae bacterium; assembly: GCA_964489555.1. GTDB lineage: Bacteria > Bacillota > Clostridia > Peptostreptococcales > Anaerovoracaceae > JAAZGD01. The sequence continues at coordinate 9,538 of CAZAZF010000002.1, read as the reverse complement.
TGCCGCTTGCCCATGAATTCTGGTAGTATCGAAAAGGGGCAAATGACTGTCCTCCTGTTGAAGCAACAGGCCCAATTCTGTACAGCCTAAAATCACACCTTCCGCTCCTTTTTTAGCCAGCTTACCCACTACAGATAGAAGCACTTCTTTTGATGAAGTGGATTGTATGCCCATACAGAGTTCTTGAAAAATGATATGGTTGACTTGTTCCATTTCCTCTTCATCTGGAACCAACACGGTTAATCCTGCCGCTTCTAGTTTGCCCCGGTAGAATTGTTGTTGCATGGTATATTTAGTCCCAAGTAGCGCTACTATTTTGATGTTATGACGGTGTAATTCGTCTGCCGTAGCTTCTGCAATATGTATTAGAGGAACTCGGATCAATTCTCTCACTTGCTGCGCTACTTTGTGCATGGTATTGGTACCAATCAAAATCATGTCTGCACCAGCCTGCTCTAGCCGTTGGGCCACATCCGCCAATAACTCCCCGCTCTTTTCCCACTCCCCCTGTCTTTGTAATTCCTCAATCTCGGCGAAGTCAACACTATATAAAAGAATCTTTGCAGAATGAAAGCCTCCTAAACGATTTTTTACCTCTTGATTCATAATCTTATAGTAGGTTACCGTGCTTTCCCAGCTCATTCCACCGATTAATCCTATGGTTTTCATCATCTCTCTCCTCCAAATAGCATCTCAAACGCTCCTGCCTCTTATTACCATTAATATTATATCATGAAAAACGAAAAATGAGATTCGATGAATTCGAATCAGAGACTATTCCCCATTTGTCATGTTGTGCCAATAAAAGTTATGATACAATAAAATTAACGTACGACAATCCGATAACCAACGAACCTAAGGAGGTTACCGATGAAAACCAAAAAAGCGCTTACCATTCTATTATCACTCCTATTAGTATTCGCTACTGCCTCACCTGCTTTTTCTGCATCTTACAACGACATCAATAATAACCCATATAAAGATGCCATCCTTGAAATGTCTAGCCTAGGCATTTTAGAAGGAGTGGGAAATAATCAGTTCGCTCCGGACAGAGAGTTAAATCGGGCCGCAGCTGCCAAAGTATCTGCCTATCTATTAGGTTATACGGAAGAAGATGCTGCCGATGCCGCCAAGTGGACTCCCCTTTTCGATGATATTCAAGGAACCAGTCATCAATGGGCCTTAGGCTGGATTAACCTAATGGCCAAAGAAGGGATTCTTCTAGGCGTGGGAGAAGGGGCATACGCTCCGGGTAATGCCCTGCAAATGGTTCATTGGGCTACCATTCTCACCAGAGTTTTAGACCTTGAAGAAGAAGGAATGGCTTGGCCGGGAGACTATAATGAAATGGCCGTATCCTTGGGACTTGGCACCGGCCTTTCTTATGTGGGATCCCAAGTGATGAATCGGGGACAAATGGCCCAAATGACCAATACCACCCTTTATGAAGTGCCACGTTCGGACGGAAATCGAATTGTGGATATGGTGGAATTTCCTGGAGAACGAGAGGATGTTCCCTCAGAACCATGGGATGGGGATGAAACCGTTTACGAAAACACCCAGGTGGGAATTACGTTGAGCCGTTCTTTGGTCCCGGCTGGAGGTGGTCAAAGTGTAGTGGTGACGGTAAAAGTAACCCATGGTACTACAAATGCTATGGCCAGTGGAACTCCGGTAAGTTTCATGGCTCATTATGTGGATGGAACCGATAGAAGTGATCAATTTTCATCCATATCCCATATTACTGACCAAAATGGAATAGCCACCGCAACTTACACCACTTTGCAGGCCGATGACAACAAAAGTATCATTCTGAAAGCCGCTATTCAAGATGGAGACGATTGGATAGACCAGTCAAGCTACTTATTAGCTTCCAACACTGCAGGGACTGTGTCCGGAACCCTTATCAATCCATTTAATGGCCAGCTTATTAAGAACACCCAATTCATTTTCGTCGAGAAAAATAGCTCCCGGGTATATAGCTATGAAAACCCGGTTTCTTCAGACGGATCCTATTCCATCGGGCTACTTCCCGGTAGTTACTATATGGATGTTCAAATAGATGTGGGAAACTCCAACCCTTATAGCGGAGAATTTATTACCTCAGATTTCGATGTTAGAAGCGATGGAATGGTGCAGTTAAAGCGCCAAATTTCGCTATCTCAAGGGCAGCCTATTCAAGTTGACTTGCAACGTGGCATCCTCACCGGCATTGCGCAAAACTTCCCTGTAGGAACCGATTTATACATCGTCAACAAAAGCAACAATTATACAGTGGCTACCAAGGTCCGTTCTGACGGACGTTTTATGGTGGCGCTTCTCCCTGGAACCTATGAGGTTCATGCATTCTTTGGTACCATTTACAAGAATTCGGTTCCCATTACAAAAGGGACCATTCATGACATAGGTAGCTTTACTCGTTAAGCATCTTCCATGAATCATAAAAAAACCATCTACTTGGAGGACAAATCGTTACCGCCTGGGCATCATAAGCCTAGGCGGTTCTTCTTAAATGGTTCTATTACTGACCCTCACACCACTGTTCTTTGGTAAGGCATGTAATATGATGTGTTCTGATTTCCTGGAGTAACGGCCACTCCTTATCCTTCTCCGTGCTATGGTATCGAAAACCACATTTCTCCTGGACTCTTTTCGATTTGGTGTTTCCATCAAAATAGCCACACCAAAGCTTCTTCAAATCCAAAACTTCAAACCCATACTCCATAAGAGTTTGAACTCCTTCCGGAATCAACCCCTTTCCCCAAAAAGGAACTCCTATCCAATACCCAATCTCTGCTTCATCCCATTTGATGCCAAGATCGCTTTTTTCTCCAATCATCAAACCAATGCTACCAATAGCCTTGTTGTCCTCTTTTTGACAAACGGCATAAGTTTCCGGCACTCCCAACACAGTTTTAATAATATCCATGCTATGCTCCACACTGGTGTGGGCCGGCCAACCAGCAATAGGGCCAACCCTGTCATCCTTTGCATATTCATAAAGGGCTTCCGCATCCCACAGTTCCCATGGGCGTAATATCAATCGCTTCGTTTCAAATTTCATCCGATTTCTCCCCTCTTATTTTTTCTGAAATAGACTCATAAGATTTGCGAACATAATAGACAACCCCACATGCCAAGCATAATAAAAGACATGTTCTAACTGCTTCTCCGGTAATCGAAAGAGGTAAAATCTCCCCAACGAAGTTGATGGAGAAGTGAAAAATGATTGCCAATAATATGCTGTTGGACAAGACCGCAAGATGCCCAAGAAGAACTCCGTAGGATATGGTGGATATCACAAAACAAGAAACTGCAAGCACCCCTTGTGCTAAGAGGGAATTTTGATAAGTGCCCACGATAAGAAACATGGGAAGATGCCAAATCGTCCATATGAAACCAATCCCCAATCCATAAAACAAGATTCCCTTGTTTTTCCACTGATCCGACAAATATCCACGCCAGCCGATTTCTTCAGCCAATGGCCCGAATATTATAGAAAATAGAATGAACACCAACAATCCCGGGATATTCTGAAAATGCTCCCCTATCACGGAAAAATCAAAAGGCTCTCCGCTAATCACCCTGTTAATCAAAGCGGCAACAAATGTCACCGAAGGAACAAAAACAAGGACAAATCCAATCATCTTCCCGTTTGCGTTGCCCAAGGAAAATATACGCCTTATAAATGTTTTCCTATATTTGGAATTCTTAGTTTGAAACACGAAAAACAGCCCAAACAAGGACGGAGAGGCTCCTGCAAGTAAATAGGCAATTTTTATGCCTAGGTCATCATAATGGTATCCCAACAACGCTGGAACACCCAATATCAGCCAGGTCCACACTAATACCAGAACAACAAATGTATTCCCCTTGTCGTATTTTGTGAAAATATGCATAACCAATAACCCTTCTCATTCTTTGGTTTTTTTTCTAAGTTTCAACTCCACCCCTTGATCCTTTGCCAGGCTCCGAAACCGCGAGACTATAAAGTCCACTTTTTCTCTAAAGCTCGTCGCAGAAAGCTGTGAATCGGCGATTAGTTCATCAAGAATTCTCTCTATTTCCTTAAGAGGCAACAAATTTATTGCCATACAATAAAAGGACTTTCTTTTTCCATCGTTGTAATCATCCAGTAGTGAGTGCAGTATCCTAATTTTTCTTTGCTGCTCCTCATTGTATTCGTCGATTCCGATTTCCCGGGCCCCCTCCACAACCTGGACAATAGCCCCCTATGTTCATTGGGCAAAGGCCACAATTCAGACCGCATAACGAAAAAAGTAAATTCTCTCTATGGAAATTTTTCATTTCAATTCTTTCTCAATCAACTCTTCGGAATTTCTCATGAATAATACTTCTCATATGTGAATCCACTTCCTTCCTTATCCTCTATTCTTCATTCCAACGGTATCTTCGATTTTGTAGCAATGTGTCCAGCTGACAATTTAGGCAAAGTCCATTGTGGCAGCAAATAATGGTTCCACAATGTGGACACTTCCACTTTTTCTCTTCCTCAACCAAGAAGGCTTCTTCCCCAATATCCCTAATACGATTCAAGTTATCAATCATGCTCATGTGATATTTTTTCCGATACCGCAGGTCCAGCGATTTCAATCGTTTGCATGGATACTCTTCACACTGGAAACAATACCGTACTTCTCCCCGCCCCAATCGATGGCAGCGATCTCCCATGTGGGTACAGTTCTTCCCTCGGGGAATGCATCCCGGACAATAGGTTTTATGGAACCCTTTCTTGTTAATGTCCTCTTCCTTGAATTGGTACGCAATACATAGACTGCAGTTCATTCCACAAGGGGCAATCATATCCACTCTCATAAGCTTTCCCCCAATTGTATTTTCATTTCGTTAGAATCATGGGCAATAACTGAATTGGGGGAAGAGCGAAAGATATATCCTACCGCTCCACCCTTCATTTTCTCAGCATCATAGCTTTTGGCTAGCCGCATCGAACCTTTTTCGCTATCGCTAAATACTACTTCTAACATGATTTCCCTCTCTCATTCTTGGCAGAATCTTTTTATATGTCATATATCGGATGAATCATTGCAACTCATATATCATAATATAATCTTCTTGATTTTCTCCAACTATCTTAAATCCCATGTCCAAGTACAGGTTGGCGGCATAGTTTGTTTTCTCCACAGAAAGAGAGACTTTTTCATATCCCGATATTCTTAATCGAGCCAACATTTCATTTAGCATCATTCGGCCGATTCCTCTATTCCGATACTCCTTATATAGGGAGATGGATAGGGAAGGTGTGGAATCGTCCACATGACCGTAGTCATGCATGATACGAGTCCAGACAGCTCCAATAATTCTATCATCTTCTTCAGAAACCAAAGCATTGTCATGACGGCTGTTCCCAAAATCAACATAATATACTTGTAACTCCGGTAGATTAAGAACTTCTCTGGGTGGTGCTTTTTCTCCTGCCGGCACATAAATGGCTTCGTACAGGAACTCTCTGAGAAGACGGTATTCAGATTTTTTCATTTCTCGAATGGCATAATTCATTGTTTTATTAATCACTCCCCTTGAGTTTGCACGGGATTTTCACGGACAATTCGAGCAGACATTTTCCGTTCCCGCTTGTTGCAATACATCGATAAATCTGCCGCCGCCAACAACGAGTCAATCGTATCCTCTTTTTTGAACAAAGCATATCCTATACTAGGTAATAAATCATAGTCCGATAACTTTTCCTTGTTAAACAAATCCACTCCTCGTCGAATACCCCGGGATAATTCTTCAATCTCTTCGGAATTGATTCGTTCCCCTACAACAATAAATTCATCTCCACCGAGTCTTGCAATGAAATCATCACTATTTTCCCCAATTCCCCTCAATATTCCTGCCATCCGAATCAATGCATCATCTCCTGCGGCATGACCATATCGATCATTTATGCTTTTGAAATCGTCCAAATCTAAAACCATTGCAAATAAAAGGTGTCCTTTTTTACGCATCTTCATTTTTCTTTGAAGATGCTCGTCCAAACGCCTCTTGTTATAGAGTCCGGTCAAGTAGTCTGTGGATATTTCACCATTTTGAATATTGATGTAGATGCTGGCAAGTGCCAGCATAGCACATACCCATATGATAGATATTCCAAAAAACATAATCTGAAAGGCGGAAGCAATAATAAGTCCCAGGGGAAATATGGCCAGGTGAATATTGATGCTTCGATTGATCCCCCATCCATTCTTGATGACATCTTTTAATGCCATCCCAAAAGCAAACAATAAATACACAAATGAAATGCCCACCATGACCGAAAAATACGAGCCTCTCATATATTGATTGCTTGCGTCGATAACGAAAAACCAACCGGTTTGTAGGCTCGCGATGCTCAAAATGGCACTTACGATGGCTGGAATGATATAAAAGCGAACCCTTTTCTCTAATCTGGTTTTGCTTTCATAGATTTTATAGTCCGTATACATTAGCCATACGAAGCAAATCAAGGGGTTGAAAATATAATATAGGGTAGTCACCACATAATTAACCACTATCAGGACAGGCGACCCTTGACCATCCAACAACCACATACCGGTATCAAAAACGAAAATAAGAATGTTTATCACCAAACAGCCGTTGAATATATACTGGTCAAATGGTAAACTCTTACCACCGTTCTTTTTCATGTTGCTCAAAAACAATAGTAGCAGAACGATACCTACGATATTAATCTCCGCATATAAAAAGTTCGTCAAATATCTATCCTCCTTTACCAGCTTCCAGCAACTCTATCACTTCATGATAACGGTCCCACTTCATCCATGGTATTGCTCCCTTTTTCTTTTCAATCCAACACCTGTAATAATATGGTTACCCCATCTATTTCGTCTTCCAGTTCATCACATTCAGCCTGCTGGCTTTGGATATAACTTTCAAATAAACGCGCTTTTTCCGGCCATTTATTCTTTAATTCCAGGGCTCTTTGCACAATCCAATTTTGTTGCTTCTGATTGATACTGGTTAGTTCGTCATCTTCTATCACTTTTTCATCCACCAACCGAACCCCTGTTTCTAAAAACGTAGATAGCCATTGATCTCTGGCAAAATATTTTGTATTGGTTGTGTCTTTTGCATATCCGTCATCGATCAAGATGTAACCACCATCCTTGACTGTATCCTTAAGAAGAAGGATTGTTTTTGCCGGGTCCCCCAACACATCTCCAACAGCTCCTAGTATTACAATATCATAGTTTTGTTCCTGCCTAACAGCTTGCGTGATGTCACCTACTACAAATTCACACAAATTTTCTACTTCATATTCCCTCGCTTTTTGCCTGGCATAATCAACAAACTCAGAAATGATATCAATTCCTTTTACCATACACCGTAATTCTTTGGCGAGGTGAATAGCCACCGCACCTTTTCCACAGGCTAAATCGAGCACCCGTGTATCTCGGGATACCGTAATATGCTTTTGAACCATTTCCAGCATATCCCGGGGAGATGAACCCAGTTCCCATAAGTCTTGCAACAAATACGGCAAATATGGGATTAACTCAACGGAGCCCACCGCCGATAATGATTTCGCCAATTTTTCTTCTACCGCTTCCATATTCACTCACCCTTTTTCATCCTCTTTCGACTACCGTTTTACCTTCCCTGTTATCGCAACCAGATTCAAGTAGCGTCCATTATCAGCTTTCATCATTTCAACATCTTGTTTCGCGATGGGGTTATCCGATGCTAGCCAATCTCTCCAAGCCAAATCGGTGCATTCCATTTCTCGAATGCAAAAGTCATCTAAATGTTTTTGCAAAACTTCTGTCCACCATTCTTTACAGTGCAATGTGGAAAACTCTTCGTCATCAAGAAATGGCTTTAGCTCATCCGGTGTCATGCCATTCATTTCTTTCTTTGTGCCGGGGATGGCAATTGCAATGGGTGAGCCCTTTTTAATCATCGGTTTCAAATGCTTCTCGAAATAGTCTTCGTTGTTTCCATAATAGTGATAGGAATCAATGCTTATGAGTGCATCAAAGTAGTCGTCTGCAAAGGGCAACTCCGTTGCGTCTGCATGGATAGGAATCACCAAGTCATCAACACCCACATCTAGAAAACGACCATAATTATCAGTAGCAGAAATCCATAAATCCACAGCAAATATCTTTGCCTCATATTCTTTCGCCAAAAATATGGAGCTCAACCCCATGCCGCAGCCAAGATCCAATATACGCATTTCCTTTTTTATCTCAATTCTTTGGGTAATTTCATCAAGCATAAGTATAGCATTGGGGCCCATAAAATTTTCCGCTAGAAAAGCCTTGTCATACTTCTCAGTACGTTGAAATTGTTTCATACTCCTTCCCCTTCCCATCTAGCAAGTTCCTTTTCCGGACTCTAGCCCTTTTACTTGAGAATCTTTTTAAACTCAACTAATGTGAATAATGTTTCAAAATGGTCTTCCGCGAAGAAGTCAAATACAATTGGGAAAAATTGCAACTTCCCCAATGAACTTGAATGGGGAATCCTTTCTTTCACCGTCTCTTCAATTGGGAGCTGAAGCACATCATCCCTAACCTTTTCGGGAAAATATAATGTCACTTTAAAGAAACCTTCCCATATGGACAACCAGAAAACCGTCATGTATTTTGGGCCACCACGAACACCCGTCCATTTGTATATCCCTTTGGCAAGCCAGGCCTTTCCATCGTTATAATATCGCCATTCTAATGTAATTTTTCTACTAGCCAGTTCGTTACAAAACTTAACATACGCCTCATTCGCCCCCCCAAGGGCTTCGGCAATAACATCACGGGTAAGTTGGATGTCGGGGCTCCTGAGTAATTGATGGGATTTCTTTCGCTCCAATCTCAGGTAGATCATATCTATCAGCTGTTTCTCGTTTTCATACATGGGATGATTGTAATTGTCCGTAAAAAAGTTTTTTATTCTGTGGGACTCTTTAAACCCACAACTCTTATAAAAATTTAACACATTCTCACTATCACCCGTTCCAACAAGGAAAACCTTCCAATCCGTGTAATGAAATAATAGGAATTCTATCAATTTTTTTCCATAACCCCTTCTCTGATAATCCGGTGTTACGGCGATATTTTTCAACTCATAGACGCCATCTGCTTCTTTCGTCACGACACATTCTGCCTTCACGCCATTATCCTCCAGGACAAACATGTCGCCCCTTTCAAGATACTTATCTACCATGTTTTCTTGTTCGTCTGCTAGCAGAAGCAAGTCTATATAGTCTTTTTTACGTTCGAATACCTGGTGTATATTCATGGAAATACCTTGTATAATGCAATTGCATTATACGTCTTCCTTTCTATCTCATCTTCTATTAATAGACTATAATGTACACAGGCGCTGTGGATTAGTGTATTCACCTATCGCTCTGACGATTTGTTTGAGGCTCTAACCACAGCAGTTTGTTTAATTGTTAATTAGTTAGATAACGCATGACGTTTTATATCTTTTATGACTGGAGCATAGTACGCACTGGTACGGTTTACCAAGAGGAGTTCGCTTTGCCTCTTTATGC
>CAZAZF010000001.1:0-189966 GCA_964489555.1 uncultured Oscillospiraceae bacterium | reverse complement strand
TTTTGGCGGAGACGGTGGGATTCGAACCCACGCACCCTTGCGGGTGACCGCATTTCGAGTGCGGCTCGTTATGACCACTTCGATACGTCTCCACAAATCTTTTCCATTATAGCAAGATTTCTCCGTTTTATAAAGGCCTAAATTATAGTATAATTTAAAATAGTCGACTGTTCTTTGAGGGAGAAGTATATGAAGAATTTATTTGTGGTGAATCCGGCGGCCGGAAAGGCTATGGATCCGGAGCCCCTGATTCAAAAGATTCAGCAGACAGGCAATGAAATGGACCTGCCTGTTCAAATACATGTAACGGATGAGCCGGGTGGTAGTGAACATGTTGTTCAAAAATACCTGGCAAGTATTCCGGTGAGAGAATCGGTGAGGATATTTGCGGCGGGGGGAGATGGCACACTCAACGAAGTAATTAATGGAGCCTATCCCTTTTTCTCTATCCACCAGATTCATGTTGGCTGTATTCCCACTGGAACTGGGAATGATTTTGTACGCAATTTCCCGGGAAGAGATTTTCTGGATATGGAGAGGCAGCTTTCCGCTGAATCGAGACAAGTGGATCTGATTCAATATCAGTACAAGACCGCAGTGGGTGAGGCCAGTCGTTACTGTGTGAATATGTTCAATATTGGATTTGATTGTGATGTGGTACATCGAACGAGCCAGATAAAAAACGGCCATTTTCTACATGGAAGTATGGCATATCTGGTGGGAATACTGGTGACTCTTATTAAAAAAGAAGGGGCGGACTTGACCATACAATTTGATGACGGCTCCATTCATTCCGGTAAAGTTTTGATGATGTCCACCGGGAACGGATGTTACTGTGGGGGTGGAATCAAAGGGATTCCAAGGGCCCTGGTAGATGACGGGGAAATGGATATTAGTATAGTGAAGGATGCCACTCGAAGGCGATTTATGCAACTATTTCCGAAATATGCCAAGGGGATTCATTTGGAGGACCACAGGGCACAAGAGATATTAACTTATCGTCAGTGTAAGTGGGCCATTGTAACACCAAACCGTGGAACCATGAGGTTGTGTACCGATGGGGAAATTCAAGAGACTGGAACTATTGAATTGATGGTAAAACCCAAGGCGTTGTCATTCCTAGTGCCGAAAACAGAAGGCGGGCAGGTATAATGAAAATAGGAAAAGGATTGGAAATCGAATATTTTATCGCCGATTCCGCCGGGAATATCACATGCTTTGTACTCACTTCCATCAACCGGGAATGGTATCAGCAGGTAGGTAAGATAATTATGGAAATCCTGGAACCCTCCGTGGAGCAGGTGGCATACGTTCTGGAAGATGGAATGGAAATGTCAGGACATGAATTTTGCGGAAACGCATCCCGTGCCTATGGATTGTGGTTGGCTAGAAAAGAGGGCCAAAAGGGTGAAGGGGAAGTGATGGTGCGTGTTTCCGGAGCCAACCAACCGCTGAAAGTGGTGGTGAATACAAAAACAGATTACACCCGAATTACCATGCCGCTTCCGATGAAACTGGAAAAAATGGATTGGAGTAATATGGGTCTTGGAGGGCAAATTACAAAAGTTGAGTTGGAGGGAATCCATCATTTTGTTTGCATAGGAGTTCCATGTTCCGAAGAAGCAATGTCATTAATTCTGGAAAAAGCCAAAGGGGATTCAGTAGCACCTGCCCTAGGAGTTCTGTTCTTTGATCCGTCCACTATGTCCATGATTCCAGTGGTTCATGTCCGCGGAGTGGACACGGTGTATTTAGAAGGCAGCTGTGGATCGGGGACTACAGCCGTGGCGGCCATGTTGGCGGAGGGAAAGAGTGAAAAGCAGGGGGAGTGGTGCTATCACATAGGCCAACCAGCAGGAGAAATCGGAGTTACGGTGACCAAAAAAGAAGGACAGGTTCATGGTATTGAAATTTGGGGTCCGGTGAGCATTCAGGAGAAGAAAAAGGGGAGCATTTATTTGTGAGGAGAAAAAGCCATTTCAAGAAAAGAATACTGAGCCGAAGTTGTTGCTTTTTACTCCTTATGAGTTTATGGATGGGAGTGGGTTTTCATTGGAATATCTTTGGGAATGTGGCAGCATCAGAAAATCCCATTACACAGAATGAAATTCAGGAAGGATTGGATTTCTGCGCTCAGTATCCCATTCGTGTAAAATATGCAGAACAGCAAATGGTGTTTTCAGAAGATGATTGTCCCCCGTTCATTTTAAGAGACAGAACCTTAATTCCCATTCGCGCCGTCTTTGAACATATGGGTGCAACGGTGACATATCTGGAAGATACCCAAGAGGTGATTGTCAGCCAACCTCCTCAAGAAATACGTATGGTGATTGGGGGGAGAGTCGCTTCTGTGGATGGCGTGGATGTGACATTGGATACACCACCTCTCATCATTGACCACAATAATGACGGATTCGGAAGCACCATGGTGCCTTTGAGGTTTTTGTCGGAGGGGCTGGGGTATCAGGTGTTGTGGAATGATAAAGAAAGAATGGCACATATTCATGAAAGGGTGGATATTCCCCTTCTGCTTGGGTTTGGCCAGTCGAAAAAAATCCTGTTGGATCCGGGCCATGGTGGGCGGGACCCGGGGGCCATCGGAACATCACCACAAGGAGAAGAGGTTTATGAAAGCCATCTGAACTTGCAGATTGCTTTGCGGTTGAAGGAACTTTTGATTCAGGCCGGAGCAAATGTGGGGATGACAAGAGAGACGGATAAATACTTGGACAAGTATGAACGAGTTGACATTGCCAATGAAGGGGAAATCGATATTTTTTTGTCGATTCACAATAATTCTTCTGATTCCTCTTGGATTCATGGCACCACAACATATTACTATGATAAGATGACGGCCCAGGGGGAAAGTTTGGAAGAGCTGTATGGCATCCAAAGTGGAGAGATGGCTGAATTTGTCCAGCAGAAACTGTCACAGGTCCTGGGGACCAAAGACAATGGAGCCATTTCTTATCCCCAGCTTGCCGTGCTGAATAAGACCAGTATGCCGGCCATCGTGGTGGAAGGTGCCTATCTGTCCAATTCTGAGGATATTCGGCTTATTTGTCAAGAGGAATATGTGGAGAATTATGCCTACGGAGTGGCCTTGGGAATTATCAATTACTTGAATCAACAGCAAATACGTTAGGGGAATGGGATGAAACTACTTTTTTTATATTTAGGGATGGCTATCCTGGGTTATTTTGTGGGCAGTCGCCTTCGCAATGCCAAGGGACCTTGGTCCCTGTTTTCAAAAGCAGCTACTTTGTCTGTTTTTATTCTTGTGTTTATTATGGGCAGTCGGATAGGCGGCGATCCACGGGTGCTGGAAAGCTTAGGTTCCATCGGGCTGACGGCTCTATTCATTACTTTGGCCTGTTTTGTTGGCTCGGTAGCCTTCGTGTTTTTAGCCAGGAAATGGATGGGAATCGATAAGAAAGGAATGAAAATATGACCAAGGGTATTTTGATTTCTGTGATTTTAGGTGTTTTTGCGGGAGCTTGGGTTCTTCCTAAAGCTTTTTTAGAGATGTCAGGAAATCTTTTGATCGTAGGATTGTGTCTGCTTCTCTTTTTTGTGGGTATTGATTTGGGGCGAGAAGGCACTGTGGCGGCAAGTTTTAAAAAAGTGGGGCCTCGTGTAGTCGTGTTTCCTATTGCCATCATTATAGGAACCCTGTTGTTTGCATTTCTCATTTCCTTTTTCCTGCCCATCACCGCCAGGGAGAGCATGGCGGTTAGTGCGGGATTTGGATGGTATACATTGGCACCCATTATCCTTTCTGAATATAGCGCAGAGATTTCTGCTCTTTCTTTTATGTACAATGTTATGAGAGAGTTGTTGGGCATTGTATTGATTCCGGTGGTGGCCAAATATGTTGGCTTTGTAGAATGTACCAGTTTGCCTGGAGCGGCGGCCATGGATGTTTGTTTGCCCATCGTAGAAAAATCAACGGCTCCCAACATTACGATTTATAGTTTTATTAGCGGAGTGGTCCTAAGTATAGCGGTTCCTATTATGGTCCCCTTAATTATTGGTTTATAGGAGGAGTGGTTAGAATGATTGAAAAGAAAATCTATCAGGGAAGCAGCGATTATGTTGTAACGGAAGAATTGATGAATGCGGTGAATGTGGCCATCGCCTTGGAGAAACCCCTTTTGATTAAAGGGGAACCCGGGACGGGCAAGACCATGCTAGCAGAGTCCATTGCAAAAGCTCTGAATTTGGAACTTTTGGTGTGGAGTATAAAATCCACCACCAAAGCCCAAGAGGGGCTTTATACCTATGACACGGTTCAGAGGCTATACGATAGCCAATTTGGGGAAGGCAATGTAGAGGATATTAAGCAGTATATCAAATTGGGAAAGTTGGGAGAAGCCTTTGTCTCTGAAAAGCAACCGGTTTTGTTGATTGATGAAATTGACAAAGCAGATTTGGAGTTTCCCAACGATCTTTTGTGGGAGTTGGACAAGATGGAGTTTTATATTCCGGAAACCAAGGAGACCATAAAGGCGAGTGTTCGACCTATTGTTATCATTACAAGTAATGCGGAAAAAGAGTTGCCGGATGCATTTTTGAGACGATGTATTTTTCATTATATCGAATTTCCCGATCCGGATAAGATGGAAGAAATTGTACGGGTACATTTTGGAGATGTAGACCAAAGTCTGCTGGAGCAGGCCATGGAGGCATTTTACCATATACGAAAAATGAAAGACTTGCAGAAATTACCATCTACTTCGGAATTGTTGGACTGGCTTCAAGCATTGATGCTGGCTGGAATTGATGTAAAGAAGATTGGGAAAGAGATTCCTTATGTAGGAGTTTTGTTGAAGAAAAACCAAGACATTGAAGTGATGTATGAAGTGAAAGAAAAGGGATACTCCCTGAGGAACTGGTGATATGTTTTTATCATTTTTCTATTTTTTGAGAAGCTCTGGTATTGATGTTTCAATGGATGAATGGCTAACTTTGATGGCCGCTTTAAAAAAGGGGTTGGCCCATTCCAGTTTTGTTGGTTTTTACCAGCTGTGCCGCTCGATTCTGGTAAAGAGTGAAGCGGATTTTGATCGATTTGATCAGAGTTTTTATGCGTATTTTAAAGACGTTCGTACTCCGGAGGACTTGCCGGAAGAATTTTGGAGTTGGCTGGAAGAAAATATAGATCCTCTGGAAAGAGAGGATGGATATTTCGAGAATTTACTGCGGAAAGATTTGCCGGAGTTATTAGAGACATTTCGGAAGAGATTGGAAGAGCAAAAGGAAAAACACGATGGAGGTAGTTATTGGATTGGCACCGGAGGTACTTCAACCCAAGGGCATTCCGGTTACCATCTTGCCGGTATTCGAGCCGGTGGGAAGAGCCGATATCGATCCGCACTGCAAGTGGCTGGAGAAAGAAACTTCAAGGATTTTCGAGAAGACCAGACGATGGACATCCGCCAATTTCAAGTGGCGTTTCGGAAGCTTCGCCAGTACTCCTCCCGAGTAGATGTGCGTTTAACGGAGTTGGATATTGATGGGACTATAAAAGAAACCTCGAACCAAGCCGGCCTGTTGCACTTGGTATATGAGAAACCTCGAAAAAATACTGTTAAAATTCTTTTGTTAATCGATTCGGACGGTTCCATGATGCCCTACAGTAAGCTATGCAACCGATTATTTCAATCGGTTAGCCAAGCGAATCATTTTAAGGATTTAAAGGTTTTTTATTTTCACAATTGTATTTATGAGCATTTATACCGGACCCCGTTGTGCAAGCGGAATGATTGGGTTGACACGGATTGGGTTTTTTCAAATTTGGGAGAGGACTATAAAGTGGTGTTGGTTGGAGATGCTACTATGGCTCGTTCTGAATTGTTCATGAAAGGTGGGAATTGCATTCTTGGTATGTATAATGAGGAACTGGGAATTGAATGGTTGAAAAAAATCAAGAGAAGGTATAAAAATAGCATATGGCTAAATCCCATATCCGAAAAAGACTGGCCCCGGGTATATGGTTCTGAAACCATTGAGGAAATCGGCAAGGTGTTTCCCATGTTTGAGTTAACCATCGAGGGTCTTGATAAAGGAATCAAGAAACTGTTAACGAAATAGAGAGTTTCTTTTCTGTTGATGCAACATAAGGTATAATAAAGGTGGAATGAAAACGGAGAAAGAATTTACCATCGATGAATTGGTGGCGGTGTTGAATAGTGTAAAGGATGCGATTTTTATCGATGATAGGGATGGCGTTACATTGTGGTGTAATGAGGCCTGTGCCCAGTTGTACGAGATTGAAAGAGGGGATATAGTCGGCAAATCCGCTGGTGAATTGGAACGGCAAGGTGTATTTAGCCCTTCTGTCACCATTAAGGTGATGGAAGAAAAAAAGGAAGTCACCTTAATTCATGAGAATCGGGTGGGTAAGCAGATTTTGAGCACCGGCATTCCGGTCTTTGATGAAAACGGAGAAATTTCTCAAATTATCACTACCTCCCGGGACATTACGGAATTGAGCCATCTTCAAAAAGAGCTGGAGAGTGCCCAAAGCAAGCTAAAGAAGTTACATATCCCCCATAAATATGGAGACGAAGAAATTGTGGCAGTCAGTCAGCCAATGTACAATGTGCTACAGCTGGCAAAGCGTTTGGCTGATGTGGATTCTACAGTGTTGATTACCGGGGAGTCTGGGGTGGGGAAAGGGCTGATTGCCAAGTACCTTCATAAGAACGGTCATCGAAAAAACAAGCCTTTCGTTACGGTGAATTGCGGTGCAATTCCTGAGAATTTGATGGAATCAGAACTTTTTGGTTATGAAAGAGGAGCGTTTACCGGTTCTCGTGCGGAGGGAAAGATTGGCCTATTCCAAGAGGCAGAAGGAGGTACTATCTTTCTCGATGAAATCTCTGAGTTGCCATTGAACCTTCAAGTAAAACTGTTGCAAGTAATTCAAGAACGAGAATTTAAGAGAGTGGGTGGAGTAAAAAGCATCCCTGTAGATGTGAGAATCATTTCTGCTACTAATCGAGAGTTGCGGTCACTGGTGGAGCAGGGAAAGTTTCGTGAGGATTTGTATTATCGCCTTAATGTAGTTCCCATCAATGTTCCTCCGTTAAGAGAGCGAAAAGAGGATATTCTTCCGCTGATCCATACCAGTCTTTATCAATTAAATACACGACTGGGGGAAAACAAGGTAATTGATCCCCAGGCTTTGGCTATTCTGCTCACCTACTCTTGGCCGGGGAATGCTCGTGAAGTGGAAAATATTATTGAGAGGCTGGTGATTACCACCAGAGACTCGGTAGTGAAGCCTGAAAATGTACCTTCTTATTTGTTGGAACATAGTAGAAAGCAACCCGAGGGAAAAGGGGATAAGTCCTTTTCCGAAGCAGTGGCTGAATTTGAAAAAGATTTATTGGAATCTGCGTTAAAAAAGCATGGTTCCACCCGAAGCATGGCAAAGGCTCTTGGAGTCAGTCAGCCTACTGTGGTTAGGAAGATGGGGCGATATGGTATCCGGAATGAACGCGATACATATAGTAATCGATGATACAAATGTGCATCACTCCGATTGTGTTTGAAACAGAAAGGGTCTGGGAAGAAAAAATAATATGTGTTATGGGGGGCGATACATTTATGTATCGCCCCTTCGTTTTTTTGAACAAGAAAGGTTGAAAAATAGAGGGTTCTCCTTATGATTTAGGCTGGCATAAAATTTGCATATTTCATTAAGGTAGTATGAATTTACTGTGGCATCCAGAGATATGCCTCTCGATGCTATGGCAAGCCGTTTACTTTTTTTATCTAAGGAGGGTATTCAATGTCAGTAAATTACAATGAGTATGTAGCAGGTCTTATTGCGAAAGCCAGAGCTGCACAAGCTATTGCAGAGAACTTCACCCAAGAGCAAGTGGATGAATTGACTTTTGCTGTAGCTTATGCATTAACGAAACCGGATGTTGCACTAAAATTTGGTGAAATGCTGGTTGAGGAATCCGGAATGGGGGTTCCGAAGGACAAGCAGGGAAAAATGTTTGCCAAAGTTAAGGGAACATATTTCCAAATGAAAGGCGAAAAATCCGTTGGTTTGGTTGAAACAGACGAAGCAAAAGGTGTTGAAAAATATGCAAAACCCATGGGCGTTATCGGAGCAATTATTCCTGTAACCAATGGGGAAGCTACGCCTGTTGTAAAGTCTCTCATGGCTTTGAAAACCAGAAATGCTGTAATCTTGGCACCTCATCCCAAAGCGAGAAAAACTAATGTTGCAGTTACAGAAGCAATTCGTGAAGCCATCGTTAAAATGGGTGCTCCTGCTGATTTAGTTCAGTCAATTGACCCTGAATTTGTATCGGTTGAAGCTTCTCAAGCCTTGATGGAGCAAGCAGACTTTATCTTAGCAACTGGTGGAACCCCCATGGTTAGACAAGCTTATTCTTCTGGAACTCCAGCTATCGGTGTTGGAACTGGAAATGTTGTAAGTATTGTAGATGGCACAACCGACATGGATAAAGTAGCAGACATGATTATAAGATCTAAAACTTTTGACGGAGCAACTTCATGTTCCACAGAAAATACGGTGGTTGTATTAGAAGAGTGTTACGATGAGTTCGTAGCGGCCATGGAAAAAGTTGGCGTTCATTTTGTTAAAGAAGGATCTGAAGACAAGGCCAAGTTGTTGAAAATGATGTGGCCGGAATCTCCGGAGAATCATGTTTTAAACCGTCAGATTGTTGCCAAAGTAGCAACAGAAATTGCTAAAATGTCCGGGATTGACGCGCCGGAAACTACAAGGGCTATTTTTGTTGAAGAAACTGGTGGATACGGGAATGAATTTCCATTTGCAGGTGAAAAACTTAGTCCGGTAGCCGCTGTTCGAAAAGCCAAGAACTTTGAAGAAGCAGTTGATATGATGCGGAAAACTTTGGAATATCAAGGACTAGGCCATAGCTGTGGAATTCATACCAGTGTAAAAGAGAGAGTGGCATATTTGGGAGAAAAAATGCCGGTATGTAAGGTATGTGTGAACCTTCCACAATCCTTGTCAAACTCCGGTTCTTGGGTTTGTGGATTCCCCATGTCTATGACATTGGGATGCGGAACCTGGGGCCATAATTCCATCTCCCACAATGCAACATGGAAAGATCTTCTCAACTTTACTTATGTGGCTCGAGAGATTCCTTCCTTCCAACCTACTGATGAAGCTCTTTTCGACAATGCGGCATTAAAGGCTAAAATCGACGCATAGTCTCCAGAGACTCTGGAGGAAAGATTCTATTAATTGAATCCGTTTGGTTATATGATTATAGTAAAGGAGATAAAAATGTCAGGAATCAAAGAAATGAGTTTGAAGTACAATCTTCACTCCTGGTCAGCTCAAGGAAAGCTAAGTCCTATGGTGGTCACAAAAGCAGAAGGCATTTATTTTTGGGATGAAGATGGAAATCAATATATGGATATGTCCAGCCAGCTGGTGAATCTGAATCTGGGCCACGGTAATAAAGTGGTAATTGATGCCATTAAGGCGCAGGCGGAAAAACTTCCGTTTATTGGCCCGGGATATGCATTGGATGTTCGATCCGAGGCGGCAAAAGCCATTGTGGAAGCTTCCGGCATGGAAGACGCGAAAGTGTTTTTTACCAATGCTGGTGCAGAGGCGAATGAGAATGCACTTAAGTTGGTAAAAATGTATACAAAAAAATGGAAGGTGTTTTCCATGTATCGTTCTTATCACGGATCCAGTGCTGGCGCCGGGATGTTAACGGGTGAGCCGAGACATTTTGCCAATGAACCGGGTGGCCCCGGGTTTATTAAGTTTGATGGACCTTATGCCTATAGGGCTCCGAAAGCTTGTAAATTCAATAATGAAGATGAAGTAACCGCTTTCTATTTAGAGTTGTTAGAAAACCAGATAAAGTATGAAGGTCCAGAGCTCATTGCCGCTATTTTCTTAGAAACTGTAGTTGGTTCCAATGGGGTTCAAATTCCTCCCAAAGGATACTTGAAGGGTGTTCGAGAGTTATGTGATAAGTATGAAATTTTATTGGTGTGTGATGAAGTTATGGCCGGATGGTACAGAACAGGGACAGCCTTTGCATTCCAGCAGTTTGATATTGTTCCAGATTTGGTGACTTTTGCAAAAGGATCTACTTGTGGGTACGTTCCTTTGGGCGGAGTGATTGTTGGCAAAAAAATTGCGGAGTATTTTGAAAATAATGTTATGTATTGCGGTCTGACATATTCTGCTCATCCGATGGGTTGTGCTGCTGCTGTAGCCACCATCGCTGAATACAAGAGGCTAAATGTGGCCGAAAATGTAAAAAAACTGGCTCCGGTTTTGGCTTCCTTGGAAGACGAACTGGTGGAAAAACATGCGTGCGTTGGACAAGTTCGTCACATAGGGCTGTTTTCCATGGTAGAGCTTGTGAAAAACAAAGAAACCGGGGAAGCGATTGTCCCATTTGGTAAAGATCCGGAAGGAATGATGGGTAAAATTCTAGGGATGCTAAAGAAAGAGGGATTTGTAACCTATAGCCATGAAAATATGATTATGGTTGCGCCTCCACTAATCATTACGGAAGAGGAATTGAAGAAGGCCATGGCTATTATGGACAAGGTTTTGGATTCTGTTGACAACATGATTAAATAACCATTGAATATGTATTGTTCTACAAAAAAAGGCTCCTTTTCATTTGAGAAGGAGCTTTTAACTATGTGGCGGTAAAATGGTGTTAAAACAATGAACTAAAATAATTTAATGAACAAAAAGCTGATCCATGCGGTGGTGCCGCTCAAGAAGGTGCCCCAGATTAAATCGATGATGGTAATAGTGACAGGCCAATCCTTAATGACGGCCAGACTGGTGAGATCATACGTGGCATAAGTGATTAGTCCAAAGAACATTCCGGCAAAGAGAGCATAGGTCCAACTGTCTTTAGCAAGAGCCGGATTAATAACGAAAAAGAGAAGGCCTACCACGAAGAGGAAATAGAATAGGGCGGCAGCTCCTACTTTTACTTGGTCTGTCATTAAATAACCCAGGTATTTGGCATATAAATTCTTCGAAATGACCAATAACCAGAGCATGTCGATGGCCAGGAAAACCACAATGGTTATCAGAAGATTCTTCAGGCCGGAAAGAGTAAGCAACCATTCCATTTAGGACTCCTTTCTTTTTTTTGGAGGTAACGGAAAGAATATGGATGTATTTTTGGCATATTCTTGATAGCCGGGGACCTTTTTCATGGATTTTTCAAGTAGTGGTACCCCGGAGACGAACAATAAGAGGAAAGTGATGGTAATGGGGCTGATAATGGCTAAAAGAGAGGTTTTTCCTGCCATGGCCAGAAGGAAGATGCCCCACCACATGGTGGCTTCTCCGAAATAGTTGGGATGCCTGGTATACCGCCACAGCCCTTGGTTCATGATTCGACCCTTGTTGGAAGAATCCTCTAAAAAATCTTTGAGTTGCCGGTCCCCCACGGATTCGAAAAAGAAGCCGATAATCCATACGGCAAGGCCAAATAGTAATATAAAGCGGTAATAGTCTCCTTCTTGATTCCTGACTAAAATCAGGGGCAGTGCGATGAGAAGCATGAAAAACCCCTGTAGCATATACACTTGAAAAAAGGCCCTTGGAATCACCCATTTACCCCATTCTTCCCGCCATGTTCGGTATCGGAAATCTTCTTCTTTGCCTATGTTTCGTTTCATAATATGGTAGAACAAACGAATACCCCAAACGGAGACCAGGAGTGTCATCAAAGTTTGGGGAACATAGGATTGGTTGCTTTCCGTCAATAGATACCAAGCAATCAAAACAAAACCCATACCCCAACCGATATCTACGATGGAATTGTTTTTCAAGATGGTTCCCATGATAAAAAAAGCGGTGAAGTAAGCAAGAACTAAGAGTAGCACATCAAAAAACACAATTTGCAATGGAATCCCTCCTTTATTTCTCAATTAAACAAAGAGCAACGGATCCTGGGCCGGAATGGATGGCCACCAGAGAAGAAATCTCTTCCACGAAGAGAGGCGGTTTTCCCACTAAGGGAGTAAGCCGTTGGGCGTATTCCCGGGCCAACTTCGGGTTTAGAGCATGTACGATGGCATAGTCTTCAATCCCTGTGTCTTTCATGGCTTTTTTCATTAACGAAAAAATCTTTCGAGTGAGATAGGCTTGGGAAAAACCCATGCCAAAGGTGGTTCCTTTTCCTTCTCTATCGATGGACATGATGGGACGAATTTTCAGTGCCATCCCCACGGCCCCCACGGTATTGGAAACTCTTCCGCCCTTTGCAGCGTATTCGATGGTATTCAAGCAAACATAAATTTTTGTTTTGACAATGGTTTCCTTGATTCTTGATGTAATTTCTTCTTTGGGCAATTCATTTTTTAACATTTCACAGGCTTTCATTACCAACAATCCTTGGGCCCCCGAATTTAATTTGCTGTCAATGACCGTGAGCCGATCTTCTTCCAACCCAAGCGCTTTGGCTTCCTTGATTACGGATTGATAGGTACCACTCATCTGGGAAGAAACGGTAATGAAAATAAGGGATTCATATTGTTCTGCGTATTTTTCTAAAAAGACTCGAATTCTACTGGGCTCCGGTTGAGAGCTGGTGGGGTGCTCTGTTCGAGCTTCGATTTTTTGGATAACCTGAGGTAATGTGATGGTTTGTTTGTCCAAATACCAATCGTCACCAAATACAATACTGAGAGGAAGAGTATGAATGTGATTTTCTTTTTTATAAGATTCCGGTAAGTCCGCGATGGAATCGGTAAGAAGGCCTATGCTTTGTTTATTTGCAAGCTCAACCTCCTCTAATTCGTCTACCTTTTGCTCAAGGATAATCCCGTGAGCCTCCATTTTTTGAAGCACAAGGTCGGGGCGGTCGGTATGAATGTGAATTTTTGTTTTTTCGGCTCCTGTTACTACCACTAAAGAATCTCCGAAGGAATCCAACTCCTTTTTCAGTTTTTCAGAGGGGAGGAATTGGTGCGGTTGAACTAGTAGTTCCGTACAATACCGATATTGTGGAGGGTCCGCTTTTAACAAAGATTGGGAATTTTCTTTTTGTGCCCAGGTGTTGTTGGAAAAGTTTGGGGAAGATCCGAAAAAATCATTCATTCCCTTTAAAAAATGAACAAAACCGGCAGCGCCGGAATCAACCACTTTGTGTTCCTTTAAAACCGCCAGTTGCTCGGTGGTTTTTAATAGGGCTTCATGGGCATGAGAATATGCTTTGGAAAAGAGGGTGCGAAAACCGGTAATCTCTTCGCCATGTTCGCGCAAAAAAACAGCCCACTCTTTTATGACACTGATCATAGTTCCTTCAACAGGTTCTTGGACCGCTTCGTAGAGGGAATCCACTGCCCCGGAAGCAATTTCACTAAACTCTTTGGTGGTAACTTGTTCGTAAGCCCTGCTTTCTTTGGCCATCCCGTTGATGTAAGAAGCAAAAATGATGCCGGAGTTTCCACGGGCATTGGAAAGGGCTGCGTCGGATAGTTGCCTCATTGCTTCCTGAAAAGATGGTTTGGGTGAGCCATGTTGGATCATACGCTGAAGAGTATAGTGTAAATTCGTTCCGGTGTCTCCATCGGCCACGGGAAAATAGTTTATCCGGTTCAGTTCCGTTCTGTTTTCTGCCACTTCTTTTGCGCCAAATAAAAACCACTGAGTTAAATCCGCCCCGTTAATTTGCGTTTTCTCGCGATGCTCTCCCATGCGCTTTCCTCCCTGTTTTGAGTAACGATTCCTTCGATGGCTATTTATACCCTGCAGCCGATATAATAAGCAAGCAAAAAGAGATCAAGTTAGTTTAAAAACCTACAAAAAGATTCGTCAAAATCTTTTTGTAGGTTTTATTGAAAAAGCAGCTGGTAGCTTATTTAGAAATAGCGAAAGACCCCCCGGACTTTCCCTAATATTTTGGCGTCTTGTACCAGAAGGGGAGACATGGTATCGTTTTCCGGTTGAAGACGAATGTGATCTTTTTCTTTGTAGAATGTTTTAACAGTGGCTTCACTTTCAAAACCATCTACCATGGCCACCACGATATCTCCGTTGTTGGCTACATTCTTTTGTTCCACCAAGATGTAGTCTCCGTCAAGAATTCCGGCGTTAATCATGGAATCTCCCTTAACGGATAGCATGAAGTGGATTCCTTGGCCTATATATCGAACGGGCACAGGAAAGGTATCCTGAATATTTTCTTCCGCAAGAATAGGTGTTCCTGCAGCCACCCGGCCTACTACGGGAATCTCGATTACTTGCGGAGCAAACTCTCTTTCATATCCGGTTCTTGACTTTTGGTCCGAATTCTTTTCCGGATTTACAATCATTAAAGCTCTTGGTTTTGCGGGATCTTTCACGATGTACCCTTTGTGCACCAGATTTTCGATGTCCTTGTGGGTAGTAGAGGTAGATTTAATCCCCAGTGCGCTACAAATTTCTCTCACGGTAGGAGGATATCCTTTCCGTCGGATTTCAGATTGCATATAGTCAAGTATAGCGATTTCTCGTTTTTTTAGAATCTCCATCCCATCACTTCCTTTCCATGGAGGTCCTTCATTTTTGTTTAGTTTATCATAAAAAGAAGGCTGTGTAAACATTTGTTCTGAACTTTTGTGCCAACACTTTTTTTGAATTTTCCTTGACAGAATTTGTATGAGATGGTATGTTTGTTGAGTAGAAAGTAGAAGTTTCCGCTTCTCACCTGAATGGCTTCGGCGATTGGGGTTCATACAAAAGTGTGTGATGATCCTTAGGATCAATGGCGGATACGACTCTCGTGTCCGTTTTTTATTATGAGGAGGTGCATACCAATTAGTAAGGAGAACCAAATTAACGAAGAAATTCGTGACAAAGAACTTCGCGTAATTGATGAAGATGGAACTATGTTAGGTGTAATGAGCAGAGCAGAAGCTTTGGACCTGGCAGCTGAGCGGAATTTGGATTTGGTGAACATCTCTCCAAATGCAAATCCCCCTGTGTGCAAAATCTTGGACTATGGAAAATATCGTTATGATCTCCAAAAGAAAGAAAAAGAGGCCAAGAAAAAACAGAAGACCACCGAAGTAAAAGAAATTCGGTTATCCACCTTTATTGAGGATCATGACATCAAGGTGAAAGCAAACACAGCATCGAAATTTCTGAAGGAAGGGGACAAGTTGAAGGTCAGTCTTCGATTTCGTGGGAGAGAAAGAGATTATGTTGAAAAAGGCAAAGAGGTAATGAATCGGTTTGCCGGGTTTCTGGATGATGTGGGCGTGGTTGAAAAACCTTCGGTATTTGAGGGAAGAAGCCTTATTATGATTATGGCTCCCAAACAGGAAAAACCGGAAAAGAAAGAGCCATCCTCGGAATAGATCAGATTATATTGGAAAGGAAGACATAAGAAATGGCAAAAAACAAAATGAAGTCCCATCGAGGGGCCTGCAAAAGATTAAAGTTAACAGGTACTGGCAAGCTGAAAAGAAACAAGGCGTTTAAGAGTCACATTCTTACTAAAAAAACAGCCAAACGAAAAAGAGGCTTACGAAAAGCCACTACATTGACCAGTGCAGATTTGAAAAGAATGTTAAGATCGATGGCAAAATAATTTTTTTTTTGGAGGGAATGAACAATGGCAAGAGTAAAAAAGGGATTAAACGCCCATAAAAGGCATAAAAAGGTATTAAAGCAAGCGAAGGGATTTTATGGCGCAAAAGGGCGTCAATTTAAAGTGGCCAATACTGCAGTGATGCGGGCTCTTCGTAGTGCGTATGTGGGAAGAAAGAACCGAAAAAGAGATTTCAGAAGGTTGTGGATTGCCCGAATCAATGCGGGAGCCCGCATGAACGGAATTTCTTATTCTCGTTTGATGGATGGGTTGAAGAAGTCTAATGTTGATGTGAATCGTAAGATGTTGTCTGAGATGGCAATCTATGATCAAATTGGGTTTGCCCAACTTTGTGAAACAGCCAAAAAGGCAGTGAACAAATAGAGAACCAGCCCTTGGTTCTCGTGAGACAAAGGAGTGCTATGAAGAATAAAATAACAGCAAGCATCCTGGCCTTGTGTTTGATTCTTACGATGTCAGGATGCGGTGGCGAATCAAAAGTTTATGATTTCGATTTGTCAGAATACATCGAGGTTGGGGCTTATACAGGTCTTGATGTGGTTTATGAAGAGGTGACGGTAACTCCGGAAGATGTGGATGC
The DNA here is from genome assembly GCA_964489555.1 of uncultured Oscillospiraceae bacterium. Lineage (GTDB taxonomy): Bacteria > Bacillota > Clostridia > Peptostreptococcales > Anaerovoracaceae > JAAZGD01. The sequence goes on along the minus strand of CAZAZF010000001.1, from coordinate 173,775 downwards.
GGCCATCGAGGGAATTCTAAATGCAGCGGCCAAGCCGGCCCGAATTACCACTGGGAAGGTTTACAATGGGGACACGGTAAACATTGATTTTAGTGGAAGCATTGATGGGGTGTTGTTTGACGGAGGAACGGCAGTGGGCCAAAATCTGCTTTTGGGATCAGGAAATATGATTCCGGGGTTTGAAGACCAAATAATGGGACAAACTATAGGAAGTTCTTTTTCTATTGATGTAACATTCCCGGCAGACTATCACGCGGAAACCTTGCGGGGCGCTGAAGCCGTTTTCGATATAACCATTCATTACAAAGAAGGGGACTTGGTTGTTCCGGAATTTTCAGAAAACTTTGTCCGAACCAATAGTGAGTACAAGAACATAGAGGAATACTTGGGCGCATTGGAAAGCAAGATCTATGAGGAAAAGGAAAAGCAGGAACTCACTCGAGTCCAAAATGAAGTTTGGTTAAAAGTAGTTGAGGCTTCCGAAGTAATATCTTATCCTGAAAAAGAAGTTCAGCGCAAAATAGACCAAAATTATGAATATTACCAATCTTATGCATCTTACTATAATATGGAAATGGAAGAATTCCTAACGAGTTATGTGGGGATGAATGAGGAGGAATTTGAAGACTATGTGAAGCAACAGGCGGAAGTGGTAGTGAAGCAGGAGATGATTCTTTACACCATTGCCCGAAATGAGGGCATTGAGATTTCCGATCAGGAATATAAGGAAGGCATAATGGAAATGTTGGCGGAAGAAGGGTTTTCTTCTCAGGATGAATTTAAGCAAGCTTATGGAGAATCTTTTGAAGATACCGTGGGTAAAGACAATATTCTGATGACACTACTTCTAAAGAAAGTAATCGATTGGTTGGTAGAAACTAATGTAACTTTTCCGGCATAGGCAGAAGCTACAAGAATCTATGGTTTGAAAATACAAAAGAGCGAATGGAACCACAACCATTCGCTCTTTGTTTACAGAACCCACTAGATATTGTATAATGACTCCATCAAACTACATCGGAGGTGATGATAGGAATGAAATGCCCCTTTTGTGAGCACCCGGACACCAAGGTAATCGATTCTCGACATACAGAGGAAGGCCATGCCATACGCCGGAGAAGAGAATGTGATCAATGTAATAAGCGATTTACCACCTATGAAAAAATAGAAGAAATGACATTGATGGTGGTTAAAAAAGATGGTCGGAGAGAGCCCTTTGATCGCGGAAAGGTGCTTTCAGGTATCATCAAAGCCTGCGAAAAAAGGCCGGTTCCCATGGCAGAAATTGAAAGAATTGTAAATGAAATTGAACGAGGCCTTAATAATATGATGGAAAAAGAAGTGAACAGCGCTTTTATCGGAGAGCTGATTATGGAAAAACTCAAGGATGTGGATGAGGTGGCATACGTCCGTTTTGCTTCTGTGTATCGTCAATTCACGGATGTCAATACGTTTGTGGCTGAAGTGGAAAAACTTCTTTCAAAAAAGGAGTAATGCGGCATGAACCTAATTAGAATCGCTATAGACGGGCCCTCCGGCGCAGGGAAAAGCACCATTGCCAAGGAAGTGGCCAGAGCTTTGGGAATTGATTATATAGACACCGGGGCCATGTATCGAGCAGTGGGGTATAAAATGATCCGGGAACAAGTTCTCCCCGAAAATCTGATTGCTTTGGAGAAGTTGTTGGATAAAACTCAAATTGATTTTAAAAATGGGCGCACTTTTCTGGATGGGGAGGATGTGTCGGATGTGATTCGTACATCGCAGGTATCACGCATGGCTTCCGCTTGCTCGGCATTATCTGTTGTTCGAGAAAAGCTGGTGGAGATGCAAAGAGAAATGGGACGACACAAAAGCGTTATTATGGATGGTCGGGACATCGGCACCAATGTATTTCCAAATGCGGAAATCAAATTTTTTATTACCGCCACCGATGAAGAGCGAGCCAGAAGAAGGTATTTGGAGCTGGTAGAAAAGGGAGAAAAAGTAGATTATTCCCAAGTGCTGTCGGATATGAGAGAAAGGGATTATAATGACAGCACTCGAGTTCTGAATCCCTTGAAGAAGGCCGAGGATGCGCTTTTATTGGACACCACTCAAATGACTATTAGAGAAGTTGTAACCCGAATTATGGAGGAAATTAATCAATGGCAACAGTGAGACCTTTTCGAGGTTTAAGGCCAAAGGCGGAGTGGGCGGAAAGGGTAATGGCCCTACCTTATGATGTGATGAACCGGGAGGAAGCTGAAAAAATGGCAGAAGGAAATTCAGCCAGTTTTTTGCACATTTCACGTGCGGAGATTGATTTGCCGAAAGAAATATCTGCGTACAGCGAATTGGTATATCAGAAAGCCGGGGAAAACTTGAAAGCCTTTGAAAAAAAAGGAATCCTGGAATTGGAAAAAGAGCCCTGTTATTACTTGTATCAGCAAATCATGGATGGAAGAAAACAGGTGGGTGTGGTGGCCACGGTTTCTGTGGAAGAGTATGAAAAAGGCATTATCAAACGGCATGAGTTTACCAGAGTGGAAAAGGAAGAGGATCGAGTGAGGCACTTTCAAGCCTGCGGAGCTCATACAGAGCCGGTTTTTTTAACTTATCGAAGTCAGCCGGAGATCAACGATCACATGATGGAGTGGATGGAAAAGAACTCTCCCTTATATGAAATCGTGGGAAAAGATGGAGTGGCTCATGCTTTGTACAAGTTGGAAGACAAAAAAGTCATACATCGGATGGGGAAGTTATTTGATGAAATCCCGGCTTTGTATATTGCCGATGGCCATCATCGTTGTGCTTCTGCGGCACGTATTGGTAAATTGAAACGGGAAGAAAATCCGGACCATACCGGAATCGAAGAGTACAATTATTTTTTGGCGGTTGTGTTTCCGGAGGATCATCTGGAAGTCTTTGATTATAATCGAGTGGTGAAAGATTTAAACGGCTTGTCAGTCACCTCTTTTTTGGAAAGGTTGCGGGAGAAAGGTTTTGAGGTGGAATCCGTGGGGAAAGCACCTTATCGTCCGGAGAAAAAGCATGTTTTTGGTATGTATTTGGAAGGAATATGGTATCGTCTTACAGCAGCAGAATTTATGATAAATTCGGATGTGATTCAAGGACTGGATGTTTCTATGTTGTCGGATTATATTCTTGGACCTATTTTAGGAATCGAGGATTTGAGAAGAGATGCGCGCATTGATTTCATTGGCGGTATCCGTGGTCTTGAGGAACTGGAGCGCCGTTGCAATCAGGATATGAAGGTGGCTTTTGCGGTTCATCCTGTGGATATAAGGGACCTTTTATTGGTGGCGGATGCGGGAGAAGTTATGCCGCCAAAATCCACCTGGTTTGAGCCAAAATTGGCCAGTGGTCTGTTTGTTCATCCTTATGAATAGTCGGAAAAAGTAGAACCGGACACCTCTTTGAATGTGATACTATATATCATGTTTGGGGAGGTGTTTTTATGCGCATCAGAGAACTGAATCGGGAGGAACGACCAAGGGAAAAATTAATGGCATATGGAGTGGAAACTCTATCTACGGCAGAACTATTAGCCATATTAATTCGCACCGGCACTACAAAAAAATCGGCTTTGGAGTTGGCGCAGCAACTGTTGGCAAAAGAAGGACGGGATATTTACTGGCTTTCTCAAGCGGTGTGGGAAGAAATCGTAGCCATGGAAGGCATTGGGCCTGCCAAGGGCTGTCAGATTCTGGCGGCTATGGAACTGGGCAAGCGCATTGCTTCGCGCCCAAAAGAAAACCGGCGCAAAATCACCGACCCGGATTCTGTGGCCGGTCTTTTTATGGAAGAAATGAGGAGCCTGAACAAGGAGAATTTTCGAATTCTTACCTTGAATTGCAAAGGGGAAATTCTTTCGAAAGAGCAAGTGGCGGTGGGGACGCTAACCTCTGCCCTCATACATCCCAGAGAAGTTTTCCACAGCGCCATTCGAAAATCAGCCCAGTCAATTATTTTGGTTCACAACCATCCTTCCGGGTCCACCACACCCAGCGATGAAGATATTCAAATTACATCAAGACTGATGGAAGCGGGAGAAATACTGGGGATTGAGGTGTTGGATCATATTATTATTGGTGACGGCACTTATTTTAGTTTTAAAAAACAAAATCTGATCTAGTGAGTTTATTAACAGAAATTTCCACGGTTTTTGGATATTTTATTGTCAGTTACCCACAAAAGATGCTATAATATGATAGCGAAATAACTCAATGCGAGGACAACATGGGTGAGGTCATATTGATAGCGTCAGGAAAGGGCGGGACAGGTAAAACCGTCTTTGCAGCTAACGTTGGTGTTATTCTGGCCCAACGTGGTTTTCAGGTGCTATTGATGGATCTTGACCTTGGCCTTCGAAATCTGGATTTGGCCCTCGGACTTGAGAATAAAGTAGTTTACGATGTACGAGATGTGTGTACGGGTGTATGCAGGATCAGTCAAGCGATTATTCCACATAAAGCTTTTTCCCGACTACACTTTATGGCCGCTTCTCCTAATCGGGAAGATGGCGAAATTACACCGCTTCATATGCAAGTGCTTTGCCGAAAACTGCGAAAGCAGTTCGACTATATTATTATAGACGGACCTGCCGGTATTAATGACGGATTAATCGTTGCAGCAGCAGGGGCTGATTTGGGAGTGATTGTGACCCTGCCCGACTATGCTGCCATAAGAGATGCGGATCATATGGATCGTTTTCTGGGGGATTTGGGAATCCGAAATCGATGTTGTGTGGTGAATAAGGCCATTGCCAGGTTGATGAGTCAGGGAATGGTGCCGGGCATCCAGGAAATATCCAAATTAATAAGAATCCCGATTGTTGGCGTAATCCAATACGACGAGAACATCAATATTTCCTCCAACTACGGATTACCGATTGTCTATAAGAAGGGCACTTACATTTATGAGAATTTTAGCAAAATCGTTGATCGTATTATTGGATCATAGAAAAAGAATACGAGTTGGAAGGAGGACAGACTATGCCAACAATATTGATTACAATATTGGTTGCGATAGGGACTTTAGTCGTAGGCATTCTTGTGGGGTACATCATCCGGAAGAATGTGGCGGAGAAAACCATTGGAAGTGCTGAACAAACCGCAAAAAACCTGGTGTTGGATGCGGAAAACAAAGCGGAAACCATGAAAAAGGAAATTGCTCTGGAAGCGAAAGAGGAAGCCCATCGGTTACGAAGTGAAGTAGACCGCGAAGTCAAAGAACGAAGAGAAGAAATCAAGAAGAATGAAAAAAGGCTCATCCAAAAGGAAGAGTCCATTGATAAAAAGCTGGACAACATTGAGAAGAAAGAAGAGAATATTTCTTTAAAAGAACAGAAAATTATTGAAAAACAACAAGAGGTGGATCGATTTCTAGAAAAACAAATGGAAGAGTTGGAGAGAATATCCGGGTATTCCGTAGAGGAAGCCAAAGCCCTTCTTTTGTCCAATTGTGAAAAAGAGATTCGTTATGAGGCCAGCCTGCTTATTAAAGATATCATCCAGAAGGCCAAGGACGAAGGAGATAAAAAAGCCAAAGAAATCATTACTGGTGCCATTCAGCGTTGTGCGGCAGATCATGTGGCAGAGACTACGGTTTCTGTGGTGCCGCTTCCCAACGACGAAATGAAGGGACGAATCATTGGAAGAGAAGGCCGAAACATTCGCGCCATTGAGACATTGACGGGAATCGATCTGATTATTGACGACACACCGGAAGCTGTTATTTTATCTGGATTTGATCCGGTTCGCCGTGAAATTGCACGAATTGCATTGGAAAAATTGATTGTGGATGGTCGTATTCATCCGGCGCGCATCGAAGAAATGGTGCAAAAAGCAGAAAAGGAAGTAAACCAGATTATCAAAGATGAAGGAGAGGCCGCCACATTTGAAGTGGGGATTCATAATCTTCATCCGGAATTGATCAAGTTGTTGGGAAGGTTGAAATACCGAACCAGCTATGGTCAGAATGTACTGAAGCATTCCATTGAAGTGGCCCATTTAGCAGGTTTGATGGCTGCAGAATTAGGGTTGGACATCAAGTTGGCAAAAAGAGCGGGATTACTTCATGATATTGGGAAAGCCATTGATCATGAAGTGGAAGGAACTCATGTAGACATTGGTATGGATGTGCTGAAAAAGTATAAGGAACCCCAGGCGGTAATCGACGGTATGGCGGCCCATCATGGGGATTACGAACCCAAAAATATGGAAGCGGTTTTGATTGGCGCAGCAGATGCTCTTTCGGCGGCCAGGCCCGGTGCCCGTAGGGAAACTTTGGAGACATACATCAAAAGGCTGCAAAAGCTGGAAGAGATTGCTAACACTACTCCCGGTGTAGAAAAATCTTTTGCTATTCAAGCCGGGAGAGAAATTCGCATCATTGCCAAACCGGAAGAGATGAACGATGAGGAGATCGTTTTCCTGGCTCGAGAGATTTCGAAAAAAATCGAATCGGAATTGGAGTATCCCGGGCAAATTAAAATTAATGTGGTGAGAGAGACTCGAGCCATTGACTATGCCAAATAAAAACAAGCACAAAGGTCTATTGGGCCTTTGTGTTTTTGTTTGACGTCTTCTTTCTCCTTGTGGTAAAATACTTATAACATAGTGCATAAGGGGAGTAGTTTTAAGTTTGCAAATCAACACACGGCCCTTGGGCTTGGTTGCAAACCCGTTTAGGTAACAAGACTTTGGCGTAATGTTAGTAAGCTAATATTATTCTAAAGTCTTTTTCTTTGTTGAAAGATGAAACACAGGACTTTGGATAGAAGAAAGGAAAAAAGAATGCTTGAAGTATCTTCATCTCAACTCATTGCAGAAAAATTGAGCGTTGATGTATCCCAAGGTTTGTCCAGCCAAGAAGTGGAAAAACGGCTTCTTGAGTACGGCAGGAATCAATTTGAGGAAAAGAAGAAAAAAACGAAACTACAAATGTTTTTGGCCCAGTTAAGAAATCCCATGATCTATATTTTGTTCGTGGCGGTGATTATTTCTGCGGCTTTAAAAGAATTTGGAGACAGCATTATCATTATTGCGGTGATTTTATTAAATGCTATTATTGGCATGGTGCAGGAAGCGAAGGCGGAAGAGTCATTAGAAGCCTTGAAAAAAATGAGCAGTCCTATGGCGATGGTGCGCCGGGATGGCCGGATGATGGAAGTGGAAGCGGCAACTCTTGTCCCAGGGGATGTAGTGATTTTGGAGGCGGGTCGCGTGATTCCTGCGGATTTGGCCTTGACAAAGACGGTTAATTTAAAAGTGGAGGAGTCTGCCCTGACGGGAGAGTCGGTTCCCGTCGAAAAAGATAGTGAATTCCAATCCACAGAAAAAACATCTTTGGGTGATCGGTTGAATTGGGGATTTATGTCTACCAGCGTTGCCTATGGGAGAGGAGAAGGCCTGGTTGTTCGTACCGGGATGTCTACAGAAATCGGAAAAATTGCGAAAATGATCAATGAAGCGGGGGAACAAATGACTCCCTTGCAAAGAAGGCTGGGGGACTTGGGAAAGTTATTGGGAATGGTAGCTGTGGTTTTGTGTCTGGCCTTATTTTTGATTGCGGTTATTCAGGGAAGAGATTTAATGGAGATGTTGTTGACGGCCATCTCCCTGGCGGTAGCCGCAATTCCGGAGGGTTTGCCGGCGGTAGTTACCATTGTATTGGCTCTGGGTGTGCAGCGAATGGTAAAGGTGAATACCATTGTGCGAAAGCTGCCTGCGGTGGAAACTTTGGGTTCGGTATCCATTGTTTGTTCCGACAAAACAGGAACATTGACTCAAAATAAAATGACGGTAACGGAAATTTATGGGGATGAAAAAGTTTTGATTTCCGGAATGGCACTTTGTACGGATGCCCGGGTAGAAGGAGAACAGAGATTTGGAGACCCAACAGAGCTGGCTTTGGTGGATTTGGCCATTGTCCATAACTTGAAAAAAGAGGAATTAGAAGAAAAATATCCTCGCATCAACGAACAGGCCTTTGATTCAGGTCGAAAAATGATGACCACAGTTCATCGTGATGGGGAAGGCAACCTTATTTCCTATACCAAAGGGGCCATGGATCAGATTTTGGAAAGAAGCACACAGTTCTTGAAAGAAGGGCAGATTTTCCCGTTGACCAACGAAGACAAAGTGAAAATTACGGAAGTGGCCGGGGGAATGGCGAAGAAAGCCTTGCGGGTGCTTGCTCTTGCTATGAAGAAGGATGATGATAGTGCCGTGGAAGAAGAACTCATATTTGTGGGGTTGGTGGGAATGATTGACCCACCACGGCCGGAAGCCAAGGATGCAGTCCGCGTATTTAAAGATGCCAGCGTTACTACCGTCATGATTACCGGGGATCATAAAGACACTGCTCTTGCCATTGCGCGAGAGTTGGGGATTGCTCAAGAAGAAAGACAATGTATTACCGGTGACGAACTCAGCCTTTTATCTCAAGAAGAGCTTAATTCGAAGGTGATGGACCTTAGATTGTTTGCCCGGGTTTCGCCGGAGCACAAGGTGATGATTGTCAATGCGTTCAAGTCCCACGGGCATATTGTATCTATGACCGGAGATGGAGTCAATGATGCGCCCTCTTTGCAAGCGGCGGACATTGGAGTGGCCATGGGAATCACCGGAACAGATGTGGCGAAGGGTGCATCGGATATGGTATTGACAGACGACAATTTTGCTACTATTGAGAAAGCCATAGAAGAAGGACGAAACATCTATGGGAATATTCGAAAATCCGTCCTGTTTCTGCTTTCTTCCAATTTTGGGGAAATTATCACTATGTTTGTAGCCATTCTTGTGGGGTGGGCCTCGCCTTTAAAAGCCATTCACATATTGTGGGTGAATCTAATTACAGACTCGTTGCCGGGATTGGCATTGGGTGTGGATCCCGGCAACCGGGATATTATGAAAGATGTGCCTCGAGATCCTAAAGAAAGCATGTTTGCCAATGGCGGGTATTTTATTACATTTTTCTTTGGAACGGTGATTGCAGCCATAACACTCACTGCTTTCTTGATTGCGCCGGGTCATGACTTAGCAACGGCGCAAACCTACGCGTTTACTGTTCTTGCAGTATCTCAACTTTTCAATGCCATTGGCATGAGGGATTTGAATAAATCCGTTTTTCGAATGAATCATTGGAACAACCGGATGATGATTGTAGCCTTTTGGGTGGGTATCCTTTTGCAAGTGGCCGTTACCGAGATTGATATATTCAATCAACTTTTTGAAACCATCCATCTTTCCTTTCGAGAGTGGATGATGCTGGTGGCAATTTCCACGGGACCGCTTTGGGCCCATGAAGCATTGGTTTTTGTCAAGTGGTTACAAAATAGGCGTAGTGTATAAATGGGAAAGATTTCCCTATAGGAAAGGAGTGAATTATGGATCGAAGAGATGACAAACGAGGAAAAAAGATTGTTTTTGTGGCCAGTTGCCTGTTGAATACCAATAATAAGGTAAAAGGATTGGCTCGGTATCCTGGAATGTGCAAGGAGGTCTTTGACACCTTGAATCAATATGGGTTGGGGATTAATCAAATGCAGTGTCCTGAGACCTTGTATCTTGGAATTCAACGGTGGTGGCAAACGAAAAATTTGTACGACAGCACCGGCTTTCGAAAATTTTGCCGGGAATTGGCGGAGCAGGTTGTGACCTACATGGTGGAGTATGAAAGAGAAGGGTATGAGACGGTGGCTGTTCTTTGTTGTGACGGCTCGCCTACTTGCGGAGTGGATTTCACTAGTTGGGATGAACAGTGGGGCGGGAGTCCGGTGGAACTAGACTATAACCAGGCCATTATTGAAGGAAGTGGTGTTTACATCGAGGAATTAAAAAAAGAAATTGAGGACCGTGGTGTGAAAATTCCTCCGTTTTACGGACTGGCTCTTGACGATGAATCGGTGGATATGGAAAAAATTCTTGGTGACTTTGATCGATTCATACAAGGTGTTTTAGATTAAATCCGAATAATATATGGAATTTTGGGAAGCCAAGTTCGGCAATCCAAGGTTTCTTGCTGGATTTCGACGAACTTTTTGGAAGACTGTCCAAAAAGTTCGTCTTTTTTATTGTAAAGTCTGTTTTTCAATGATAGAGTTAAATGTATTATTTAAATAGACGAATAATTATGAGAAAAAACTGCAAGAATGTTCGCAAAGGAGTAGCAATGGTACATCGGGTTTACGTGGAAAAAAAACCGGGGTTTGATGGGGAGAAGCAACGAGCAACTAAAGAGATCAAAGAACTTCTGAATTTGCCTCAACTGGAAAATCTGGTATTGCTTTATCGCTATGATGTAGAAGGAATTAAGCCGGAACAGATAATGGTGGTGGCAGAAAAAATATTTTCGGATCCGGTGACGGATTTGCTTTGGCTTGAAGAGCATCCTTGGTCTCAAAAAAAGCATTCCTTGGTGGTGGAATATGTTCCGGGACAATTTGATCAAAGAGCAGATTCCGCCGAACAACTGATCCGCATTGAAGCTCCCGGTTCGTCGCCTAGAGTCCGGTTTGCCCGTGTCTTTCTTTGGGACGGAGATTTTGCGAAGGAGGAACTGGAGCGAATTCATGGTCACTTTATAAATCCTGTTGATTCTTGGGAAGGGAAGGTTGAAAAACCGGATTCGTTACAGAATCAAGTTGTGATTCCGGAAAAGATTGTTCAAATAGCTGGTTTTCTTCACCATTTTCCAGAGGACCTGGTGCGCCTTAAAGAAGAAATGGGGCTGGCGATGTCTTTAGAAGACCTGGAATGCGTGCAAAAATATTTTCTGCAAGAGGATCGGGATCCTACAGAAACAGAAATTAGAGTACTGGACACATATTGGTCAGATCATTGTCGCCATACTACCTTTCGAACGAAATTGGATTACATTCGTTTCAATGAAGATCCCTACAGCCAAATGATTAAAGAAACCTTTGAAGAATATTTATCCATGAGGAGAAGGGTCTATGGTGATGAGACCAAAGATATTTCGTTGATGGATTTGGCCACAATTGGGGCGCAGTTCTTTCGTGGGGAAGGGAAATTGGAGAGTTTGGATCTTTCGGAAGAGGTTAATGCCTGCACCATTCGGGTACCCATTGCGGTGGAGGGTGTCCTTGAGGACTGGTTGATTTTGTTCAAGAACGAAACCCACAACCATCCTACGGAAATTGAACCCTTTGGCGGGGCTGCTACTTGTTTAGGCGGCGCAATTAGGGATCCCTTATCTGGCAGAGCGTATGTTTATCAAGCCATGAGAGTGACAGGCAGCGGAGATCCAAGAACACCTTTTGAAAAGACATTGCCTGGGAAATTGCCCCAACGAGTCATCTCCAGGGAAGCGGCTAGAGGGTATAGTTCCTATGGCAACCAGATTGGGCTGGCCACGGGGCAGGTTACAGAGATATACCATGAGGGCTATGTGGCAAAGCGAATGGAAGTAGGGGCGGTAGTAGGGGCTTGCCCGGCTTCTCATGTGATTCGGGAAATACCGGCTGTGGGAGATTCCATCCTTCTGGTTGGTGGTCGAACTGGCCGAGATGGCATTGGAGGTGCTACGGGGTCTTCAAAAATCCAAGGCGTGGAATCTCTAAGAGAAAGTGGGGCCGAGGTACAAAAGGGGAATCCGTTGATTGAGAGAAACCTTCTGCGATTATTCCGTAGAAAGGAGGCTTCTACGCTAATAAAACGATGCAATGATTTTGGGGCAGGGGGAGTTTCCGTGGCTGTGGGAGAATTGGCCGATAGTCTCTGGGTGGACTTGGACCTGCTCGAAAAAAAATATGACGGTTTAAATGGAACTGAGCTGGCTTTGTCCGAATCCCAGGAGCGGATGGCAGTTGTAGTGGCTCCGGAAAACGAGGAAACTTTTATTCGCCTGGCGAGAGAAGAAAACCTGGAAGCCTATTTCATTGGTAGAGTTACGGATACTGGAGCTTTTCAAATGGATTGGAAAGGAAGTCGCATTCTCTCCCTGAAAAGAACTTTTTTAAATACCAACGGAGCTCCGCAGCAAGCGGCTGTTACGGTAAAGCCTGAAGCAAACTTACGTTTTCTCGGGCAGTCCCTCTTGTCAAGTCGAGATCAGGAGGGACTGTCACTTGCCCAAAAGGTGGAAACGTATCTTATAGACATTAACCATTGCTGCCAGAAAGGATTAAGTCAACATTTCGACAGCACCATTGGTGCCAGTACGGTGTTGATGCCTTATGGAGGCACCTATCAAATGACACCCTCTGTGGGAATGGCAGCAAAATTGCCTACGGCGCCTAGAGATACGGAAGATGTATCTTTAATGTCTTTTGGATTTGACCCTTTTATTTCTACGGTCAGCCCCTACCACGGAGGAATGTTGGCAGTATTGGACTCTTTGACGAAGTTGGTATGTATGGGAGGCAATCTCAAACAGGCATGGATGTCTTTTCAGGAGTATTATCCCCGGCTAACGGACTCAGATAGCTGGGCCAAGCCATTCGCCGCTTTGTTGGGGGCCTTAAAAGCCCAGAAAGAGCTGGAAGTGGCTTCCATTGGAGGGAAGGACAGCATGTCGGGCACCTATGAAAATATATCGGTTCCCCCCACCCTTATTTCCTTTGCTCTGGGACTAACCACCATTCATAAAGTAATAACCCCGGAATGGAAAAGAGCGGGAAGTATTTTGGTGTGGCTTTCACCGGGGTATGATAATGATTTTCTTCCGGATTTCACAAAATTTAAGTTAAACATGTCCAAGCTGGGAGAATGGAACGACAAAGGGATGGTTCTGTCGGCATATCCGGTGGGCCGCGGGGGTTTGTTTGTGGCGGCAATGAAAATGGCCTTGGGGAATAGAGTTGGCGCTGAGATTTCCAACCTTCATGTTAAAGATTTGTTTTCTTCTTGGTATGGGAGCGTGTTGGTGGAGTTAAAACAAGAATGGCTTGCTAGTGAATATCGTCTTTTTCCCGGATGCTCTATTGTGGGTTCTACAAATGAAGAGGAAGCTTTATTTTTAAATATAGAAGAGGAAAAGTTAAAAATCTCATTGAAAGAGATGGAAGAAAAGTGGGTGCAACCTTTGGAGGGGGTGTTTCCTACTCAACTGAAAAAAAAGGAGGACAACGAGAATATTCCGGCCATAGATTACCCGGAAAGAAGTAACCTGAAATCCCGGAAGTCTTATGCCAAACCTCGTGTGTTAGTCCCCGTTTTTCCGGGAACCAATTGTGAGATGGACTCCTTTGTTGCTTTTGAAAAAGCAGGAGGTCTTCCCAAAATTCAAGTTTTGCAGAATTTAACAAAAGAGGAATTGCGCCGGTCATTGGAAATTTTGACAAAGAATATTGCAAACTCCCAAATCATTATGCTTCCAGGCGGGTTTTCCGGAGGAGATGAACCGGATGGAACGGGAAAGTTCATCGCTTCCATTTTTGGGGATGAACAAGTTAAGGAAGCGTTGCATTATTTTTTAAATGAGAGGAAAGGCTTGATTTTGGGAATTTGTAACGGGTTTCAAGGTTTGATAAAAATGGGGCTTCTTCCCCAGGGGACGTTGGTAAAAAGATGTGAAAATCATCCGATTCTGGCCGGGAATAGCATAGGGCGGCATCAATCGGAATTAGTAAGAACAAGAGTATCTTCTGTTCGCTCGCCTTGGATGGAGGGCATAGAGTTGGGAGAAATTTATACATTGCCCATATCTCATGGGGAAGGACGGTTTGTGGCTCCAATGGAGCAACTGCAGGAGATGGCTCGGAATGGGCAAATTGCCACACAGTATGTGGGCATAGACGGAAAACCTACCATGGAGATTTCCGGGAATCCCAATGGCTCTTGTTGGGGAATTGAAGGGGTGTTTTCTCCCGATGGACTCATTTTCGGGAAAATGGCACATTCGGAACGAGTTTCTAGGGGCGTCTATCAAAACATCACCGGGAATTTTTATCAGCCGATTTTCGAAGCAGGTATTAAGTATTATAGATAGGAGGAATCAATGAAAGTAGCGATTGTAATGGGCAGTTATTCCGATTATGAAATGGGGAAAAAAACAGAAGGGGTGCTACAAGAATTCGGGGTGGAGGTGGAAACCCGTATTTTATCCGCCCATCGAACACCAGAGGAAGTGAGATTTTTGGTGTCGGAAGAAGAAGAAAAGGGCATTGAGGTGTACATAGCCATCGCCGGAATGGCGGCACATTTGGCAGGCTCCCTGGCAGCCATGACCAACCGCCCTGTTATTGGGATTCCTATGAAATCGGATACTTTGGCTGGTTGGGATGCTCTTTTATCAACGGTGCAAATGCCTTCGGGGGTGCCGGTAGCCACTGTAGCTGTGAATGGAATGGTGAATGGCGCTTTGTTGGCGGTTCAAATATTGGGGCTGAAGTATTCGGAGCTCAATGGAAAAATGAAAGCTTATAAAGAAGAAATGCGAAAGGGAGTATTGGATAAAGATCAACAAATCAGGGAGGGATAATCATGAAAAAAGGTGAAATGCTTTACGAGGGAAAAGCGAAAAAATTGTTCCGTACGGATTGCTCCGACTATTATATGATGGAGTACAAAGACGATGCTACCGCCTTCAATGGTGAAAAAAAAGGACAGATTTACGAAAAGGGGGTAGTCAATAACCGCATGGCCAATCTTCTGTTCCGGCATTTGGAGCAGGCGGGGATTCCCACTCACTTTGTGGAAGAGTTGTCCCCGCGAGAAACGATAGTAAAAGCCGTAGAAATTTTGCCCTTGGAAGTGATTATTCGTAATGTGGCGGCTGGTTCCTTTTCCAAGAGGTATGGAGTACCGGAGGGTCAATCATTGGCTCAAACTGTCTTGGAATTTTCTCTTAAAGACGATGATTTGGGAGACCCCCTGATTAATGATGATCATATCCTGGCTTTGGAGCTAGCCTCGGAGTCCCAGTTGCAAAAGATCAGAGAGTTTGCATTTCGAATCAATGAAATTCTGAGCGGATTCTTTGATGAAATTGGATTGAAGTTGGTGGATTTCAAACTGGAATTCGGATTGTTCAAGGGAGAAATTCTTTTGGCTGACGAAATTTCACCGGACACCTGTCGCTTGTGGGACAAAATTACAGGAGAGAAAATGGATAAAGACCGGTTTCGTCGAGACTTGGGAAATGTGGAAGAGGCATATCAGGAAGTGCTAAAGCGTGTGGTGGAAAAAGGATAAGAATTAAAAGGAGAAAAAATGGAAATGAGAACCGGGGCGACTTATCGAGAGTCGGGTGTGGACACGGTAAAAGCCGCCGAAGCGGTGGAGGAGATAAAAAAATTAGCGGCTTCCACTTTTGATAAAAATGTGTTGGGAGGGATCGGAGGCTTTGGTAGCCTCTATCAATTACCAATGGAAGGAATCAAACAGCCGGTGCTGGTTTCCGGAACAGACGGGGTAGGGACCAAACTGAAAATTGCGTTTCTGATGAATCGGCACAACACGGTGGGAATCGATTGTGTAGCTATGTGTGTTAATGATGTGCTGTGCCAGGGAGCTAGGCCCTTGTTTTTCTTGGATTATATTGCTTGTGGCAAATTAGATCCCCGTAGAATACGGGATATTGTTGGGGGAATCTCGGAGGGATGTCTTCAAGGAGAAGCGGCGTTAATCGGCGGAGAAACTGCAGAAATGCCCGGTTTTTACCCGGAAGAGGAATATGATCTGGCCGGTTTTTGTGTTGGCATGGTTGACAAAGAAGCCGTTATAAATGGTGCTGCCATAAAAGAGGGGGATGTGTTAATTGGCCTTTCCTCCAGTGGGGTTCACAGCAACGGTTTTTCTTTGATTCGTAAAATTTTGGTAGAAAATATTCCCGGGGGCTTGGAGCAGAGAGTGGAGGAATTGGGGTGTACTTTGGGGGAAGAACTTCTCAAACCCACGCGTATTTATACCAAGCCCGTAAAGAGAGCGTTGGGAGTTGGTGGGATTAAAGGGATGGTTCACATCACGGGAGGTGGTTTTTACGAAAACATACCAAGAATTTTACCACTTGGGACAGGAGTGGAAATTGTTGAAGACTCCTGGAAAATTCCCCCTATATTTTCTTACATTCAAGCTTGTGGGAAGGTAGAACGGAGGGAAATGTTCTCCACCTTTAATATGGGGGTGGGCTATATTTTTGTGGTATCGCCGGAAAGCAAAGATCCAATTATAGCGGCGCTGAAGGAGGCGGGAGAAGTTCCTTTTGTGATGGGTCTTGTTGTAAAGGGGGAAGGTGTGATGTTTGTCTAGAAGAAATCGGATTGTGGTGCTGATTTCCGGGAATGGCACCAATTTGCAAGCTTTAATCGACGCTGTATGTAGCGGTGAGATTCCTGATACAGAAATTGTTTCTGTGATTTCAAATAACCCTGAGGCTCTTGGGCTGGAGAGAGCGGACAAAGCAGGAATCCCAGGTAGAGTGCCGAAAGGACAGGGGGATTCAGAGGAATACAAAGAAGAGTTGCTGCGGCTTTTGAAAGATGCAAACCCGGATTTAATTGTATTGGCAGGGTATATCAAAATCCTGGGCAAAGAGATTATCGATGCATTTTCCGGTCGAATTGTTAACATTCATCCGTCCTTATTACCAAAACACGGGGGAAAAGGCTGTTATGGGGTGCGCGTTCATCAGAAAGTGTTGGAGTGCGGAGATAAAGTGACGGGTGCTACCTTTCATTATGTTGTGGAAGGAATCGATGAGGGAGAAATCATTCTTCAGTATTCCCTTGAGGTAAAAGAAGATGACACTGCGGAGAGCCTGGCAAGGCGTGTTCTGGCTTTGGAGCATCGTTTAATGGTAGAAGGGGTTCAGAAGGTATTGGCGGAAAAAAGAGGAGGATGTAAAAAATGGGAGGACTGTTAGGGATTGCTAGTCGAGGGGATTGCGTAGAGGACCTTTATTTCGGAACGGACTACCATTCTCATTTGGGAACCAAACGGGGGGGATTGTGTGTATACGAAAAGGGAAGTTTTAAAAGGAGCATCCACAATATTGAAAATGCGCCCTTTCGAACCAAGTTTGCCGGGGAGTTGGAAGAACTACAAGGAACCATGGGGATTGGATGCATCAGTGATGGGGACCCCCAGCCTTTAACAGTATTTTCCAAACTTGGTGAATATGCCATCGGAACGGTGGGGAGAATTAACAACAAAGAGGCATTAATCAAGGAACTGTTCTCCAAGGGGTCCATGCAATTCATGGCCATGAATGATGGGGAGATCAACAACACAGAATTGGTAGCCATGTTGGTTTCTTGTGGAGACAGCATATTGGAAGGCATTCGACAAGTCCAAGAGAAAGTTGAAGGCTCTCTTACCATGCTTTTATTAACCCAGGAGGGGTTATATGCCGCTCGGGATAAATTGGGAAGAACGCCGATGATTATTGGAAAGAAGGAAGATGCCATGTGTGCCGCGTCTGAATCTTTTGCGTTTATTAATATCGGATATAGCAAGGTGAAGGAATTGGGCCCGGGAGAAATTGTGCTATTGAACAAAGATTCGGTTCAGACATTATGTCCACCCCGGGAGCCCATGAGGATATGTACTTTTCTTTGGTCCTATTTCGGATATACCACATCCACCTATGAAGGAGTCAATGTAGAGGCCATGCGTTGTCGAAACGGGGGAATCCTGGCAAAGCGGGATGAAGAAAACCCGGCGTTGGCCGATGTGGATTATGTTGCGGGAGTTCCCGACAGTGGAGTAGCCCATGCCTTGGGGTATGCCAACCATTCTCGCATTCCCTATTCTCGTCCTCTCATCAAATATACCCCTACCTGGCCCAGAAGCTTCATGCTGCAAAAGCAAAAAAGCCGGGAATTAATTGCCCGCATGAAGCTGATTCCTGTTTTTGAAATGATTGCCGACAAGCAGTTTGTTTTAGTAGACGATTCCATTGTGCGTGGCACACAGCTTTCAGAGACGGTAAGTTACCTTTATAATAATGGAGCCAAGGCTATCCATGTAAGATCAGCCTGTCCCCCTATTTTGTATGGTTGCAAGTATTTGAATTTTTCGCGTAGCGTGAATGACATGGAATTAATTACACGAAGAACTATTTGCGAATTGGAAAAGATTCGACCGGAACAAGTTACTCCGGCGATTTTGGAAGAATACATTAATCCACATACGGAGAAGTATAAAAAAATGGTGGAGGCTATAGGTGAAAAACTAGGGTTTACCAGTTTAAAATTCCAACATTTAGAAGATGTGATTCAGGCTGTTGGAATTGATTCCTGCAAGCTTTGCACATATTGTTGGGATGGAAGAGAGTAATAATAGAATAGAATCGTTATCAAATAGAGGAAAAGGAGATTTCCATGAAAGCACTCATCAGCGTTTCGAACAAGGAGAATTTATTGCCCTTTGCCAAGGGCCTGATGGAGTTGGGGTGGGAGATTGTTTCCACAGGCGGGACCTACCAGCGCCTTCAGGAGAATGGAATAGAGGTTACGGGGATTTCGGAGCTTACCGGATTTCCAGAGTGCCTTGAGGGGCGGGTAAAAACTTTGCATCCCAAAGTTCATGGAGGGATTTTAGCAAAAAGAGAGAATGAGAGTCACCAACAACAGGCAAGGAACCTGGGTATTGAAATGATTGATATGGTGGTGGTTAATCTGTATCCTTTTCGAGAAACGGTTTTAAAGCCTGGAGTTACCTTGGAAGAAGTCATAGAAAACATCGACATCGGAGGACCAACCATGCTTCGTTCCGCCGGAAAAAATTATCAAGATGTGTTGGTTTTGTGTGATCCGGAGGATTACAAGTGGGTTCTGGAAAAACTTCAAAAGGGAGAAAAGCTGGAGATGGAGGAGCGGTACCGTTTGGCATGGAAAGTATTCCAGCATACAGCTGCCTATGACGCTCTAATCTCCGAATATTTACGCAGAAAAGCAGGATTGCCGCTGTCATCCCATCCAACCTTTACCTATGATTTGAAGCAGCAGCTACGATATGGAGAGAATCCTCATCAAAAGGCCTGGTACTATCGAGAACCGCTGGCCTCTTCTGGGGATTTAACGGAAGCGGTTCAATTGCATGGGAAAGAGCTGTCTTTTAACAACATAAATGATACCGAAGGAGCCCTGAAAACTTTGCGGGAATTTGTAGAACCAGCTGCGGTGGCAGTAAAACATGCCAACCCCTGTGGGGTGGCCACCGGCAGCACTATTATGGAAGCGTATATGTCGGCATATAATGGAGACCCGATTTCCATTTTTGGTGGAATTTTGGCTTTAAATAGAGAAGTGGATGCGGAAACGGCAGCAAAGATAAATGAAATTTTTATTGAAATTGTGTTGGCCCCCGGATTTACGGAGGCTGCTCTTGGTATCTTGACTCAAAAGAAGAATATCCGCTTATTGAAGTTGGATGATTTCCAACTGGAAGAGAGTCAGGCCTTTGATATGAAAAAAGTGTCGGGAGGCCTTTTGGTGCAAGAAGAAGACGGGATTCTTTATAACAGAAATGAATGGCGAGTGGTGACGGAACGCGAACCGTCCGCTGAGGAAATACGAGGTTTAGAATTTGCAATGAAGGTAGCAAAGCATGTGAAGTCCAACGGGATTGTGGTGGCCAAAGAAAACCGGACCTTGGGAATCGGCCCGGGGCAGGTTAACCGCATTTGGGCAGTGGAACATGCGTTGAATCGGGCGGTGGAAAGCACCCGTGGAGCGGTGTTGGCTTCCGATGCTTTCTTTCCCTTTGAAGATTGCGTGGAGAAAGCGGGAGAAGCCGGAATTACCGCTATTATTCAACCGGGAGGTTCTATGAACGACCAGGATTCCATTGAGAAGGCCAATAAACTGGGAATTGCTATGATTTTTACAGGGACCCGTCATTTTAAACACTAGAGTTTGGATTGGAGAGAAAAGAATGAATGTACTGGTAGTGGGAAACGGTGCTCGAGAGCATGCCATCTGTTGGAAATTATGTCAATCCAAAAAATTGAAGGAGTTGTTTTGTACACCTGGAAATGGTGGAATTGGTCAGATTGCTACCATAGGGAATGTGCAATCGGATGATATTGCAGGTTTGGTGGAGTACAGCAAGGTACACCAGATTGATTTTGTGGTAGTGGGGCCGGAAGTGCCGTTGGCAATGGGGTTGGTTGACCACTTAGAAAAGGCGGGAATTCCTGCTTTTGGGCCCAACAAAGAATGTGCACAGCTGGAAGCCAGTAAAATTTTCACCAAAAGGTTTTTGCAACGTCATCAAATACCTACGGCCGAGTTCGTTGAATGCTACAGCAAGGAAGAATGTTTGGGGCATTTGGGATTATTTTCTTATCCAATGGTCTTGAAAGCAGATGGTTTGGCAGGTGGAAAGGGCGTTCTTATTGTTGAAAATGAAAAGGCGGCTCGAAGTGGTATTGACTCTCTAATGGATGAAAAAATCTTTGGCGCCGCTGGAGATCGAGTGATAATCGAGGAATATCTTTCGGGAACAGAGGCTTCTATTCTTTGCTTTGTAGATGAAACAAGAATTTTGCCTATGGATTCCTGCCAGGATTATAAACGAATAGGGGATCAGGACCGGGGACCTAATACGGGAGGCATGGGCAGTTATTCCCCGAGCGCGCTATTTTGCCCGACTCATTGGGAGCGGCTTAGCAGGGAAATATTGGAACCTACACTGCAGGGCTTTCAAGAGGAGGGCCTTGGGTTTAAAGGACTGTTGTTTATTGGCCTGATGTGGACAAATCAGGGTTGGAAGGTGATTGAATTCAACAACCGATTTGGAGATCCGGAAACCCAATCTTTGTTGCCAAGGTTGAAGAATGATTTGTTGGAGATTCTTTTGGCTACCCGGGAAAATCGTTTGAGTCAGATTGAATTGGAATGGGATCCCCGGGTGGCTGTAACCGTTAATGTGGTGTCAAAGGGGTATCCCGGAAAGTATGAAACAGGAAAAGAAATCAGAGGCTTGGATCAGGTTGATCCGGAAATATTAATTTTTCATGGAGGAACGGTTTGGACAGACCCGGCAAAAGGAGAGACGGGTTTTCGAACGGGAGGAGGCCGCGTGGTATCGGTAACCAGTTTGGGAGAAACCATGGAGAAGGTTCGACAGAAGGTTTATGATAATGTAGGAAGAATTCAATTTGACGGAGCCTTTTACCGAAAGGATATTGGGGTTTTTCCCTTGTGATAAATAGAAATTTCATGTAGAATGTCTTTGTTATGATAGTCTATTTGGATAACAGCTCAACAACAAGACCGTATGATGAAGTCACAAAGCAGGTAGTTCATTACATGAGCTTGGATTATGGAAATCCAAGCTCCCTTCATGAAATGGGCCTAGTGGCGGAATCGGCGGTGGAAGTAGCCAGGGAACAGGTGGCCGTTGCTCTCCATAAAACCTCAAGAGGTGTGGTTTTTACCTCGGGAGGCACGGAGGCGGATAATATGGCTATTTTTGGGGTGGCGGAAAAAAATAGAAGAAAGCCGGGCAAAATCATTACAACTCAGGTGGAGCATCCCGCGGTAATGCAGTGTATAAATTATTTAGAAAAAGTGGGGTGGAAAATTCAACGGCTGGGAGTGGATAAAGAGGGTTTTTTGGATATCGAAGAGTTTGAACAGGGCCTGGATGAAGAAACGGTTCTGGTTTCTGTGATGCTGGTAAACAATGAGGTAGGAAATGTTTTCCCTGTGGATATTTTGGCGGACAGGGTGAAACAGCACAACCGGCA
Organism: uncultured Oscillospiraceae bacterium; assembly: GCA_964489555.1. Classification (GTDB taxonomy): domain Bacteria; phylum Bacillota; class Clostridia; order Peptostreptococcales; family Anaerovoracaceae; genus JAAZGD01. The sequence goes on along the minus strand of CAZAZF010000001.1, from coordinate 152,109 downwards.
CCATGAAAAAAGAGTGTGGGTTCATACTGATGGAATTCAGGGTTTGGGTAAAGTTCCCATGCCGGAGAAAGTAGATATGATTTCTGTTTCCGGTCACAAGATTCATGGACCAAAGGGAGTTGGTGCACTTTGGTGCTGTGAAGAGCTGGCTTTGCCACCCTTTCTTTATGGGGGAGGGCAGGAAAAAGGAAGAAGGTCAGGCACTGAAAATGTGGCAGCTGTCGCAGGTTTTGGCTGGGCCAGCGAAAAAAATAATCGGGAACTGGAAGACCGACGAAACAAAATGCTGCAATTGAAGAACCATCTTTATGAAGGATTTCAAAATCAAATACAGGATATAAAATTGAATGGTGGAATGGATCCGCAAAAATATTCTCCAGGCATATTAAATGTCAGCTTTTTAGGTACTAGGGGTGAAGTGTTGCTCCATATGTTGGAGGAAAAAGAAATTTTCGTATCCACAGGTTCTGCCTGCTCTTCTCACCATAAGGGGGATAGCCCGGTATTGAAAGCCATGGGGCTCACCCAAGCCGAATTGGATGGTGCCATCCGGTTTAGTTTTTCTGAAAGTAATACCTTGGAACAAATGGATTATGTGGTGGAACAAGTGAAAGTGGCCGTAGAAGGAATGCGGCGAATCATGAAGAAAAGAGATAATTTATAATGGAAATGAACACATTGATTATTCGCTCTGGGGAGATTGCTTTAAAGGGAATGAATAAGCCTTATTTTGAGCGAATTTTAGTGGAAAAAATCAGACAACATACGAAAATGTTTCTCACTCTTGGGCCCATAGAAATTACCCGTAATCAGGGCTTGATTTTCATGAAAGCAGACAAAACCATCCCTTTGGATGAGCTGATTTCTGAAATTTCCAAGGTTTTTGGCATCGCTTCTATAAGCCATGCTTTGGAAGTGGACCGGGATATGGATACCATTGGTCAGGTGGCGGTCTCCTATATGATGAATCTGGTTCAGGAGAAAGGAATCCAGACTTTTAAAGTGGAGGCAAAACGCTCAGACAAAACCTATCCCATTCCTTCACCGGAAATTGCACGTATTATCGGTGCAAAAATTTTAGTAGGGTGCAAGGTGTTAAAAGTAGATGTGCATCGCCCGGATTGTCTTTTGTTTGTGGATGTGAGAGGGGACTATGCCTATATCTATGAAGAAAAAATCCCTGCACAAGGGGGGCTTCCTTTGGGGACCAATGGAAGGGGCATGTTGCTTTTATCCGGAGGGATTGATTCTCCGGTGGCCGGCTTTATGATGGCCAAGAGGGGGATGGCTTTAGAAGCAGTGCATTACCATAGTTACCCATACACTTCGAAGAGAGCTCAACAGAAAGTAGAACGTTTGGCTAAGATCATGACCCAATATGTGGGAAAATTCAAGCTGCATGTTGTAAATCTATTGCCAGCCCAAGAGGAAATTGCCAGAGTATGTCCGGGAGAAGAGATGACCCTGTTGGTGCGGCGTTTCATGATGCGAATTGCCGAGGACCTGGCGATGCAAAGAGGTTGCGGGTTTTTGATTACTGGGGAGAATTTGGGACAAGTTGCCAGTCAAACGGCAGAAGGATTGGTGGTCACCGATGCCGCTGTTCAAATGCCTGTCATGAGGCCCCTCATCGCTTTTGACAAAGTGGACATTATTAAGAAGGCCCAGGAAATTGGTACTTTTGAAACTTCAATAGAACCTTTTGAGGACTGTTGTACGGTGTTCTTGCCAAAACACCCGGCGACTCGTCCAAAATTGGAGGATATTTTGATGTCTGAAAGCAAACTGGATGTACCAAAACTAACAGCAGGGATTATGGAAGGGAAGACGGTAATAGAAATCAAATCATAAGGAAGGGGAGGAACCGTGGTAGAAATTATAAAAGATTTGTGCGTGAAATGCATGTCTTGTGTTGGTGTTTGCCCGTTCAATGTGATTAAAGAATATCAAGACGGAGTGGGGTTTGATTCCAGCAAACACTGTATAGAGTGTTTGCATTGCGGAGCCATATGCCCCGAAAAGGCCATTGAATGGTTGGGGGAGCCAGCTGTTTTAGAGGAACCGATTTTTCGTTCATCGGAGGAGTTCTCCCGGGATTTTAGAAAATTTTTGCTTTCAAGAAGGTCAATTCGACTTTTTGAAAACACTCCGATACCCAGAGAGTTGTTAGAAGAGGCGCTTCAAGTCGCAGCTTACGCTCCCAGTGCTAAGAATCAACATCCATCCCGGTGGATTGTTATGGATAAAGCAACCATAATCAATGCTTGTATGAAGGATATTCTGGAATATGTTGGAGAAAAACATGTTTCCGAAGAAATCGAAAAGGTGTTTTTGGAAGGCCGGAATGTTGTATTTGGAAATGCACCGACGGTGCTTATAGGGTGTTCCAGGGAAGACGCATTAAATCCCTCTGTGGACTTAGCTCTGGAAGCGCATACGGCAGCCCTCTATCTTGAATCCAAAGGTATCGGAAGTTGCTGGGCAGGTTATTTTGCCCGGTTTGCAAATCAGATTGATTCCATTAAAAATCGCATTAAGCTAGAACCTGGAGAAAGGGTTTACCTTTCTCTGATGATGGGGTATTCTAAAGATGAAACATATCTTCACATTCCGATACGAAAGCAAAAGCAACCGATTAAGTGGTTGGAATAAATCCATTGGGTCCTTGAGAAAAAGGTGAGCATTATGGCCGATAAAAAATCAATAAAAAATGAAGATCGAACAGTTCCTACCAAGGTGATTCAAAGCGAGCTGCAAGAAGCCAAAGAATATATGGCAGAAATGCAAGAAATCATCGAGGGTTCTTTTGATGGAATTTTGGTTACCGACGGAGAGGGAACGGTATTATTGGTGAATCAAGCGTATGTGCGGCATACGGATATCCAGAAACAAGAATTGTTGGGTCGTAATCTTAGAGAGTTAATTAACCCTGTGTGGATGAAAAACTCTGTGGCCCTTTTGGCCATTGAGCAAAGGCAGCCTGTGTCCATGCATCACACAACAAGAAACAATAAAAATATTATGGTTACAGGAACTCCTATTTTTGATGTCAAGGGAGAAATCAAGCGAGTGGTGGTCAATACCCGGGATATATCCGAAATTTATGCTTTGCGGGAAGAACTGTTAAAAGCAAAAGAAATGGAGAAAATTTATTTTGAGCAAATGAATGACCGAGGTGCTCGAGAAGCGGGAGATTTATCTGCCTGGAGTAGCGATATCGTCATTTCCAATCCCAAGATGCGAGAAATCTATTCTTTGGCCAAGAAAGTATGTAATTTTAATGCACCTATCCTGATTTCTGGAGAATCAGGGGTGGGAAAAGAAATGTTGGCCAAGTTTATGCATCGGGAAAGTGCCATTCGGAAGGATAAGCCATTGGTTGCTGTGAACTGCGGAGCCATACCTGAAAACTTGTTGGAATCCGAACTATTTGGCTATACGGAGGGCTCTTTTACAGGGGCGTCAAAGGGAGGAAAGCAGGGATTGTTTCAGGCTGCTGACGGTGGGATTTTGCTTTTGGATGAAATTGGAGAGATGAGCCAAAATCTTCAAGTAAAACTCTTGCGCGTGCTGGAAACCAGAACAGTAACAAAAGTAGGGTCTACAGAAACTGTCCCCATAGATATCTTCCTGATTGCTATGACCAACAAAAATTTAATGGATTTGGTTCATGAAGGGAGCTTTCGTGAAGACTTGTATTACCGGCTGAATGTAATAAACTTTGTGTTGCCACCTCTTCGAGATCGACCGGAAGAAATACTTCCTTTATCACTGCGTTTTCTGAATCAATTTAATAAGCAGTATGGGCAAGCGAAATCTTTAACCTATGAAGTGATTCAAGAAATGATAGATTACCCATGGCCAGGCAATACCAGACAGCTAAAAAATGTGTTGGAAAATATGGTGGTTTTAAGCAATAATGAGTATTTGCAACTGAACGATTTGCCTTGGATGGCAGAGCAAAACCAAAAGGAAGCCTCTACCGAAAAACCACAAAAGACACTACACGAAATGTTGGATGGTTATGAAAAATCCATCTTGGAGAGGCTAAAAGCAAAAGGACTAAGCTCAAGAGAAATTGCTCAAGAGTTGAAGGTGGATCAGTCTACTATAGTACGTAAATTGCAAAAGTATCAGTTGAAATAAGGGGCGATGTGGAAGGGGCTTATTAAATGATGCATTGATGCAAAGGCTGTTGCTGTAAGTCAAGGGGAGTGATGCGTATACGCATCTTCCGGACAAGAGAAAAGGAAATTCCCGAAAAAAATAAAATTATTTTCAATGAAGAACCGGTCAAAAAGAGGCAAATTTGTTCTCTGGGCCGGTTTTTTTTGCTGTTTTTTATGAAAACAATCTAGAAGGGTAAAACATTTGGTGAAAACATGCTACTTTTTTACTTCTTGGCATGTGATTTGCAAATTTACTGGAGTAGAGACGGAGATGACGCGCAATGGAGGGTAGGATGGAATCGATAAAAACATCAAAACAATTACTGAATGAGTTGTTGGAGAAGCATTATGCAGAAGCTTTTTTGGCCAAGGAAAGAGGAGATTTGGTGGCTTGGTGCACATCTATTTCGCCCCAGGAACTCTTGACGGCCTCGGGAATATATGCTCTTTATCCGGAAAACCATGCTGCTGCAATAGGCGCTCGCAAGAAATCCGAAGAATTGATTCAGTATGCCGAGGGCAAGGGGTATTCTTCTGATATTTGTTCATATGCCAGAGTGAATCTGGCATATATGGAAGTTTTGGACAGTGAAGCGGGTAACATTCCAAAACCAGATTTGATTTTTTGTTGCAACAACATTTGCAATACGGTGATCAAATGGTATGAGAACATTGCAAAAGAACTGGGTATTCCCATGATTTTATTTGATATGCCCTTTAATCATGAATACGAAGTCAATGGCCAAAATGTCAAATACATAAAAAGGCAGTTGTTGGAGGCTATTGAAAATTTAGAAACCATAACCGGGAAAAAATTTGACTACGACCGCTTTGGCGAGGTGATGAAAATATCAAGGGAAACCTCGGTTTGGTGGAAAGAGGCGTCCTTGCAAGCCAGAAGAAAACCTTCGCCTTTGAATGGATTTGATCTATTCAACTATATGGCAACCATTGTGTGTGCTCGAGGGACTATTGAAGGACGGGACTTGTTTAAACTTTGGCATGATGAGCTAAAAGAAAAAGGAGAAAAGGGACTGGGCCCCTGGAAAGATCAGGAAGAGAAATACCGCGTCATGTGGGATGGAATTGCCTGTTGGCCTTATCTGGGTGATACATACAAGGTATTGAAAAAATACGGCGTCAATATGGTGACATCCACTTACCCCGACTCTTGGTATATTGTTTATGACGAAAATGACTTGGAAGGAATGGCTAGGGCATATAGTTCGAATTATGTTAATCGAAATTTGGATTTTGGGGTGGATAACATTACAAAAATTGTATTAGACTTCGAGTTGGACGGAATTATATATCATTCAAACAGAAGTTGTAAATTTATGGATTTTCGACAATTTGAAGTGCAAAGAAAGGTGGCAGAACGGACGGGAATTCCTTCTGTCATCTTCGACGGAGATCAAACAGACCCGAGAGCCTTCTCTCTGGCACAGTATGAAACAAGGGTTCAGGCCTTGGTGGAGATGATGGAAAAAAGAAAACAGGAGGACCGTGGCTAATGGATCGAGTATCAGAATTACTACAGGAATTAAAAACAATTGCCCGAAATCCGAGAAAGTCTATAGAAACGACATTGAAAAACTCAGGGAAAAAAGGGGTGGGATGCTTTCCCGTTTATGCACCGGAGGAGTTGATTTATGCGGCCGATGCCATCCCCATTGGTATGTGGGGTGGTCCAACCAAGGGCAACTTGTCTGATCGATATTTGCAGACATTTTGCTGCTCTGTGATGAAAGCCAACACAGAACAGGCCCTGCTTAAGCAGTACGATCTGTTGTCAGCGGTGATCATGACTACCTTTTGTGACACGTTAAAATGCGTGATGGAAAACTGGAAAGCGGCATCTCCTCAATTAAAGATTATTCCTATTGTGTATCCTCAGAACAGAAAGGCTTCTTCCGGGATTGAATTTTTCAAGGAAGAATTGATGAGAGTGAAAGGAGAATTGGAAGAAATACTGAAATGTAGTGTGGAAGACCATCGCATTCAGGAGAGCATCGATTTGTATGACAGATACCGAAGGGCCATGGGGCGATTTGTGAAAGAGATGAACAATTTTCCCATAACCTTTGATGCGGTCACAAGACATCTGGTGATCAAAGCTTCCTATTTCATGGATAAAAAAGACTATCTTCAAAAGGTGGAAGAACTGTTGGGGATTTTGCAAAATCGTTCTCCGGAATCATCTTCCGGAAAAAAGAAAGTTATATTGTCCGGATTGATGTCAGAGCCGGAAGAGTTGCTTCATCTTTTTGATGAAAATGGATTTCAGGTAGTGGCTGATGATTTGGCTCATGAATCGAGGCAGTTTAGAGAATCCGGACCGGAAGAAGGAGATTGGCAAACCAGGATGGCTCAACGGGTTGCCCAACAAGACGGTTGTGCGTTTTTGTATGACCAGGAAAAGACACGAGGTGCCGGCTTATTACGGATGAAAGAATATTATAAAGCGGATGCGGTTGTATTGATCCAGATGAAGTTTTGCGATCCGGAGGAGTTTGATTACCCCATTTTGAAGGAAGAATTGGCATCGGAAAGAGTCCCTCTTTTGTATTTGGAAATAGAACAACAAATGGATTCTTTGGAACAGCTTCGAACTCGAATTCAAAGTTTTTCAGAAATGTTGGCATAGGAGGCATGCAATGTATTTAGGGATTGACATAGGCTCTTCTTCCTCAAAGGCGGTTGTGATTGATTGCGATGGCCGAATCAAGGGCTCCTCTGTGGTAAATGTTGGAACCGGAAGTAAAGGACCTAAAAAAGTTTTGGAAAATGTATTAAACTTATCCAATGTCAGGCTGGAAGAAATTGAAAAAACCGTGGTGACCGGATATGGCCGCATGACTTATCAAGGAGCTGACAAGCAAATTACGGAAATCAGTTGTCATGCGAAGGGTGTCATTTACTTGGTAGCCAATGCGTGTACCATCATTGATGTGGGGGGGCAGGACGCAAAAGTAATCCGCCTGAATCAATGGGGAGGTGTTGAAAACTTTGTGATGAATGATAAGTGTGCGGCAGGAACAGGCCGATTCTTAGAGGTAATGGCCCGGGTGCTGGACTGCTCAGTAGATGATCTCAGTCTTTTGGCTAAAAAAGGAAGTTATGGTGTTCAAATAAGCAGTACGTGCACTGTATTTGCTGAATCAGAAATGATTTCTCAGCTAGCATCTGGAAAGTCTATCGAAGACATTGCACTGGGAGCTCATCGGTCCATTGCTCAAAGAATCGTTGGGCTGGCCAATCGAATCGGGATATCGAAGGAAGTGGTGATGACAGGGGGAGTGGCATTAAACCAGAGTGTAGTTGATGCCATTGAAATAGAAATCGGACTGCCAGTGGTTCGATTAGAAAACCCCCAAGTGGTAGGTGCTCTAGGTGCCGCCCTGTTTGCTCGTGAACTGGCCTAATCGTTTGTAGTTAAAAGAATGAAATTAAAGGAGAAGAGATTTATGAAAATCAATAAGGTTGTAGTGTTGGGCGCAGGCCTAATGGGAAATCAAATAGCAATACAGATTGCAAAAAGCGGATTTCAAACAGTATGTTATTCAAGAAGGGAAGAAACTGTAGAGAAAGCCAGTGCTTTTGCTTCAGGTTGGTTTGAAAAAGCCGTAGCCAAGGAAAAAATTACGGCGGAAGAAGCGAAAGTAGCCATGGAGAATCTCACTTTCACTACAGACTTGACGCAAGCCTGTACAAATGCTGATTTTGTTTTGGAAACGGTGGCGGATGTGCTGGAAACCAAGAGAAAAATTTTGGCTGAAGTGGCAAAAATTGCACCGGACCATGCCATATATGCTAGCAATAGTTCCTATATTGTGAGTTCCAGGTTTTGTGATGTGTTGAAAGATCCAGCTAAAATATGCAATATGCACTTTTTTAACCCCGCTTTGGTAATGAAAATTGTGGAAGTGGTAAAGGGCGAACACACATCCGAAGACACCTTGAACGCTGTCTATGAATTCACAAAAGCCATTGGGAAGGATCCAGTACTAGTCCATCAAGAAATATACGGCTTTGTGGTTAACCGAATTTTCAGTGCCCTTACGCGGGAAGCTTGCTATCTGTTGGATATGGGGATCGCTTCCATTGAAGACATTGATAAGGCGGTAAAGGGAGGTCTTGGTCATCCCATGGGTCCTTTGGAGCTATTGGATATGACGGGGATTGATTTGGAATACAATGTATATATGGAAAAATTCAAGATGACAAAAATGCCGGAGGATCGCCCTTCCGCCTGCTTGACAGAACGTTATGCGAGAGGGGAATATGGTCGTAAAAACGGCAAGGGGTTTTACGATTACAAAAGGTAGAGTGGAATCTTATTCGGAATAAGGGGTTTACATAAATGCATATAATAGTGGAAAAAGAGAAGGGCATTGCTACTTTGAAATTGCATCGGCCGGATGCTCTGAATGCTTTGAATCGCTCGCTAGTAGACGAATTGGACCATCACCTGGATGCTTTGAGAAACGACAAGGAAATGGGTGCGGTCATATTGACAGGAGAGAAAAATTTTGCGGCTGGAGCGGACATCAAAGCCATGGTAGATTTGGATGCGGCAAGAGCGGAAGCTTTTGCTTTTTCCAAGACTTTTCAGAAAATATACGACTTGGAAATACCCACCATTGCGGCAATTGAAGGGTATGCACTGGGCGGAGGATTAGAACTTGCCATTACCTGCGACTTTAGAATTGCTTCTTCAGAGGCCAAACTGGGATTTCCCGAAACCGGCCTTGGGATTATGCCCGGGGCCGGGGGAACCATTATTGCTCCCAGACTCATTGGTGTTTCCAAGGCTTTGGAGATGATCCTTTTCGGATCTATCATTGACGCAGAGGAAGCTTTACACATAGGGTTGGTTAACCGAATCACCGAACCGGGACAAGCATACAAAGAAGCCTTGTTGTGGGCCGATAAATTAGTGAATGGTGCGCCTTTGGCATTGAAAATGGTCAAGAAAACCATACGGGAAGGGCTTAAAGCAGGCGACTATGAAACCGGTATGGAGATTGAAAAGAAAAACTGGGCGATGCTATTTGAGACCTTGGATCAGAAGGAAGGAATGACCGCCTTTCTTGAAAAAAGGAAGCCCGTTTATAAAGGGAAATAATTTAATTAATTCGAAAGATGAAAATCAAAGGAGGAAAAAAATGAGAAATGTAGTTATTGTGTCAGCTTGTAGAACACCTATTGGGACTATTGGAGGGCAATTCAAGGATATTACATCCCTGGATTTATCCATTCCTGTTATGAAGGAACTGATTGAAAGAGCAAAAATTGATGCAGGCTTGGTGGATGATGTAATTTGGGGATGCAACTACCAGCGAACTTACAAAGAAAATAATTTGGCTAGAGTGGCTTTGGTGAAGGCGGGGCTTCCCACTTCGGTTCCAGGAATTACTATTCATCGGAATTGTACATCCTCTATGTCAAGCATTCAGATGGGGTTTTATCAAATAAGGGCAGGGGAAGCCGACTGCATCATGGCGGGGGGGGCCGATAGCATGAGTACTGCTCCTCATATGGTTTTCAATGCCCGCTATGGGCAAAAGTTCGGACACATGGAATTAAGAGATTCTATGTGGGATTCTCTTACCAACCTGGGAATAGGTCCCGGTATGGGAGTTACGGCAGAAAATGTGGCGGCTAAATACCAAGTGTCCAGAGAGGAGCAAGATGCTTATGCACTCTTAAGTCAACAAAGAGCTGCAGAGGCCCAGGATCAGGGCAAATTTAATGAAGAAATTATCCCGATTACCATAAAAACCAGAAAATCGGAAGTCACTTTTGATAAAGATGAGTATCCCAAAAGGGATGTTACATTGGAGGGTCTTTCAAAGTTGAAAGCCACATTTATTGAAGAGGGTACGGTAACTCCTGGAAATGCTTCCGGTATGAATGACGCTGCATCCGGAGTGTTGCTTATGGAAGAAGAGAAGGCCAAAGAACTGGGCGTTCCTATCTTATGCAGGGTCGTTTCCGTAGCCACTACCGGGGTAGATCCGGAGATTATGGGAATAGGGCCGGTAAGTGCAACACATAAAGCTTTGGAAAAGGCCAACCTTTCTCTGGATGAAATTCAGCTTTTTGAAATCAATGAAGCTTTTGCGGCACAATGTGTTGCGTGTCAAAAAGAATTGGGAATTGATATCGATAAATTAAATGTTAATGGTGGAGGAATCTCTCTGGGCCACCCGGTAGGTGCTACTGGAGCCCGTATCGTTATCTCGTTGATTTATGAAATGAAAAAGCGAAATAACCGTTATGGTTTGGCTACCTTATGCGCAGGTGGGGGAATGGGAACCGCGGTAGTTATCGAAATGGTATAAATGGAATCGGAGGCAAAGGCGGATGGACAGAATAAGAGTAATTAGCAAAAACCGAGACATTCAAGGAGAATATAAACGAAAACTGGTGACGGCGGATGAGGCGGTAAAGGTTGTCAAATCAGGGGATCGGGTCCATTATGGACTGTTTAACGGGCTGGTTGTGGACTTGGATCAAGCGTTGGCAAGACGTGCGGAAGAGCTTCATGATGTTAAAGTGTGTACCACCATATGGGCGTATTCCCATATACCGGCAGTGCTGGAGGCAGACCCGGAATCCAAGCATTTCAAATACCTTAGTACTCATATGAGTGGCCAGGATCGAAAAATGAACAAAGCAGGCTGTTGCTGGTATATTCCGGTGCAATTTCGTGAGAATACCAAATACTGGGCGGAAACGGTAGGGGATATTGATGTGGCCATGCTACAAGTAGGGCCCATGGACGCTTGGGGAAATTTCAACTTGGGGCCACAAGTAGCGGAATATTGGGGCATATTGGGCAAGGCTAAGAAAGTAATCGTAGAAGTAAATGAAAAACAACCGAAAGCCTTGGGGTATAAGACCAGCATTAATATTGGTCAAGTGGATCTGGTAGTGGAGGGAAGCAATGTAGACATGCCCATCATTCGTGCGAAGGAAGCCAATGATGTTGACAAGGCCATTGCAAAACAAATTGTGGAAAGAATAGACAGTGGCAGTACATTGCAATTGGGAATCGGCGGAATTCCTAATTATGTTGGTACTATGATTACAGATTCTGATATCGGGGATTTGAGCGTGCATTCAGAAATGCTGGTAGACGCTTATTATCACCTTTATTTAGAGGGGAAAATAACAGGAAATAAAAAAATGGATCGGGGGCAAATTGTCTATACATTTGCCCAAGGCTCCAAAGAGCTTTATGAGTTTCTGGACGGGAACCCCGTCTGTACTTGTGCTCCAGTGGAATATGTGAACGACATTGGAACCATAGGGAGCAATGAGAAGGTGGTATCAATAAACAGTTGCCTGCAGGTTGACCTGTTTACGCAAGTCAATTCCGAATCGGATGTGTGGCAACATATAGGAGGGAATGGGGGCCAGTTGGACTTTGTTATGGGTGCCTTCAAATCAGAGGGGGGACAAAGCTTTTTGTGTCTTCCTTCAACTCGGCGGAAAAAAGATGGAAGCCTGGAGTCCCTCATTGTACCTCGTTTGCCTGAAGGATCCATTGTCACCGTTCCTAGAGCGGGAGTACATTTTTTGGTTACGGAGTATGGAATGGCAAACTTCAAGGGCAAATCCACCTGGGAAAGGGCGGAGATGCTCATAAATATTGCTCACCCTGACTTTAGAGATGAATTGGTGAAAGAGGCCGAGCGTATGGGCATTTGGTGTAACACCAGTAAAATTTCCTATTAAAAGGGCGTTAGGCGTGATGTACAACATAACAGAACACACAGCTTTTTTTCAAAGCAAGGAGGATTGAAATGAAATTTGAAGAGTATAAAGAGTATCTTAGTCCGGCATTGGCTAAAGTTACAGATCTTGTAATGGTTTCAGGAAAAGGCGCTTATTTAACAGATATCAATGGGGACCAGTATTTAGATTTTGTACAAGGAATCGCGGTGAATGCTTTTGGTCATTGTCCCCCTAAAATTGTGGAGGCTATTAGAAAACAGGCGGAAACTCTTATTGATGCTTCTTTTAACATGGTAAATTATCCGGCCACTCTTAAATTAGCCAAAAAACTAACTTCCGTGACTCCGGAAGGGTTGGATGTGGTGTTTTTTAGCAATGGAGGGTCCGAGGCCAACGATGGTGCCATTAAGCTGGCTCGCAATTACACAAAAAGACCGGGGATAATTGCGATGAGAGGGTCCTTCCATGGAAGATCCTTGGGAGCCACATCAATAACCGGTTCCAATTCAAAGTATCGAAAAAATCAGGAGCCGTTGCTTCCTTCTGTTTATTTTACTCCATATCCGAATTGTTTTCGATGCCCTTACAATACCACATGCGAAACATGTAGTCTTGAATGCCTTCGTGAACTGCAGTGGACCTTTGATTATTTAATTCATCCTGAAAATGTAGCGGCAGTAATCATTGAACCGGTTATGGGAGAAGGTGGATATGTTGTCCCGCCGCAAAAGTACCTGGATGGGTTAAACAAAATCTTGAAACAGCATGGGATTTTGTTAATCTTTGATGAAATTCAATCCGGGTTTGGACGTACCGGAAAGATGTTCGCATGCCAACACTTTGGTATTGTTCCGGATATCATGACATTAGGAAAAGCCATCGCAGGAGGTCTTCCCATGTCTGCCATTGTCAGTACCAAGGAAATTATGGATTCCTGGCAGCCTGGTATGCACGGAACGACTTTTGGAGGCCACCCGGTTTGCGCCGCCGCGGCCTTGGCGGTACTTGAGTTGATGGAAGAAGAAAACATATTAGAAAATGTTGTGACCCAAGGAGAGTATCTAAAAGCCAGATTGATGGCAATCAAAGAGAAGAATCCGATTATTGGAGATGTTCGAGGATTGGGATTAATGGTAGCGGTTGAATTCGTAAATCCCCAGGACAATAGCCCAAGTGCCGAATATTTGAACAAAGTGAAAGAATACTGTCTAGAGAAAAAAATGCTGACTCTTAGCTGTGGCGTTTATGGAAACGGATTTCGATTTGCCACGCCATTAAACATTTCAAGAGAAGATTTGGATAAGGGATTGGCCATCTTCGAAGAGGCGGTAACAATGGCGTCTAGATAAAGTTTAACGAAGAAAAACAAGAAAGAAAGGGCCCAAAAACTATGAAAAAAAGCCTCGAGGCATCTAATCTCGAGGTTTTTTTGGGGCCGTGGATTCTGTATACAAGATACTCGTATAATTGCTAAAAAAATATCAAAAATAGCTTGCAATTCCACAAGATATGGTGTTTACTATATATGGATTGTTATATTGTTAACAAATTAAAAATTTAGAATAGATTGAATACAAGGAGGCCATCATGAATTTTCAGCTCACGAAGGAGCAGGAGTTTGTTCGAAAAATGGTGCGGGAATTCGCAATCAACGAAGTAGAGCCAATTGCTGCTGAAATTGACAAAGAACACAGATTTCCCGTTGAGACAGTGGAAAAAATGGGGAGATACGGTATGCTAGGGATTCCTTTTCCAACGGAATACGGTGGAGCCGGGGGTGACAATGTAGCTTATGCGATTACTGTGGAAGAATTATCCCGTGTTTGCGGTTCCACTGGAGTAATTTGTTCTGCCCATACTTCGCTATGTTGTTGGCCAATATTTGCGTGGGGTACGGATGAACAGAAAGAAAAATATCTTCCAGATTTGGTGTCTGGCAAAAAACTGGGAGCTTTTGGCTTAACGGAGCCCAATGCGGGTACCGATGCGGCTGGGCAACAGACGAGGGCAGAGGATTTGGGGGATTCTTGGTGCTTGAATGGAGCAAAGGTTTTCATTACCAATGGTGGTTATGCGGATGTTTTTGTGGTAATGGCCATGACGGACAAATCGAAAGGAACCAGAGGAGGAATTTCTGCTTTCATCCTAGAAAAAGGGGATGATGGTTTTTGCATAGGGAAAACAGAAGATAAAATGGGGATATGTGCTTCGTCCACAACGGAATTGATTTTTCAAAACTGTAGAATACCAAAGGATCGACTTCTTGGGAAAGTGGGGGAAGGTTTTAAAGTGGCCATGTCCACACTGGATGGGGGAAGAATTGGAATCGCTTCTCAAGCATTGGGGATTGCCCAAGGAGCGCTTGATGTAACGGTAGACTATATGAAAGCCAGAAAACAGTTTGGAAAAAAATTATCCCAAATGCAGGCTTTGCAATTTGATATCGCTGATATGGAGACAAGAATTGAAGCAGCCAGATTGTTAATTTATCAAGCAGCTAATATGAAGGATAATCATTTGAAATATGGTCCGAAGTCGGCGATGGCCAAGCTCTTCGCCGCAGAGACAGCGATGTATGTTACTACAAAGTGTGTTCAGTTACATGGCGGGTACGGGTATACCAAGGATTATCCTGTCGAACGTATGATGAGAGATGCCAAGATCACGGAAATATATGAAGGCACCTCTGAAGTGCAAAAAATCGTTATCGCTGCCGATGTTTTTGCCAAATAGAAAGGAGGCCTAACATGGGATTACATATTATTGTGTGTGCTAAGCAAGTTCCGGACACCAATGAAATCAAAATCAACCCCACTACCGGTACGTTAATCCGGGAAGGGGTTCCAAGTATACTAAATCATGACGATGCCAATGCGTTGGAAGAAGCTTTGCAAATTAAGGATCGGTATCCAGACACCCATATAACCGTAGTGACGATGGGGCCGGCTCAAGCAAAAGACATGCTGATTGAATGTTTGGCAAAGGGAGCTGATGAAGCGGTGTTGGCTTCCGATCGTGCCTTAGGCGGATCTGATACATGGGCTACTTCCAATGCCATTGCTGCTGCTATTCAGAAATTGGGAAAATTTGATTTGATTTTTGCCGGTCGGCAGGCCATTGACGGAGACACCGCACAAGTTGGTCCTCAAGTGGCTGAAAAATTGGGGATTCCTCAAGTGACTTATGTTCAAGAGTTTCAGATGGATGAGGATTTAAAAACCATTACGGTGAAGAGAGCTCTGGAAGATGGGTATGAGGTCATTCGTATTAAGACACCTTGTATGTTGACTACTATTAAGGAATTAAACAAACCTCGATATATGCATATCGCCGGGATTTATCAGGCTTGCGCCCAAGAGATTCCTACATGGGGAGCGGCTGATTTGAATGTAGACCCGGATAAAGAGGTAGGATTAGATGCCTCTCCCACCAATGTGTTCCGTTCTTTTACTCCGGTTCCAAAAGGAAAAGGCCAGATGATTGAAGGGGATAGCGATGGAGAGATTGCGCAGAAACTAATCATTAGTTTAAAGTCCAAGCATATCATTTAAGGGGGGAGATAGTATGGCAATTCAAGTAATAAAAGAAAAGTGTAGAGGTTGTAAGCTCTGCATAAAAGCTTGCCCCTTTGATGCGATTATTATGGAGGACAAGCTGGCTTTCATCACGGAAAAATGCACGGCTTGTGGGCAATGTCTTGCAGCGTGCCCTTTTGAAGCGATCATTAATACAACGGAAGAAAGAGAAGTGGATTTGTCTGATTACAAAAACATTTGGGTTTTTGCGGAACAAAGAAATGGCAAATTGATGAATGTGGCTTTGGAATTGATAGGAGAAGGTTATCGGCTAGCCCGTGAAATAGGTGAGGATACAAAGGTATGTGCACTGTTGGTGGGCCAAGATATTGAACACTTGGTTAAAGAGTGTTATGCCTACGGCGCAGACCAAGTTTATTTGATTCAGGATGAGCTGTTGAGGAATTATACAACAGACGGATACACCAAAGTCATTACGGATGCCCTCAAAACATATAAGCCGGAAATCGTCATCTATGGGGCCACCCATGTAGGGAGAGATTTGGCTCCTCGTGTGGCGGCTCGATTGAATACCGGACTTACAGCGGATTGTACCAGACTGGATGTGGATATTAACAGCTATATCAAATATGCCCGTGAAAACACCACATTGGATGTATCGACGTTGGATCCCAATGACTCCAATAAGGGGTTGAAACAAACCCGTCCTGCATTTGGTGGAAATTTGATGGCTACGATTATCTGTCCCAGAACAAGACCTCAAATGTCCACGGTAAGGCCGGGAGTAATGCAAAAGAGAGAGCGGGATTCCAATGCCAAAGGAGAATTAATTGAAGTAGCGGCGAACATCAAAGAAGAGGATATTCGCACTGAAATTGTGGAAATTGTGAAGTCTGCTAAAGAGTTGGTAAGTCTGACAGATGCCAACATCATCTGTTCCGGTGGGCGTGGTTTGGGAGAAGCTTGTGGATTTGATTTAATCAAACAGTTTGCTGATAAAGTGGGAGGTGTAGTGGGCGCTTCCAGGGCCGCAGTGGATTCCGGATGGATTGACCATGCCAACCAGGTAGGACAAACAGGAACTACGGTTAAACCCACCATCTATTTTGCCTGTGGCATCTCCGGGGCCATTCAACATTTAGCTGGTATGCAGTCTTCGGATATCATTGTTGCTATCAACAAGGATCCAGATGCTCCAATATTCGAAGTGGCGGACTACGGAATTGTAGGAGATTTGTATCAGATTGTTCCAAAAATTATAGAGGCCTGGGAACAGGCGGAAGAGCTTTTTGATAAGTCCGTAAAGGAGACCAGGGCAGATTAACAACCATATAACCATTACATAGACAATTTAATAAAAACTTCATAGAAAATTGAATAACAACTGAATAAAAATTGAATAACAACTTCATAAGACAACTGAATAGACAATCGAGAAGGACTAATCATGAATAAAGACCCGCAAAAAACGGGTCTTTATTCTTTGTTTGTTTGTTTTTTCACATAAAGTGAGGTATAATTTTATTTAGTGTAATGTAGTATCTTTATAATTGTAACATGTAGAAGGAGGTGTCTTACTTGAAAAAAGGATTGTCAATCGTTTTCGCGTTGTTACTGTGTGTATCTTTATTTGCTTGTGGGCCAAAGGAGCAGGAAGGGTATGTGGTTCCGGCGGAATTGGAGGCCATGTATACTAACCTGATGGATGCATTGGACCCCGGTTTTGCCTATGATGTGGCATTTGAGCTTTCCGAAAATCCTGAGTACTGGTCTTCTGATTTAGGTGGACGAAATGCAGGATCTCCTGCAGAGCATAAAGCCGCAGATTATTTGGTGGGATTAATGGGTGATATTGGACTGGTGGAGGTGGAAAAGGTAGGAGCAGAATGTGATCTTTGGTCCAACAACGGCTCTACCCTAAAAGTAGATGGTGCATTTTATGATGTTTATGCCTATGCATGTGCTCCCACTTCACCGGAAGGCATTACTTCAGAAATTTTATTTGTGGGTGATGGAACCATGTGGGATTATGAAGAAGTGGATGTGACCGGAAAAATTGTCTTGGTTGACATTGATCAAAGAGCCAACTGGTGGATTACTTATCCTATGTTGGAAGCGGAATTTCAAGGAGCAGCAGCTATTATGAGTGCCCAGGTTTCAGGGTTTGCTGAGATAGCTGATGACGCACTGAACTGTCAGGATATTTGTGCCCCAATCAGCATTCCGTGTGTTTCCATTGGCTTGGCAGACTCCCAAACATTGCAAGCAAAAATGGAGGAAGGTCCTGTAGTGGGTACTTTGGTGGTGGATAATGATATCAACATCAATGAAGGAACCACATACAATGTGGTTGGAAAAATACCCGGGAAAAGTTCAGAACACCAAATTGTCATAGGAGCTCACTATGACGTACATTTCCACGGATTTCAGGACAATAGTTGTGCGGTTGGTCTGGCCATGGCTATGGCCAAGGGAATGGTGGATTCAGGATATGTACCGGAAAACGACATCATCTTCTGTATGCACGGATCGGAAGAGTGGGGGTCCTTTGGCACACAGTATGATTGGACCATCGGTGCATGGGAAATGATTAATCGTGAGCATCCGGAGTGGGTTGGAAAAACATTGGCTTTCGTTAACTTTGAACTTCCGGCTTATGAATTTGACACTTATACCTCGTCTTATTCTCCACCGGAGTTGTACAATATGCTGGACTTTTTTGCAAATACTTACCCCTTGTCACCGGCTCCGGAGGGGTGTTTCCCGGATGGAGTTTTAACGGAGGGTTATCAAACTTATACTTACAGTGATGACTTTTCTTATTATGCGGCGGGAGTTCCCACTGTGATTAATGGGTTTTTATTGCAGCAAGATATGGAGAATGTGTTTGATTTTTACTTAAAATATTATCATTCCAATTATGATTTGCCGGATACATATAATGAAGCGGTTATGACTTTTAATTTGAAGTATTATACGGCCATGACCATGTATTTTGATCAAATGCCGGCTCTGTATTTGGATTTTACCCCACAATATGATCGTATTATGGCCTCCATCGATGAAGACCTGATGGTAGAGGCAGGAATTGATATGGATTCTTACTACGAAAATTTGGAAGCATTGAAAGCTGCTTCGGAAGCAATGGCCGAAAAGGTTAGAAACACCAATGATGGCTATTTGGCAGCCTGGGTTGATGGTGATGAAGAGACTATGGTCCAGCTATGGGCAGAGGGAAAAGCTTTAACAAACCAAAACTTGGAAGCCTTCCAATTTGCTCAGGAGGCTTTCCTAGGGCTTATGTATGAAAGACCCATTGTGAGGCACGAGTCGCCCCAAGAAAATATTCAGCTTTGCAGACTGACGATAGAGGCTTTGGAGGAAGGAGATGTGGTTACTGCTGCGGATGAGTATGCATGGGCTATCAATAATGTGTTAGAGTGGTATGCTATGTATTTTTCGCCGGAAGTAATAAAAATCCAAGATCATATGTTCTGGAGCCCTGATAATATGGATAATCTCTACTGGGGTACGGGAAGACAGTTTGAACGTGCCGATGTAGAGCAAGCCACCCGCAGTGTATTCCTTCGTTATGAAGAAATGGGGGGAGATTTCACCGAAGAAATTGAAATTTATCAACAGGCGGTGGAGCAGCAAATGAGTTTGTTAAAGCAGTTGGGAGATCAAGAAATGATTGATCTAACAAGGTTGGTTGACTTATTGGCTTTGTAATAAGACCAAAGAAAAAGCAGGCAATCCATTGGGTGCCTGCTTTTTCTTGTCCTTTATACAACGGGTTATATTTTTGGGAGTTGGGAGGCAAGTTGGTTCCATTCTGTCTTTGCTCGTTTCCATGGGAAGCCCATCACATTATCTCGATCTCCCACTACTTCAAGAATATACTTTTGAAAAATTCCCTGGATAGCATAGCCTCCGGCTTTATCATAAGGCTCAGAAGTGTTTAGATAAGCGTCCAACTCCTGGTCACTGTACCAGTCGAAAACCACTTCTGTCTTCTCAAAAAACACGGTGCGATAAGGTTGATGGGCCATCAGGATGGCCACGCCTGTGATCACTTGATGTGAAGTTCCTCTTAAAAGAGAGAGCATACGAAATCCTTCTTGTTTGTTTTCCGGTTTCCCAAAGATTTCATCTTTTACTACCAAAGTATCCGCAGCGATAATCATTTCGCCGGATGAACACTCCTTTTCAATCGAAAGGGCTTTTTTTAAAGCTAAGTACATCCCACTTTCGTGGGGGAGAGCATCTAATGGCAAGTCTTCTGACACGAGAGGAATTTTTACAATAGGCTGAATTCCTGCTCTTTGGAACATTTCAATCCGCCTCGGAGAGCCGGAAGCCAGTACGGGTGTCCATGAAGAATTCGATTCTAAAGGAGCCAACCGGGCACCTCCTCATCTTCGCCGGGTTTGGTTTGGCCAGGAGGCGTTGTTCCCGGGCTCGTGGGTGGAGTGGTCCCGGGTTCTCCTTCGGCAGGAGGTGTTTCATCGTTTATAGCAGGAGGGGTAATGGTTTCCGGAGGAGTTTCCGGAACTTCCGGATCTTCTGTTACAATGGCCTCAAAGTCATAGCGTGTATTTCCGGAAGGATCTACTGGGTAGGCGGTGATGTCGTGATTGTGATAAGGGCAGTAGTAACGGGGCACTTCAGTAGAAGCTGCATTGGCATCCTCCACCGAATACCCTCGATCGGTTCCGGATTTGTAGGTAACACTGGGACACCAAGGAGTAGCCAGGTATCCGGTTTCTGTACAGACGGCCACTCTGCTGTAAACGCTGATGGTCTGAGTAGGAACCGTACCTTTCACAAAGTATTCACTTCGTGTGGGGCCGGAGGTTGGAAGGCCTCCCGAATAGGCATCGACGGTTGCAGAGACCACATTTCCAGGAGCCGGCCCGAAGGTTTCTCTTGGTGTATCCTGTAAACATTGTTTCATGATTTTACTCCAAAGACGGGCAGCGGCAACGGAACCCTGAGATAATTCAATGCTGGCATCATTTCCAATCCATAGGGAAGAAGCGTATGTAGGGGTGTATCCTACAAACCAGGCATCAAAATTGTCGGTGGTGGTTCCGGTTTTACCTGCTACGGGCTGACTGGGTATGGAAGCAGAGGAGCCCAACCCATTGGTTACTACAGAGCGGAGAATATCACTCATAATCCAGGCAACGCCTTCGTCGAGAACTTGTACTGTTTTCGGGAGACGATCTAAGATGGTTTCTCCTCTTTTATTGGTTACATGAGTATAACAAACCGGTTCCACATATTTTCCGTAATTGGCAATGGTTCCATAGCCCCCGGCCATTTCTAAAGGAGATATTCCATGAGTCATACCACCGAGCCCCAGTGCGGCGGGGTTTAAGTCGTTAACTTGGAGATTCTCTCTTTCCACAGTAGATACTCCCATTTTTTCCAGTATGTCCGCAGAATAGTCAAAGCCAACTTGAGAAACTACTTTTACGGCGGCCACATTAACGGATTGTTCTACGGCAGTCCGCGCACTCATCAGACCTCGATACGAGTTATACCAGTTTTTGGGCCATATTTTATCTCCTGTTTTTAGAGGAGCGTCATCAATGACGGAAGCGGCAGTCCAGTAGTCCCCGTAATAGTTGGGGATTTCGTTTCCATAGTTGTCATAAGTAACGAACACCTGCGTCGTTCCGGCAGCTTGTGCTTCGTATCCCTGTTGTAAAGCAGCAGAGTAGACGGACATGGGCTTTATGGCAGAACCAGGCTGATGAGGAGAAGTGGCCCGGTTGAATAACATCCTTCCCTTTGTGATGCGGCCTCCCACCATGGCTTTGATTTGGCCCGTTTTATACTCCGTAATCACCATCGCTGACTGGGGTTGGATGACTCTTTGATTCAAGGAATAGGAAGCAGGGCCGAAGGACATACCTCGGTTGTCAAAGGAGAAAAATTCCGGGAAGTCGGTGAAAAACTCTTGTGAAATTACCAAGTTGCCTTCGCCATCTCTTGTTTTATAAGAAGGAGGAATATTTACATAACCTCCATTTATGCTGTAGAACACGGAGTCTTCCGTCAGGTATAAAGGTTTAAATTCTAAACTATAATCCGTTTCGCCCTTTACTGTTGTATTGTAAATATTTAGTCGTTTGCCTTTTAAAATGGTGACAGAACCGTCTCCGTTGCGTTGGTATTCCTCTGGAGATAGAACGAAAAACTGGTTTTCGTCAAAATAGGTGGAATAGTCGTGAAGCAAAATTTGACCGTTGTTTCCAATGACATTTCCTTTTCCATCCTTCCTTAAATTGGCAACCTTAGGGAAGTTGGCGGAATTGGAAAACTCGGTTTCAATAATGAGTTGCATATCTGAATTCATAGTGGTGTAAACGGATAAACCATTGGTATACAACATTTGGCGGGCGTCACTGTATTCTACCTTGAACTCATCTCTAAGATCCAAAATCACCTGGTTTATAACGTAATCGGTGAAATAGGAAGACAGCTCATCTTTTTCGTCCAAGCCGGGATTTAAATGAGCGGCGATGGTTTCAGAAACAGCCAAATCATATTCTTCCCGGGAAATTTTTTCTTGCTCCAACATTAAGCGCAAACAGAGTTCTCTACGATCCTTGCTCACATCACTTACCACATAGGTGTACTGGCTTCCTTTGTACAGAATTCCTTCCGTTTCTTCCGTAATGGAATCACTGTTTAATGTTTTAATCAAAGCATGACGATCCGGCATTTGAGGAATGGCCGCCAATGCAGCACATTCAAACAATTCCAGTTCTCCTACATCTTTTCCAAAGTAGGCCCTGCTAGCGGCCTGGACTCCATAGGAATTGTACCCCAAAAAAATGGTGTTGAGATAGGCTTCGATAATCTGCTCTTTGCTTAAATTTCGCTCCAGTTGAACAGTATAGTATGCTTCTCGAATTTTTCGGTTCATTGATCGTTCAGATTTGGTTTCAGCCAAATAAACATTTCTGGCCAACTGTTGAGTAATGGTAGAGGTCCCGCTGATTTGCCCGGAAGTAAAGGAGTCACGAATGGCCCCAAAAATACGAATTACATTGAATCCATTGTGATTCCAGAAAGTTTTGTCTTCAAGAGCTACAAAGGCATTGATGAGATTCGTGGGCATATCTACATATTCCATGTTGGTTCGCTTTCCCTCTGCTTCAAAAACAGATTCAATGGGTTGTCCCTTGTCGTCATAGAGGACCGAACTTTCAGACAATAAGCCATAGATATTGTCTGGTTCAATCGAAGGAGAAGAGAACACGATGGATGAGATAAAGATCAGTGCGATAGCGCCTATTAATGCTATAAATAACGCTAAGGTTTTTAACAATCTTTTTGTATTCAACCGATAACGCTTCGTCCTGCTTTTTCCATTTTTTTTCATTTTCATTTGAGGATTTTCTCCTGCTCGATCGATAAAAAAGCGACTTTTAAATTTTGACTTGAAAGAAGAAATTGAACCACCGATGCCCCTGGGAAACAAGGTTGTTTCTTGGCTTTCCAAGGGTTCTTCTCTTGTTTGTGTGTCATTCTCCTGGAACCGTCGGGATCGAAATACCCGGGTTTCTCTGGAAAGAGGAGTGGAACCTTCTTCGGATGATGTGGGTGCGTTTTCAGCGGGCCCTCCTCGTTCGGAATTGCTTAGATTCTCGCTTATTTTATCAAACTCATCATGCACATTAACAAACTGGGCAAAGAAATCATCCATTTCTTTTTCCCGCTCATTTTTGTCCATAAGGTCCGGTCCTTTTCCTTTTCCTTTTCCTTTATCTGTCAATCTTTTTCCCTCCTCCTTTTTTGTTTTGCTGCGGGGCAGCTAGACAAAATATTATACCATAAATGGGTTTAAAGAAAAACTTTCGTTGGCAAAATCCTATCACAATAATGACGAAAAAGGGTTTCAAATGTTCCACAAAAATGGTAAAATATGGATATTTTACGAAAGGAAAGAAACGATGCCAAGAAGGCCCTTCGTTTGGATAGCCAGCGGATTTATTGTTGGGATAGCAGCGGAAGCGGTATCCCGGGGCTGGAGTGATTTGTCTTTCATGATTCTAGGGGGATTTTCCATTTTCTTCATCGTGGTCTTTCGTGAAAAAAAGTCGAAAAAGAAGTTTTCAATAAAGTGGGCGCTGGTAATACTGGTATGTATTTTGGCGGGAGCCCTTTTTTATAGTCTGGAGAACCAGCGTTCTTTCCAATTGCATGAAGTAGAGGGAGAAATTCGCACAGTGTGGGGGAGAATTCTCTTTGTAGAAGAGCGTCAAGGTGGGAGGCAGTATTTGACCCTGATATGTTATGGGGAAGAGGAGAGAGGTGCCTTCTCGCGTCCTGAAAAGGTTATATATCGAATCTATGATGGAAAGGATTCCTTGGTGGGGGCTTCAGGCAAAGTGGTGCAATGCAAGGGGGAAGTAAAAATACCGGAGTCCGCCAGAAATCCGGCATGTTTTGATTACAGAGAATATTTAAGAACCAGAGATGTGGGTACGATAATGGATGGGAAGAGAAGCTGGATTTATTTTCCGGAAAATAATGGGGGAGGGGTTTTCTCTCAAATAGTGTATGGAGGAATAAATAAAGTAGCTTGTTTAAAACAAGAATTTTTACACCGTTTGAAGGATTTGTTGACCCCTCGGCAATTTTCATTGGCCTTGGGAATGCTTTTTGGAGACAAGACGCAAATGGAAGAGCCCTTAATTGAGCTTTTTCAAAAAAACGCTACCGCCCACATTTTGGCAGTCAGTGGTCTCCATGTAGGAATCTTCTATTTATTTTTCCTGTCCATTGGAAGTTGGACAGGATGGGAATATAGCCTGGTTTGGAATGGCCTTATCCTATTCCTTTTGCTTAACTATGCCTTTTTAAGTGCTTTTTCTCCATCCGTAGTACGGGCCGTATTAATGATTGGTTTTCACATATTGTGCCGGTTTCTCCATGTACGGTTTGATTTGTTAAGTGCAACCTTGCTTACGGCCAGTCTTGTTTTATTATTTCAACCTTTTATGATCCATAATGTAGGGTTTCAGCTTTCCTATATGGCGCTTTTAAGCATGGCATTCTTTGTTCCTCTCTTTGAAAGGTGTTTTAAGTTCTTTGCAATAAAAATTTTAGGCCCTCTTTTGGCCATACAAATTGGATTGACCCCGCTTATTGTCCACCATTTCAACCATGTTTCTTTAGTGAGTATTTTGGCGAACATCCCATCGGTTCTTTTGGCAGGATTGGTATTGCCCGTACTTCTCTTTCTATTTCCATTGTCATTTTTGGGGCAAGGAGTCTTTTTTGTCACACTAGGAAAGGCGACAGGATGGGGCTTGGATGGGCTGGTATTTGTGAATCGACTTCTTTTTTGGGAAGGAAAGACCAGCTTCTGGGTTATTGGTCCACCTGTGTTTCTGGTAGCCGGAATGCTGGTGGTGATATTCTTTATTTCTTCCGAAGAAGCGAGAATTCTGAGGATTCGAGGCGGGTGTTTCAAGGGGACTGCAGCCTGTCTATGCATTTTGATATTCGCACTGACGGCACAAGGAATTTACAAAAAACCTTTGGAAAATTGTGATATGGTATTCCTAGATGTAGGTCAGGGGGATTGTCTTTTTATTGAAACCCCAAAAGGGCGGACCATAATGATCGATTCCGGGGGAAGCGATTTTTATGATGTAGGAAGAAAGGTGCTTTTGCCTTATCTTCTTAAAAATGGACATGGGTCTATAGATTTAGCTGTAGTTACCCATTTGCATCAAGATCATTATGGAGGATTCCAAACCTTGAGCCAGGAGCTCCCTGTTCATAAGCTAGTGTTGTATGAAGGTTACCGAATGGTAGAGGAAGAGATTATATCTTCCAGTGGGTTTCAACGGAATCAGTTGGTTTATGTGTCCAAGGGTACGGAAATTATTGTGGAAGAAGGTGTGCGTATTGTTGTGTTATCTCCGGAGTCCTTTCCGGTTGAAAATACAAGATTACCGGAAGACGAAAATCAAATTTCTTTGGTGCTTCGAGTGGAATGCAAGGGAGTTTCCCTTCTGATGACCGGGGACATCGATCAAAAGGGAGAAGAGGTATTGCTGATTGAATACCAGGGAGATTCTTTGCTGCATCATGATATTTTGAAGATTGCTCATCATGGTTCTCGTTTCAGCACCGGGCAACGGTTTCTTAAAGAAATTGATCCTGTTTTGGCGGTGATCCAGGTAGGGAAAAACAATTTTGGACATCCTCATCCTACAGTTATTGAAAAATGTTTGGAACAGGATATAATGGTTTTAAGAAACGATTTGAGTGGGGCTATTGGAATCGGAATCCCCAGGGATGGAAATAAGCAGCTATGGATAGAAACCATGCTTTCAAGCGAATGATGGAAGATTTGAAGAAGGGAGACTTCCCTTCGGTTTTGCTTTTTTATGGGGAAGAGCGGTTACAGGTGGACTGGGCTGTCCGCGAAATAATCCGTAAATATGTGAATTCGGACACCCAGTTGTTGGATGTCACTGTCTTTGAAGGAATGCCCGCACTGGAGGAACTGATTTCTGTTTGTGAGACCTTGACTATGTTTTCTGAAAGAAGAGTGGTGGTAGTAGAAGACAGTGGGCTTTTCAAACCGCAAAAGAGGGGGGCGGCGGAAGACGGAGATACGGAGCAAGACAGCGGGCTGAGAAAGGCATTGGGAGAGTATTTGCCTCAGCTTCCCACTACAACCATACTATTATTTAAAGAGGCGGGTGTGGATAAAAGGCTGCAATTGACAAAAAGTTTACATAGGGTGGGAAGTTCCTATGAGTTTGGAAGGTTGGAGAGATTGGACCTTCTGGTTTTCATCAATAACCGATTTAAGAAGGCGGGGAAGTTATTAAGGGAAGATGTGGCAGATACCATCATTGAATTATCCGGGTATTATCATCCTCAATCCACTTATACTTTATATCATTTGGATAATGATTTGGCCAAGATTATATCCCACTCCCAAGGAAATCAGGTCACGGCTTTGGATGTCAATGAAACATTGGCAGGAGATTTGGATACTTTTGTGTTTTCTTTGGTTGATTCTTTGGCCTCCGGGAACAAGGGGGAAGCCTATGAAATATTGTCCAACATGCTTCACTCTGGAGAAAATTTTTACATGATTTTGGGCCTGTTAATTTCTCAATACGAATTATTACTGGATATCCGTCAGCTTCTGGACCGAGGATTGTCTATGGCGGAAATGGAGAAAACATTGAAAGTACATCCGTTCCGGCTGAGAAAAGGATGGGCCGCTGCCAGTAAATATTCCACAAAACAGTTGCAATATTTGGCGAAGAGGCTTTTTGAAATTGATGGGCAGAACAAGAGCGGACTCATGGGACCTCAACTTGCCTTGGAACTTTTTATTGGAGAATCCTAATATGACAAAACAAATTAAGGCGGATCTAATGCTGCTGCTAGTCACCTTTGCATGGGGGATTTCGTATTATTTAATGGATGTAAGTTTAGTAGAGTTAGATCCTTTTACATTGAATGCCCATCGGTTTTTAATTGCTTTTTTTGTGGCAGTGGTGCTTGCTTTTCCCAAGTTGAGAGGGGTCAATAGAGAAACCTTGAAATATAGTTTCTACATAGGAACTATTTTAGTTGTGGTTTATATAGGGGCTACTTTTGGCGTGATGTATACCAGCTTGTCCAATGCTGGTTTTTTGTGTGCTCTTTCTGTGGTGTTTACACCGGTTCTGGGGTATTTCATTTTTCGGATTGTTCCCAGCAAGAAATTAAAAATTGTGGTGGTGATGTGTGTGATCGGCATTGGGCTTTTAACCTTAGACCGGGATTTGAAACCGGCGGTTGGAGATTTGCTGTGCATACTCTGTGCTGTGGCCTATGCTTTTGACCTTTTGGTCACTGAGAGAGCGGTTAAGAAACCGGAAGTGAATGCGTTTCAGCTGGGAGTATTTCAACTAGGATTTAATGGGTTATGGCAATTGGGTCTTGCGTTCCTTTTGGAAGAACCGGTGATGCCCTCTAGTGGCAGAGTTTGGGGCTCGGTCTTATTCCTGGCCGTATTTTGTACGGGACTTGCATTTATCGTTCAAGCGGTGGCGCAGCAATACACTTCTGCAAATCATGTAGGAGTCATATTCACATTGGAACCGGTTTTTGCAGGATTTGTGGCCTTCTATTTTGCCCGGGAAATTCTTTTACCCAGAGCATATTTTGGGGCGATATTATTGATTGCCGGGTGCTTCATAATGGAGCTTCCCTGGAACCCCTTTAAGCGAAAACCCCGAGATATTGCAGAGAAATTACCCAAATGATATGATAACTTTATGAGGTTATGCTTTTTAAGTCTCAACATCGGTTTACTAAAAAATATATAGAAAAAGGAGAACTGGTTATGTATGAAACAATTTACTATCAAAAAAAGGATGGAATAGGCATCGTAACGATAAACCGGCCGGAAGCTATGAATGCATTGAACCTACAGGTGCTGGAGGAAATGCTGGCGCTCTTTCAGGAAATAGCCAACGATTCGGAAGTGGGTGTGGTGATTCTAACGGGAGAGGGAAAAGCCTTTGTGGCGGGGGCGGATATTGCGGCCATGCACGGGATGAATGCTAAGGAAGGCCGGGAAATGATGCAAGCAGGTCATCGATTGATGAATTATATGGAAGAAATGGAAAAACCGATTATTGCTGCCGTAAATGGCTTTGCGTTGGGAGGCGGTTGTGAACTTGCCTTGGCCAGCGATTTTCGTATTGCATCAGAAAAAGCGAAATTTGGGCAGCCGGAGGTAAATTTGGGAATCATTCCAGGGTTTGGCGGAACACAGCGCCTTCCCAGGTTGGTAGGGAAAGCCATAGGTAAAAAGTTGATTATGACAGGCGAAACCATTGGAGCAGAAAGAGCTTTGTCCATTGGGCTTTGCGAAGAGGTGGTTGCTCATGAGGAATTGATGAGAAAAGCAGAGTTGCTTGCTCAAAAGATTTTAGAAAAAGCACCCCTGGCCATCGGTGCGGCTAAAACAGCCATCAATCGGGGCTTTGATTTGGATATGATTTCTGCTTCGGCTTTGGAAATCGAAGCGTTTACCGGTCCTTTTAGCAGTGAAGACAAGAAAGAGGGCATGGGCGCATTTTTAGAAAAACGAAAAGCCGCGTTCAAAGGGATATAAGTCGTATTCGAAAGGGGAATATGTATACAAACTTGCTGCCAAATGTAGAAAAATGTACTATTTTGCCGTAGCAAGTGTTCGGTAAGGGCCGAAATCCTCTTATCTTGTATACACGATAGGAAAAACAAAAAAAAAAAACACATTTGTTTGCTAAAAAAGTCGATTGTATAGTATAATCCTTCCGAGTGAATGACAAAGGGCTTTTCAAACTGATAAGACCTTTTGTCGATGAATAAAGGAGGAGATCGCATATGAAAAAAACATTAGCAATCATGTTGGTTTTGGTACTGGTACTGTCTTCATTTGCCGCTTGCGGCGGTGGTGGCGGCGGCGGTGGAGAAGCAGCCGCATACGATGCTGAAAATCCCATGGTTTTCCGTCTGGCCTCTGATGCCCCTGTGGATCACATGTCCACAAGACTGAACGAGCAATTGGTAGAGCTGGTTGCTGAAAGAACCGAAGGAAGAGTACAAATCGCTTACTATCCTGCCAGTCAGTTGGGAAGCTATGAAACCGTTTATGAAGAAGTTATCTTAGGGGCTATCGATTCAGCCCAGATTACTGTTCCTGACGCTTCCGACGCCAGATTGGGCGCTGCCTATCTGCCTTATTATGCAACTGGCTTCGAAGACGGCAAAGTATTGTATGGTCCGGATTCTTATATGGTCTCGGTTATGCAAGAGATTTGTGCAGGCCAAAATGTTAATTTTGTAGGATTTGTTTGTGAAGGTTTCATCGGAATGGGCGTAAAGAAAGACCCCACTGATGTTATGGTTCCGGGAGCCAATAAGAATTTGGCTCTAAGAAGCCCTGCCATGGCCACATTCCGAATCGTGCAGGAAGATTTGGGATATAATCCCACCACCATTACTTATGCAGAAGTTCCTACGGCTCTTCAGACAGGAGTAGTAGATGGTTGGATTGGTGGTACCGCCAACATGAATTATGCTTGGGTAGGAGAAATTATCAATAAGATGTACTACAATTGGCTCCATTTTGAGGCCACAGCTTATGTTGTCAGCGAAGCGAGTCTTGCTAAATTAACAGATGAAGATCGAGAAATCGTATTGGATTGTTATCGGGAAATGAGTGCTGAAAGCTTCGTTATGGCGGAAGAGAATGAAGCCGACTACAGACAGAGATTGCAAGACGACTACAATGTAGAAGTAATCATGTTCACTGATGAGCAAGTTGCAGAGCATGCGGCATTTATTCGAGAAACTTCCTGGCCGAAATTGGAAGAATTGTTGACCAAAGAATTGATGGATGGATTCCGAGCAGAAGTAGGGATGTAAAGTTTGTTGTAATAATCAATTCCGAATCGTTATTGTTTGTAATAGGAAATCTGGGGGGAGAGGAATCACCTTTCCTCCCAATTTTAGAGAGAAGGAGGAGGTACG
Organism: uncultured Oscillospiraceae bacterium; assembly: GCA_964489555.1. GTDB lineage: Bacteria > Bacillota > Clostridia > Peptostreptococcales > Anaerovoracaceae > JAAZGD01. The sequence continues at coordinate 122,096 of CAZAZF010000001.1, read as the reverse complement.
TTGACAAGAATTGAACGCACGAGGTTTTGGTTTTTTGTACCAAAAGTATTGCAGTGGGTTATTGTTGTCACTGCTTCAGCAGTAACTTTGATTGTGTTCGTGCAAACAGCCTTAAGGTTGTTTAAGTGGGTTAGCTTCAATGGATATGAAGAGCTGCTGATTATGGTGGCTTTTTGGCTGTATATGGTAGGCTGTGCCCATGGAAGCTATGAGAAAAGTCAAATACGAGCAGACATCATAGAAGTTATGCTGAAGGAAAACTTATTCAAGGACTTCATCAGAATCCTTCGTGAGGTGGTCACGGTGGTTCTTTCCCTTTGGTTTACTTGGTGGGCTTTCAATTTGATTTTGTATGCAGTGAATATTGGGACGGTGACCTCGGTGTATCGTATTCCCATGGTTATCGGATATAGCTCTATTTTCTTTGGGGTCGGATTTATGACTTTTTATAATATTGTATATATGATTGGTGAATTCAAAAAAATGTATTTTCGACGTGTGAAAAAAATCGATCTGGAACAGTGGATGTTGGAGCACGGCGTGGAAGGAGGGGGCGTTAAATGAGCACAGTATTAATTGCTGCGGCAGTGCTGATTCTTGTATTGATTATCGGTGCGCCCATTCCCTTGGCTTTCTTCGCATCTTCATTGACCATCGTTTTGCTAGGAGGATATGATTTTCATTTTTTATTCCCCTACGGATATAATAAAGCAAGTTCTATCATTCTCTGTGCCATCCCTCTGTTTGTTCTGGCAGGATCCTTTATGGAAAAGGGTGGTATTGGAGAAAGTTTGGTAGACTTTGTAGGCTCCTTTGTGGGCCGCATTAAGGGTGGATTAGGGATTGTAATGGTGGTGTCCTGTGCCTTGTTTGGCGCCATCTCCGGTTCCGGTTTTGCCACTTTATCCTGTATTGGATCCATCATGCTTCCCAGGATGTATGCGGCCGGGTATCCCAGAGGCCATTGCTCGGCTTTGATATCCAGTGCTTCGGTTCTGGCTTTATTAATACCACCCAGTTTGAACATGATTTTGTACGCTTGGGTAGGGGGAACATCAATACTGGCCAGTTTTGCGGCCACAGTAGTCCCCGGGGTTATACTGGTTACGCTTTTCAGTGTAATTAATGTTTACCTTTTGCGAGATTGTGAAACCATCGCTGTTATGCCTAAAATTCCAAGGCGTGAACGACCTCCGGAGCAACGAATTCTTCGTAGCACTTTCCGGGCGATTCCTGCAATCCTGGCACCGCTGATTATTTTGGGCGGAATCTATGGCGGAATCATGACTCCCACGGAAGCAGCGGCGGTCTCGGTTATCTATTCCATTCCGGTAGGACTTTTCATCTATAAAGGGCTGAATCGAAAGACCATGAAATCCAGTTTGGTGGATGCAGGTACTACAACGGGAGTTATTCTTATCATGTTGTTTTCGGTAATGGTTATGTCAAGGCTCTATACCATGGAGAATGTGCCATCTAAAATTTTAAATGCGCTGACATCCGTTTCGGAGAATCAGTTTGTTTTGCTAATGATGATCAATGTGTTCTTAGTTATCATTGGCATGTTGATGGATGATACTAGTGCGATTTTACTTTGCACGCCTATCTTGCTTCCGGTTGTGACTCAACTGGGCATTAGCCCAACCCATTTTGCAGCAATTATTGGTGTGAACTTGGGCTTGGGATGTGTAACTCCTCCCACGGCCCCGTTCTTGTACCTGGGTTCTCGTATTGGAGGAGCTCCGGTAAATGAAATGTTGAGAACCACCACTTATCTAATCTTTTTCGGTTGGATTCCAACTCTTTTAGTAACTACATATGTACCGGGATTGTCTTTGTGGTTGCCAAGGCTGTTGGGTTTGGCTGTTTAATGAGCCAAATAAAATAGGGAAAAAACAGGAGAAAAGGCGGGGATGGTCACCGCCTTTTCTTTTTGGTATAATAAATTTGTAACTATGGCGGCTAAATAGAGAAAGGATTGCATATGGAGTGGTTAATAATATTTGTAATGCTTGTGGGAATTATGGCGTATACCAAGAGAGGCAAAGAAAAGAAGCCCAAGAGCAACTCCCCAAGTGGATATAAGATGAGGGTGAAAAAGCTTCTGCGTGAGTCATCGGAAGAAAAGGGGGACCCTCAACATGGTGAAGCGGTTTTTCAGACTCTATATAAAATGGCTGATGAACCGGGTATACAGGAGTTCTTCCGAAAAACTTATGGGGGAATGTGTCCCTTTTCCCCGGATGAGAAGGTACTGGAGTCTTTTTTTCTCCTGGTTTTTGGAGATATGAGAACCCATCACATTTATCGTATGGATAGCGAAACCGGAAAATTTATTCCGGATTATGAAGATTTTTATAAAGGGGATAAAAATTACAATATGATTATTACTGATCGATGTTTATATTTTGGCGATGATTTGGAACAGAAAAAGGGAAGAAAGGCCATACAAATTCCTCTGCACAAGGTGGAACAAGTGGAGCGAACTCAAGACTATGTGGAAATTACTGTAAAAACCCGCTTGTCTGGCACCAGGGTTCATAATGTATGGTGCTCCTCCGGAAATGAGGTGCTCTATCGCCTGCTATCTTACTTGCTGGATTATTGGGAAAACATTGATGGACAGGAACCGGTTTGGGCTAGTAAAAATGGTCGGAATATTTTGAAATAACAGAGAATGAGAGGGGCTGTTTTCTTTGGAGAATGGCTCTTTTCTTTTGCATTATAGTATCAATAAATCGCAGCTTTGTCCTTGTATTTCCATCAGGGAAAAGGTATAATTTCTTTGGTAACTGGAATAGAAAGAGGGGTTGATATGACATTAGATGAAATATCTCGTGTGGTAGAAGAAAAGGTGAGCCCTAAATTGGCAGAGCATTTTGGTGGTGCTTTGGTTACGGGTTGGGAAGATGGAGTTGTGTATGTGAAGATGACGGGAGCTTGCGGAAAGTGCCCTTCTGCACAGGATACCATTGAGAATGTGGTGAAAGAAATCTTAATTTTTGAGATTCCCGAGGTGAAAGATGTGGTATTAGACACCTCTATTTCTCAGGATTTGATTGATATGGCTAAAAAGATGTTAAATAAAGAAATTTAGAGAAAGAAAACATTCATGCTCTATTGAAAGAGGAACCATTAGGTTTACAACCGTTAACTATATATCATAATTCAAAAAGGAGTGAAGCTGAAATGTTAATGACAGGAGAGCAGTACATTGAAAGCTTGAGAAAGCTTAACACCAGAGTGTATTTGTTTGGTGAAAAAATTGAAAATTGGGTGGATCATCCTATGATTCGCCCTTCGATTAACAGCGTGGCAGTGACATATGAGTTGGCTCATGATCCGCAATATGTGGACCTCATGACTGCTGAATCTCATTTGACGGGAGAAACTGTAAATCGATTTGATCATTTGCATCAAAGCACAGATGATTTGCGTAAGAAAATAAAAATGCAAAGACTGTGTGGCCAAAAAACGGCCAGTTGTTTCCAACGCTGTGTGGGGATGGACGCTTTTAATGCGGAGTATTCAACTACATACGAAACAGATGAGAAATACGGGACAGACTACCACAAGAGATTCGTTGAATTTATGAAAAAGGTTCAAAAAGAAGATTGGACGGTAGACGGAGCCATGACAGATCCTAAAGGAGATCGAGGACTAGCACCTCATCAACAAAGGGATCCGGATTTATTTTTAAGAGTAGTAGAACAGCGGCCGGATGGGATTGTGGTGAGAGGGGCCAAAGCTCATCAAACGGGGTCTATCAATTCTCATTGGCATCTAATTATGCCTACGCAATCCATGAGACCGGAAGATAAAGATTATGCTATATCTTTTGCTTGCCCTTCTGATGTAGAAGGATTGTTTATGATATATGGACGTCAGTCCTGTGACACCAGAAAATTGGAAGAGAATGCAGATGTGGATTTGGGCAATAAAAGATTTGGCGGTCAGGAAGCACTCGTGGTATTTGATAATGTGTTTATTCCCAATGAATATGTTTTCCTAAATGGAGAAACGGATTTTGCAGGCATGTTGGTGGAAAGATTTGCCGGATACCATAGAGCCTCATATGGAGGGTGCAAAGTTGGGGTAGGAGATGTAGTTATTGGAGCCGCGGCATTGGCAGCAGAATATAATGGAGCTCAAAAAGCATCCCATATCAAAGACAAATTAATTGAAATGACCCATTTGAACGAAACCCTATACTGCTGCGGGATTGCTTGCTCAGCAGAAGGATACCCGACAGCGGCGGGCAATTACCAAATTGACTTGTTGTTAGCCAATGTTTGCAAGCAAAATGTAACCAGATTCCCCTATGAAATTGTTCGGTTGGCAGAAGACATTGCCGGTGGGCTTATGGTTACCATGCCTTCAGAAAAAGATTTTAAATCGGGTGTAGTTGTTGGGAAGAATGGGGAAACATTGAGCGATATTTGTAATAAATATTATGCGGCATCTCCTGCATGCACTACGGAAGAAAGAATGAGGATCTTGCGTTTTCTTGAGAATGTATGTTTGGGCGCAACTGCTGTTGGTTATCGAACGGAATCTATGCATGGTGCTGGATCCCCGCAAGCCCAGCGTATCATGATTGCAAGGCAAGGCAATATTGAAGCCAAGAAGGAATTAGCAAAGGTTCTGGCAGGAATCAAGTAGTCATGATGAAGGTAGGAGTTCGATATTGTGGAGGATGCAATCCCAGATATGATAGAGGTGGTGTCTTTCAAAAGATTCGAGACAGATTGCAGGATGTAGATTTTGAAATTGCGAAGGAGGGTGTCGAATACGACGCCCTCTTGGTCATAGGCGGGTGCACCAGTTGTTGTGCAAGCTATCACCAATTTACTTACAATGAAGGAGTGGTGAAAATTTGGAACCCAAATGCACTGGAAGAGACCGTAAGAAAATTGCAAGAATGGATGGAGGTTGAGTGAGTTGAACTGGAAAGAAATTTATGAAAGCAAGAAATGCACCGCACAGGAAGCAGTCCAAGCTATAAAATCTAAAGATCGAGTGGTGTTCGCCCACTGTGTGGGAGAGCCAAAAGAGTTGGTTACGGCTATGGTAGAAAATGCGGCCAATTATCAAGATGTGACGATCTCTCATATGGTTTCTTTAGGTGAAGGAAAATACACCTGGCCGGAGTATAAAGACAGTTTCCGATGGGATGGGTGGTTTACAGGAGGAAATACCAGGGGCTGTATCGAACAAGGCCATGGAGACTTCGTTCCGGTATTTTTTCATGAAGTACCTAAGCTAATTCGACAAGGCCACTTCCCTATTGATGTGATGATGGTGATGGTTTCTCCACCGGATGAACATGGATATTGCTCTGTAGGAGTTTCCGCAGATTACACCATGCAAGGAATTCAGTCTGCCAAGACGGTGCTTGCCGAGGTAAATTGTCAAATGCCGGTAATTTATGGGGACACCTTCGTTCATGTAAGCAAGTTTGATAAAATTGTAGAAACTGAATATCCACTGGCGGAAATTCCTCTTCCCAAAATCGGACCGATAGAAGAAGCCATAGGGAAACATTGTGCATCCTTAGTGGAAGATGGCAGCACATTGCAGTTGGGCATTGGGGCCATTCCGGATGCCGTGTTGTATCAATTGCAAGATAAAAAGAATTTAGGTATTCATTCGGAAATGATTTCGGATGGCGTGGTGGATTTATATGAAAAAGGAGCCATCAATGGCTCTGCAAAAAGTATTCATAGGGAGAAAATGGTGGTTACCTTTTTGATGGGAACCAAGAGGCTATATGATTTTTGTTCCAAAAATCCTATGATTGAAATGAGAACCGTAGACTATGTTAATAACCCGGCTGTTATTGCCCAAAATAGCAAAATGGTGAGCATTAATTCTTCTTTGCAAGTAGATTTCATGGGGCAAGTGGTTTCGGACAGTATCGGGACCAAACAATTTTCCGGAGTAGGAGGGCAGGTGGATTTCGTTCGAGGCGCTGCCATGTCCTTGGATGGCAAAGGAAAGGCTATCATTGCCATGCCTTCTTCCACTATGAAAAAAGATGGGACCCGGATTTCTAAAATTGTGCCCTATATTGACCATGGGGCAGCTGTAACCACATCAAGGAATGATGTGGATTATGTGGTCACCGAATACGGGATTGCACAGTTACGAGGGAGAAACTTGAAAGATCGAGCCAGGCAGCTGATTCAGATTGCCCATCCGGATTTTCAAGAAGAATTAGAAATAGCATTTCAAGAGCGTTTTCATGCGTCCTGCAAATAAGCAAATTCATATTTGAGTGGAAAGGAAGGGTCGTTATGTTAGCATTGAGAGTGGTTCCTAAGATTTATTACTTTAATACAATGAGTGAATTTCACGAAGAATTTTCCCTGGGGGAAAAAGACCTTTTGGTTACCAACGAGTGGATGTATACTCCCTATGTGGAACCTTTGAAAATTAAGACAAATATACTTTTTCAAGAAAAATATGGTAAAGGAGAGCCTTCTGACGAGATGATTGATGCCATGGCAAAGGATATGAAAGCCATGAAGTTTGAACGTATTGTTGCGTTTGGCGGAGGGACCATTGTTGATATTTGTAAAATTTTAGCCTTGGATATTCCCGAAAGAAGTGAAGATTTGTTTATGGGGAAAGTGGCGCCGAAGAAGGTGAAAGAGTTGGTAGTGGTTCCCACCACTTGCGGTACCGGGAGTGAAGTAACCAATGTGGCCATCGCAGAATTAAAAAACTTGAAAATTAAAAAAGGAATTGCCGTAGATGAGACGTATGCAGATGTTGCCGTCTTGATCCCGGAATCCTTGGGAGGGCTTCCGGATTATGTTTTTGCTACCAGTTCCATTGATGCATTGATTCATGCCATTGAATCCTATGTATCTCCAAAAGCCAACCCCTTTACAGAGATGTATTCTTTGAAAGCCATTGAAATCATTATGGATGGGTATAAGAAAATCCTGGCAACGGGAAGGTCCGATGCGGCGGCAAGAGCACCTTATTTGAAGGATTTCATGATCGCATCAAATTATGCAGGGATTGCTTTTGGAAATGCAGGGGTGGGTGCGGTACATGCCTTGTCCTATTCGATTGGAGGCGCTTTTCATGTTCCCCATGGAGAGGCCAATTATCAGTTTTTTACAGAAGTATTTAAGATGTACATGAGAAAAGATCCTCAGGGTAAGATTCAGAAAGCCAATTCCATATTCGCAAAAATTTTGGGGTGTGAAACTGCGGAAGTATATGATAAGTTGGAAGAATTTTTAGGGCAAATTATGGTGAAAAAACCATTGAGAGAGTATGGGATGACAGAAACCCAAATTGATGATTTTACCAAATCCACCATTGAAAACCAGCAACGTCTTCTTGGAAACAACTATGTGGTTTTAGAAGATGGGGAAATTCGGGAAATATTTGCCAATCTATATTAGAATCTAATGGAGAGAAAGTAGGAGAGAGTATGAATACGATTATTGTGACCGAGTCTGCGAAAAATTTGAGAGCACTGGGCAGAGCGGCTATGGCAACTTATCGAAACCTGTCGATGACGGGAGCGTTGGTGTATGGGGTTGCCGTGTTGCTTCCTCCTACTTTAATCGCCATTTTATTCCAAGGAACGTTAGGACAGAATGTATCCGGACTTTATACCTTGTTGGTGAACGGCCCTTTCACATTAGGGGTGGCCATCTTTTTTCTAACCATATTCCGCCGTCAAAACCCGGAATTGGCTCAGGTTTTTTATGGGTTTGAATATTTTCTGAAGTCCTTGGGGTTGTTCTTATATATGGCCTTATGGGTACTTTTATGGACTTTGCTTTTTATTATTCCGGGGATTATTGCTTTGTTTCGTTACAGCCAAGCATTTTATGTGTTGGCGGATCATCCGGAGTATGGAATAAGACAGTGCGTTCAGCAAAGCAAACGGTTGATGATGGGGAATAAGGCTAAGTATTTTTATATGTCCTTGAGTTTCATCGGATGGGGGGTTTTGTGTTCCTTACCTCTGGGATACGTGGAAAAACTTTTGTTTGATCAACCTAATTCTGTAATAATTCAACTTTTGGTATTGGTAGCATACTTACCTTATGCTTGGCTACTGCCTTATGTGTCACTGACACAAGTGGCATTTTATGAAATTATTTCCGGAAATCTGCGGGCGGATTCGGGATTTTCTTCCATTTCTGCCCCTGTTTCAACAGAGGAAAAATAAGAGTGAAAAGAGAAATGGAGAGCATGCTCTCCATTTCGGGGAATTGAGGCTAGTCGATGGGTTTGAACTTTCATGTTCTTCTTTTTGCAGGAGACATCAATGTATATAGTGTAGCACGTGCATTTCACGAGCAGTATGGGATTGTTCCGAAAGTATATGGAAAGTATCTTAGTTTTCCTTGTGCTTTTAGCAAAATTATGAATTATACTGCGGTGTATGACGTGGATCAAGAGGATATCTTTTTTGAAATTGTAAGAGAGTATAGTAAAAGTTGTGGAAATGAGCCGATAATACTGATGGGCTGTGGAGATCGTTATGTTGAGCTGATTGGGGACCATAAAGGAAAATTTCCGCCCAATGTGATAACCCCAACAGTAGATGGAAATCTGATTCGAAATTTGACCCACAAAGAGAAATTTTATCAGCGTTGTGAGGAGATGGGGATTCCTTATCCTCAGACTTTTGTTCATCGCAAGGAAGTGAGCGGGAACTTCGAATTGCCATTTTCCCCACCCTATATTATTAAACCGTCAAATGGCATTATGTATTGGGATAATCCATTTCCAAAACAAAAAAAAGTATACAAAGCGGAGTCCCGGGAAGAAGTGAATGGCATTTTAGCCATGATTTATGAAGCGGGATATGATGATAGTATTATTATTCAAGACTTTATTCCGGGTGATGATAGTTTTATGCATGTACTTACCAATTATTCGGACAAAAATGGTGTGGTGAAAATGATGTGCATGGGGCATGTTCTTTTGGAGGAGCATACACCTCACGGCCTTGGAAATCATGCAGTTATTATTACGGAAAGAGTTCCTGCTGTCGAGAAAAAACTGAAGAAATTATTGGAAAACATCGGGTATATCGGATTTTCCAACTTCGATATAAAATATGACCAGCGGGACGGTCAGTACAAGGTTTTTGAAATTAATACCAGACAGGGAAGAAGCAATTATTATGTAACGGGAAGCGGAGAAAATATTGCGGCTTTGGTGGTTGAAGATTATATTTTGAAAAAGAATCTGGCGTTTCGATCCGTTGGGAGAGAGCATCTATGGATGGTTGTTCCAAAAGGGGTTGCTATTAAGTATATTCCCCATAGGGAATACAAACAGACCATAAAACGGCTGATTCGGGAGAAGAAATGTTCCAACCCCTTAATAAACAAGAAGGATCGGGAAGGAAAACAGTTATTTTACTTTCTAAAGAACTATTATGGACACTATCTGAAATACAAAAAGTATTTAGGGAAGGTAAAAGGGCATGCATAGTCGAGAGAAGACATTAGGGGATTATGTACGATTGCTAAAGGATGCGGAGATTTTATTGGAGACCGGAGGCGTGAAGGAAACCGATGAGCGTCCCATTACTTTTATTACTTATGATTCCCGAAAGGCGGGGCCTAATACACTATTTATTTGCAAAGGGGCTCATTTTCAGCCTGCTTATTTGCAAGACGCCGTACAGAGAGGGGCTGTAGCTTACATAAGCCTTTGTGAATATTCGGAAGGAAGGTCCATTCCCTGCTTGAAGGTGGTGGATTTACGAAAAGCATTGGCCCTTTTGGCCAATTATTATTTTGAGGAACCTTGGAAGAAGTTGACCCTTATTGGAGTGACGGGCACCAAGGGAAAATCCACAACCGCCTATTATATAAAAAGCATTCTGGATGAATACTTGGCTGATTCCGAATGTCGGGAAAGCGGGATTCTGTCCGGGATTGAGAATTACGACGGTGTAATCCGAGAAGAGTCCCACCTTACGACTCCGGAGACCTTTGAATTGTATGAACATTTTTCCAATTCGCTATCAATGGGGATTCATCATCTTACCATGGAGGTAAGTTCTCAAGCTCTAAAATATCATCGGACCCTAGGGGTCCAATTTAAAGTGGGAATATTTCTCAACATTGGACAAGATCATATATCCGAATTGGAGCATCCCGATTTCGAAGACTATTTGGATTCGAAATTGAGGTTGTTTTCTCAATGTGAGATGGCCCTGGTTCATAACGATGGCCCTTATTTCTCCAAAGTTTTAGAAGCTGCCAAGGAGGGCGCGCAGAAGGTGGTTACCTTTGGGAGAAATCCGGGAAGTGAAATATGGGGGCATGATTTGGTGACAAGGGAGGAGGGAACGGAATTCTCTGTAAGCTTCGATGGGGTCACGGAGTTATTTCAAATCAATATGAAGGGGACGTTCAATGTGGACAATGCTTTGGCGGCCATTTCTGCCTGCTTGATTCTTGAAATTCCCATCTCTATTATTAAAAAAGGTCTGGCAAAAGCAAAGGTAGCAGGTCGGATGGAATTGTTCTACCATAAGAACAAAGATCGGATTATTTTTGTGGATTATGCCCACAATCAACTGTCGTTTGAAACGCTGTTTCAGTCCATAAAGCAGGAGTACCCGGACCGGGAGATTTCCATCGTATTCGGATGCCCGGGCAAAAAGGCTCTGGGAAGGCGAAAAGAATTAGGCGAAATTGCCGGCAGGAATGCAGATAAAGTTTATATTACAGAAGAGGATGCGGGAGAAGAACCTTTGGAGGACATCTCCAAGGAAATTGCGTCATATGTAGCCAAAGAAGGGACTCCCCATGAAATGATTCCCGACCGGGAAAAGGCTATTCGGAAGGCCATACAAACTGCATCTGCCCATAGCGTAATTTTGATTACCGGGAAAGGCAGGGAAACCAGGCAAAAGAGAGGAACAGAGTACATAGACACGCCTTCAGATGTTGAAATCGTAGAAAGGGTGGTGCGGGATGAAAAATAGAGTTGTTGCTTTGTTTTCCAACCAAACAGAACGTTCTTTGGAAACCCAGGAGTTGCTTGAAAAAAAATTACAAAAAGCCGGGTTCCAGGTTATTCAGACTTTTGACAAGCAAGCGGAGTTGGTGGTTTGTATCGGGGGAGACGGAGCTTTTCTTCAAGCCTTGCATCAGTGTGGATTTCCGCAGGTTCCTTTTTTGGGCATTAATACCGGGCATCTGGGTTTCTTCCAAGAGTATATGCCGGATTGTTTGGATCAGTGCATCGAAAATTATCGTGCCGGTAGTTTTGGGATTCAATCCTTGGCAACAGCACAAGCGGAAATATCTCACAATAAAGGTGAGGAAACACTTTACGCATTGAACGAAGTGGTGATTCGTACGGGGAATTCTTATACGGTGCACCTTAGTATTTCTATTGGGGGAAGTTTTATTGAACGGTTTAGTGGAGACGGGGTTTGTGTAGCCACTCCAGCTGGTTCAACGGGGTACAATTATTCGTTGGGAGGTTCTATTGTAGACCCGCGTTTGAAGGTATTGCAGGTGACCCCCATTGCGCCAATGAATACAACGGCTTATCGAAGTTTTACCTCCAGCCTCTTGTTGCCCGCAGAGCTGTTCCTGGGGGTGGTGCCGGAGGAAAGTTATGAACAAATCCATGTAGCGGTGGATAGCATCGAAAAAAAGTATGAGGAGGTACAAGAAATTCGAGTTAAGATTTCTGACAAAACGGTGAACTTGATTCGTTTTGAAAGTTATGATTTCTGGAACAAGGTGAAGACAAAATTTCTTTAAAAAGTATTTTTTATAATTTTGAAACCCCTTTAACACTTGCAATTCTTATGGTCGGGGCCGCAGGTGTGTTTTTTTTTGAACATGCTTTTTAAAAAAGAAGAAGCTGATTTTATGTCAGACGATTGTTTTGTCTGCAGGTGTTTTTAGCCGCCATGATTTCCGGGGTAGTGTTTTAAATCAGTTTTTTCAATAATCTTGCCATATCCTCCGGTAAGGGAGCTGAAATTTCCATGGGTTGTTCTTTCACCGGATGGATGAAAGATAGCGAAGAAGCATGGAGGGCTTGCCTCTCGATGAGGGAGGGTGCAGCTTGTCCGTAAAGGTGATCGCCTACAATCGGATGGCCCAGATGAGCCAAATGCACGCGAATTTGGTGGGTGCGGCCGGTTTCCAATGTGAGTTCCAAAAGGGTATATCCTTTTGGAAAACATTCCAGTACGCGATAATGGGTGATGGAGTCTGCGCCATGAGCCACCACTCCTCTTTGAACTTTTTCCGGGTTTGGTTGACCGATTGGAAGCCGGATTGTTCCGGAGAGAGTTTCTAGCTGGCCTTCTACTACGGCCATATATCTCTTTGTGATTTTCTTTTCTCCCATTTGACGAATCAGATTGTCTTGACAATGGGAATTTTTTGCTACGGCCAATATTCCTGAGGTATCCATATCCAAACGGCTAACAAATCGAACCTTGAAAGATTGCCCCGTCTGCTCCATGTAAAACTGAATGCCATTGCTTAAGGTATGAGAGGGGTGACCTTTTGTAGGATGACAGACAATGCCCGGTTGTTTATTCAGAAGCAGAAAATCTTCATCCTCAAATAAAATATCCAACGGGATGTTTTCTGGCTCAAATCGGCTTTGCTCTTGGGGGAATTCAATGGTAATTTGATCTCCCGGGTGAACAGGGAACCAACCTTCTGCAGGGGCACCGTTTAATCGAACCAACTCGGGTTGTTGCTTTAATTTGATTCGTAATCTTCTTGAAAAAACAAACTCATTTCGGAGAATGTCTTTGATGGAGCGGCCTTCATCTTTTTCTGTGACTTGGAAACGAAATTTACTCATAGGGAGGATTCCAATTCTTTTACCAATCGATGAAAGGCTTCCATGGCTTTTTGTACCGGATCCGGTGTATCCATGTGAACATCGGCAATTCTCAGAAGCTCAATGGGGTAATCTTTTTCACCGGAGGCAAGGAAAGACAAATAGGCTTCTTGCTGTTGTTTGTCTCCCTGTAGCAATCCTTGAGCGATGGCAATGGCCGCCGAATAACCGGTAGCATACTTGTACACATAAAAACTTCGGTAGAAATGGGGAATCCGTGCCCATTCATAAGAGATGAGGGGAGTTTCTCCAAGGGCTTCTCCATGGTATTTCCGGTTTAATTCCCTATAAGTTTCCGAGAGCCAAGGGGCAGTTAAGATGGTTCCTTCCTGGGAGGCTTGATGGCAAACGGTTTCAAATTCTGCAAACATGGTTTGCCGGAAGAGGGTGGTTCGAAACTCTTCCAGATATAAGTTGAGCAAGGCTTTCCGCTCTGTGGGATTATTCACTGTATCCAATAAATAATGCATTAACAGAACTTCGTTGACAGTGGAAGCCACCTCTGCAGTAAAGATGCTGTGTCCTCCGTAAATGAAAGGCTGGGTTTTTCTGGTATAGTAGCTATGCATACTGTGGCCCATTTCGTGAACCAAGGTGAAGATGTCTTTTCGTTTTCCATTGTAGTTCATTAAAATATAAGGCATTGAATCATAAGACCCAAAGCTGTAAGCTCCCGATGTTTTCCCCTCGCCTTCATACACATCAATCCAACGGTTTTGAATTCCTTCCGCTACCGTATCAAGGTACTCTTTTCCAAGAGGAGCCAGCCCTTTGAGCATGGTGGAAACCGCATCCTCAAATGAAATGTTTTCCTCCGGTATTGAGAACAATGGAACATAAATGTCATACATTTTCAATTCGTCCAGGTTTAAAACCTCCTTTCTCAGCTCCATGTATCGATGTAAGCTGGGGAGATAACAGTGAACTTGTTCCACCAGATTGTCATAGACGGATTCGTGAATGTTGTCATGAGACAGTGAGCTGGCGCGGGCTCCGGAATAATTTCTTAGTTTCGCGAACACTCCGTTGGTTCGGACAGTGAAATCGTAAGAGGTGGCCAATGTGTTTTGGTAGGTTTCATAGGGGGAATACATCTTTTCAAAAGCTTCTTTTCTTAAGTTTCGATCCGGAGATTCCATGAATCGAATGTAGTTCCCATGGGTTAATTCTTCTTCTTGACCATCGGGTTTTTTAATGGTGCCAAATTTCATATCTGCATTATTGAAGGCGGTAAAAATCTCGGAAGGCGCATGTAATACCTGGCCGGACAGGGCAATAATCCGCTCTTCCTGAGGCGATAATACATGCTCTTTTTGGCGAAAAAGGTCATGTAAATAATGGGCATATACTTCCAGGTCAGGAGATTCTTTCATATAGTTGAATATAATCTCTGAGTCTTTTTGAATCAACTCCGGAACGATAAAGGATAGATGGGTGGATATTTCAGATAGCAACACATTGGATTGTCCGGCCATCTCCACATAAACCGGATTTCGATTGTTTTCATCCTTTCGCATCCTGGCATACACATAAACCTTCTCGGCTTTTTGCCATATTTGGTCTTTTTTTTGTAGCAATTCCAACAAGCTTTGAGCTGAAGATCCCACCTGGCCTTTATAAGAATCCATTTCTTGGGCCATGGAGAGGGCCAAGTGGTAGTCTTTTTTCCACAAGGCTTCATCGGGATACATATCTTCTAAATTCCACCGGTATTTTTCTTCTCTTTTTTCTCTTGGAATACGATTGTCTTTTGTCATTCTTCCACTCCTGTTTGTTTACTTTAAAAGTGCCTTCATGTATAATAATGTTTATATTATAGCACAGTAGGAAGGAATTGACATATGGACAATCGTCCCATCGGATTTTTCGATTCCGGATTAGGAGGGCTGACCTGTATCCCTTATATGATGGACCTTTTGCCAAAGGAGAGAATGATATATTTCGGAGATACTGCAAGGACGCCCTATGGCTCAAAATCCGTCCAAACCATCAAGATGTTTGCTCAACAGATTGCAGATTTTCTGGTGGAGAATCAAGCAAAAATGATCGTAATTGCTTGTAATACGGTAAGCGCAACCTGTCTGCCGGAGTTGAAAAAACGATTTCCTTTCGTCCCGATTTTGGGAATCATTGAGCCTGCGGCTCTCCATACCGCTAAAATGTCTACTATTGAAAACAAGGTGGGAGTGATTGGCACCAAGGTAACCATTGAAAGCCAGGTTTACCCCCGATTAATCAATCATCATAATGGGAAAGTATCGGTGCACCAAAAACCCTGCCCCGCACTGGTGCCTTTGATTGAAGAGGGCATTGTGCATCACGACATAATGAATATGACCATTCACTACTATTTGGATGATTTCATTTTGGAAAATCGAATTGATACCCTGGTATTGGGATGCACTCATTATCCCTTGATCCGAGGAGAGATTGAGCGAATCTATCCTAATTTGCGAATCATCGACCCCAGTGAAATCATGGCATACAAAGTAGAGAAAACATTGGTAGAATATGATTTGTTATCAGAGGATTTGGAAAAAGAAAGTGTTTTTTATGCTTCTGACTTGTCTGAAAATTTTATAAATATGATTGATCGAATCTTTGCAGGAACAGGAGCTGCCGTTGAGTTTAAAAACTTGGAATTGGACCAATATACTTAAAAAGTATGTAAATAGGGGGAATGGATGAATGGATTACGAAGAATTACTGGATTATCTGGGGTTGGAGGACCCTTCTGAGTTTGAGTATTTTGAGAATTTTGCAGAATTAATCGAAGGGCATGAAACCATTTCAACCGGGGCGTTATATCGTCTCTTAAAAGGGATTCCTGAAGGTGTGATGGCTGAAGTGATGGAGGGGTATTTTAATGAAGCACAGGAGGCTTGCCCCGATACAGAAGCAGACCTATATACCTTGTTGGAAATGATAAAGAAAGTACTGATCGGGCTTTCCGAAAGCATAGAAGATGACCGGGATTGGGCTTATTTGGCGGACGAGATTCTTCGCTTCAAGGAATGGTATATCAATGAATCTCAGGTTGTAATTAAGAGTCCAAAAAAGGGAGAAGAAAGACAGGTTACCGTAATGGAAGCATTGGCCATTTCCAGGTTGGAAAAACTGGAAGGTGAGGAATACGATTACGACTTTTCTTTGGCAAAAGAGTATCCTTTGGATGAACATATCATGGTCTATTCTGTAAAAGAAATGGAGGAAGAAGATTCGGAGGAAGATGAGGGGTATCAAGAAGATATAGAGGAGTAATTATGGGGGAAAATAAGACACAAATCACAGCAAAAAATGAATATGCAATGGGGATGACAGCCGCCATGACGTGCTCTGTAGTATGGGGGCTGTTACCTATTTATTGGCAGGCATTGAGACCCATCGATTCCTTTGTCATTATTTTTTACCGGATTTTTCTGGTGGCCTTGGTATGCCTGATCGCCAGCTTGAAAACATATGGGTGGAAAGGCATTGTGGCTCCGTTGCGAATTAAAGGGTTGGCTCGGAGATATTTTATTGCGGGATTAGTAATCACTGGAAATTGGTCTTTGTATATCTGGGCCGTGAATGCTGATTATGTGATTCAAACATCCATCGGTTATTACCTAGAACCTTTGATTGTGTGTGTGTTTGGGATTTTATTATTTAAAGAAAAAGTAACCGGCCATAAAAAAGTGGCTTTTGTCTTGGCTTCCTTGGGGATTGTAGTTTTACTGATTCATTTTGGCGAGCTGCCTTTTGTGGCTTTGGGGCTGGCTTTTAGTTTTGCGTTATACGCCGCCATTAAAAAGAGCTATCGTTTGGAGGCATTGCTGTCCTTATTGTATGAAACCATGTTTCTGGCCATTCCCGCACTAGGGGTGATTATTTACCTTGAAATACAAGGGAAAGGAGCCTTGGGAGTTGGAGAACCCCACCAATATGTTCTTCTTTTGTTAACCGGGGTTATAACCGTGATTCCATTGGGTTTGTTTGCAGTAGGAATCAATCGCCTTCCCTTAGTGACCATGGGAATTGTGGAATATATAGCCCCTTCAATCACGCTATTAATTGGAATATATTTGTTTAAAGAACCCTTTGATCAAATTCAATTTTTAGCATTTGTTATTATTTGGATCGGGCTTGTGTTTTTTACCATAGGAGAGCGAAAAGAGTATTTGGCAGGGGTTTCGGATGAAAAATAAAGGATTGAATGCATTTGGGGTCGCGTTCTTATATATCGGAACGATTATGGGTGCCGGCTTTGCTTCTGGAAGAGAGGTTTGGCAATTTTTTGGGTGCTTTGGTCCGAATGCCGTTGTCGGTGTAATTTTCGCAGGTGTTCTTTTTATTGTTGTGGGAATCATGACAGCTATGCTTGCAAGAAACTTAATGACCAACGATATGGGAAGAATTCTTGTATCGGAGCATAATCAAAAACTAGCACAAATAATAGGCTATTTTATGGCAACCATTCTGTTTACAGTGTTGATTACCATGAGCGCTGCCGGAGGAGCGTTTGTGTACCAACAATATATGATTCCCAGGCCCGTTGGGGGAATTTTAATCATTCTTCTGGTAGTATTGACAGTGCTCGGAGGATTTCAACGGATTCGAGGAATTTTTCGATGGCTGATTCCTTTGTTGTTGGTGGTAGTTTTGACTACGGTTTTGGCGATTTTAGGAAAGGCATTGCCCCTGACAAATATAGGGATGGAGATTTGTCCTTCCCCCCTAGCCCCTAACTGGCCCCTGGCTGCCATTCTTTATGTGTCCTATAATATATTGGCCGTAATTCCGGTAGTGGCCACCGCTTCCATACACGCGAAAACAACAAGACATGCTGTGTTGGGAGCCGGTATGGGAGGCACCATATTGGGCATGTTGGCGCTACTGTTGGTTTTAGCTATGCAGAAGGATATGGAGTTTAGTCAAGCTATGGACATGCCCATACTTGCGTTTACCCAAAGATTGGATTCAGGGCTTAATGGAGTATATGGGTTCATGCTCTTTTTTGCAATCTATGCTTCCGCCACCACCAACTATTATGCGGTGACAACCAAAATCAAAGAAGGTCCCAGAAAAAAATGGTGGGTTCTCTTCATCGCATTGGCCGGATTCTTAATCGGTTTGGTGGGATTTAGCAATGTAGTAGCTTATATGTTTCCGGTTATCGGTTTCTTAGGGATGGGCATACTTCTTTTGTTGACGAGACGTTTTTTTGGATATTTTCTTGCCGGAAAAGGAGCAGTTGCAAGAAAGGAGACAGTTGAAAATTGAGAAAGGTGTCCTTATTTAAAAACTTTGAAAATCATAATCGATTGGATTTCCCCAAGCCCATTCGAAGAGTCACCAGCGGTCAAGGAGGCGAAGTGTTACTGGTTCTTGGAAGACAAGGTGCTGCTTTGGTGGATTGTGGTATGGCATATTGTTGGGAATCCTTGCTGAACAATTTAGAAAAAGCTTTGTCGGGTAGTTCCCTGGATTATATTCTTTTAACACATACTCACTATGATCATGTGGGGGCTTTGCCATACATTCGGGAGAGATATCCGAGAGCGAAAGTCTTGGCTTCTTCTTATGGAGAAAAAGTTTTAAAAAGAGAAGGGGCCAGGAGGGTCATAGGAGAATTGGGGAAAGAAGCCGCTCGAATTTATGCCGGCATAGAGATGGAAGTTCGAACGGACGGGATGTGTGTGGACCAAGTACTGAAAGAAAAAGACCGCGTTGATTTAGGAGATGTCCAGATTGAAGGGTATGAAACCCCGGGGCACACCTCGTGTAGCATGAGTTTTTTTCTTCGTCCAAATGATATTTTATTGGCTTCCGAATCCACGGGCATTCTTTTAGAACCGGGTATAGTGCATACCGCCATTCTCAAGTCCCACAAGGCTAGCTTGGCTTCCGGAGAAAAAATGCGAGATTTGAATCCGAAGGTAATCGTACTGCCCCACTACGGAGTGTTGCCTAGCCATGTGAATCAGTTGTATTGGGATTGGTTTTTTAATAGCTCAAGAGAAAAAATGGATTTTATCAAAAAAATGGACCAAGACGGATTGTCTCGAGAAGAAATGTTGGAAAGGTACATAGAAAAATATTGGGACGATAACAGAGAGCAAGAACAGCCAAAAGAAGCGTTCTTAGTGAATGCACGAAGCATCATTACGGTTTTGCTCGAAGAATGAAAGGGCATGATGTATTCACAAAGTGCTTTCTTCAGGGAATGGGATTCTCCGGTTGCTTGAAGGACCGAAGAAAACATGATAGAATAATTCATGTTATACAGGAGAGAATGAGGTGAAAGTATTTGATGCGAGAGGCTTTCGACTCCAGGTAAAAACGGAAGACTATGCCTACCACGTTGAAATTGAAGAAAGTGAAGCTTCGGGATTTTACAAAGTACGATATGGCCGAGGGCTTGCCAACAATACATATCTTATTCCGAGGTTTGTTTGGTTGGACTTCCTCACCGCGTGCAAAGAAATGGGTGTGTTTTCTTGGGAAGAAATATATGACTTTCCTTCATTTGACGGAGAAGGATGGATGGTGGCTTTTCAATTTTCGCCATCTCAGGAAATTTCTTTCGTGGGGCGGCATGAAACTCCTTTCGGCTGGGCTGAATTTATGAATTATGTTCAATACTTTACGTCCAATCGACCGGAGGTTCCACCGGAGCGAGAAGATTCCATTTCTGAAAATTTTCCGGTGACGCCGGAGACGGAAGAATCCGGAATGGAAATGTCTAGAGATGTGGAAATCCAATCGGACTTTGTACCGGATTTTTTGGAACAAAGACCGGGAGATTATAAGGTAAAATTGGAAGATTTGTTTACAGAGGAAGAATTATCCGCTAGGGGTAAGAATGCCTTTGATCGGCAAGTGGCTAAATTCAGTTCTTTTGTAAAGACGGGCTCCCATACTTTTGTCAACTTGATTATGGAAAGTTTCGAGGAAGACGAAGAAGATCAGGAAGATGGGAAAGATGGGAAAGATGGGAAAGATGGGAAGTGAAGAAGGTATTCTGATGGTGGAGAAGATAGGGGGAATCATCAATGGGGAACAATAGTGGTATGGTGAGGAGAATTGACAAGCTGGGACGAGTGGTATTGCCTGCTGAAATGAAAAAAGAACTGGGACTTGCCAATGAACAAAAGGTAGAGTTTCATTTCGAAGGGGATTGCATCATCATAAAAAAGTATAAGGAACACTGTGTTTTTTGTGATTCCAAAGAAGGCTTGATGGAGTACAAGAGAACTGATGGTGAGGGTGAAGATGTAGCCAGTTATATTTGTAAAAAATGTCTTTCGGAAATAATGAATTTGAAATAGGAAAGCATAGAGCAGAAGACTCCATATCTTGGAGTCTTTTCTAGGTTGAAGTGGGAGTAGAGATATGAAAAAGGACGTTCGTACCAGCGTTGCTTGGTGTTTGACTGCTTGCATGGTTTTCATGGTATTCACTGGGTTTGTTGTTCAAAAAGGTTTTGGGGCCATTCAATACGAAGAAAGCTACCAGATATTTCATGATACATATTATCAACGGCTGATTGGCGAAAACCCCCAACGTGGCATTGTGGATGCCCATGTAGTCGTCTGTGACCTTTCCACTAGCGGGCTTCGTCCTTTTGTATTTGCCGGTGAGGTACGCGGAACCTATACCGTAGATTCCATGGTAAAAGCGGCGGAATCCAATGGATACAAAGTGGTTGCGGCCATAAATGGAGATATTTTTGACACAGGAACCGGAACTCCTCGAGGGACGGTGATTCATAATGGAAACATCATTACTTCCGGTTACCATTCGGATCGGGTGATTGCTTTTTACAAAGATGGAACCCTTGGAATGAGTCAAGTGCAACTGGAATACAAATATCTTTCATTGGGAACGCAAGGGCTAAAAGGGGAAATTACCTATTTCAATGTACCGGATGGTGGTGCCGGAGGGCTGTTTTTATATAACCGAAACTATAGTAGCAGTACCGGAACTGCCGGAGAGCGAATAGAAGTGGTGGTTGAAGTACCGGATATGCAGATGGGTGTTAACAGAGTATTAAAAGGTACTGTTAAAAAAATTGTTGAAGGAGCGAATACCATCATAGGTAATCAGGAGTTGGTGTTATCGACTTCAAAAACCAGTTCCTACTACGAAAACCTGGTCCGGCTAACCGTTGGGGAAGAAATTGAAATTTCCTGCATGGAACAGGGTACTGGATTGGCAGATGCAGTGGAGGCCGTAGGCATCTATCACAGCATTGTGGAAAATGGAAAAATGGTGACCAATGGAACTGCTGTGAATCCGAGGACGGCTTTGGGATTGAAAAGAGACGGGTCTTTGGTCTTCTATGTGATGGATGGTCGTCAGGGAGCTTTAAGCAATGGGTTGACGATTGAAGAATTGGCCTATCATATGATTGAACTGGGGTGTGTTTCTGCATGGAATCTGGACGGAGGAGGTTCCTCTCAAATGCTGATGAGAAAACCCGGGATAGATGAAAGGGCCAGCCTTAAAAATTCCCCCAGTGGAGGCTCTCCCCGGGCAGTGAGCAATGGACTTCTTCTGGTGTATGAGGATGTGGGGAATAAAGTGGTATCCCGGATTCACACTTATCCGGCCAACACTCTTTTGTTACCGGGAGAGTCTGTTGTTTTGAAAACCTATGCAACCAATGCATATTATGAGAAGGTCTCTGCGCCAACGGGTGCCTACTATGTGACGGATCGGTATGGAACAATGGAGGGAGATCGTTTTGTTGCGGGAGCGGGAGCTGGGAATGCTACCATCCAAGCCAGTGTGGAAGGGTTGAAATCCCAAGCTTTGGTTCAGATTGTCGATCAAGTTAACATTCTCCCTGGCAGTTCAAAATGGACTTTGAAACCGGGAGAAAGTAAGCAGGTGGAGGCAAACATTGCTTATGGAAAGGTGCCGATGCCCAATAGCAAGCCGTCCTTTGCTTATGCTTGTGACGCCAACATTGGAACCATCGATGGAAACGGTATGTTCCGGGCAGCCAATCTACGTTCTGAAGTAACGGGAAAAATTACCATTTCATATGGAAGCCAAAAGGCCGATATTGCAGTGACGGTGACTCCTGTTACATTGAGTCCGGTGTTGTTTTCTGATACCTATGGCCATTGGGCAAAAGAATATATTGGTATTTTGGCTGCGATGGGGAAGGTGAGCGGTGTTGGTAATGACATGTATATGCCGGACGGTGCTTTAACCAGAGCTCAATTTGTAGCTTTTTTAGCGAAAGCCACAGATGGAATTGATGTAACACAGGCTCAAGCTGCCAACTTCAAAGATGTGTCTTCCTCGGAATGGTCTTATGCTTATATAAATTGGGCTTATCAGGAAGGGATCGTCAGTGGGGTGGGAGATTTTCTCTTTAACCCGGATTCTTCCATCACCCGGGAACAAATGGCAGTAATGTTATGTAATTATGCGGTATATCAAGGATTTGCGTTGCCCCAGCAAGAAGGGGTTTTTACGGACTTTGTGGATAAAAATAGAATAAGCCCATGGGCAAGGGACTATGTACAAACGGTAGTGGGATCAAAAATGATGAGCGGTATGGGAGAAAAACGGTTTGCGCCCCAAGGTGTGGCGACTCGAGCTCAAGCTGCGAAAATCATATACGAATATATTGATGCAAGGGAAGGGATAAACGATTAAAGATGATTAAGCTAACAACATTAAAAAGTGGAATTCGAATCGTATCGGAAGAAATGGACCATGTTAAGACGGTGGCTTTTGGGGTGTTTTTCAGAACAGGTTCCATCGATGAGGCTCCGGATTTTTATGGTGCCAGTCACTTTGTGGAACATATGATGTTCAAAGGAACGCCTTCTTTTTCGGCGAAGGATATTGCAGAGGGGTTTGATAAATTAGGTGGTTCGGTAAATGCCTATACATCAAGGGATCACACTTGCTACTATTTTAAAACCACCACGGATACCTTTCTGCCGGCATCCGACATCCTTTTCGATATGTTAACAAATAGCTTATTTGAGGAGAAGGAAATTGAAAAAGAGAGGCAAGTGATTCTGGAAGAAATCAAAATGATGGAAGATCAGCCGGACGATTTGGCTATGGAGCACTGCACACGTCAAGTTTTCAAAGGAGATCCCTTAGAGCACGATGTGGCGGGAACTCCGGAAGCTCTTGCCGGGCAGACGGGAAAGCGTTTGAAACAATACATCAAAGAGCAGTATACCTGTGATAGCATTGTTGTAGCCCTTGCGGGATCTTTCGATTTGGAGCAGGTGATTGATCTTGTTGAGGAAAAACTGAAGGGTTTTGCATTGACTAAGAATCAGGAATTGCCTCCGCTGGCCCCTTATCAACCGGATGCAATTACGGTGGTAAAAGAAATCGAACAAACCAATTTATGCATCGGCACTCGATTTATTACTTTAGATTCAGAAGATTATTACGGGGCCGCTTTTTTAAATAGTATTTTAGGGGGCTCTATGAGTTCGCGGCTCTTTCAAAATATTAGAGAAGAGAAGGGATTGGCCTATACTGTAATGAGCCTGCCGCAAATAATGAGTCGATCCGGGCTGCTTTTGATTTATGCTGGAATTGCCCATGAAAAACTAAAGGAATGTCTCCAAGCTATTGTTGAGGAGTTGAATATTCTCGGGAAGCAAGGAATTTCACGGGAAGAATTGGAAAAAGCCAAGAATCAAGGGAAAAGCAGCATTGTTTTCAGTATGGAGCGGACCCATAGTCGAATGATGAGTATCGGCAGAAATCTGCTACTGATGAATCGTGTGGTGGAGCAGGAAGAAGTGATGGCGAAAATGAACCAAGTGACCTTGGATGATGTGAATCGTCTTGCAAAAGAGATTCAAGACATCAATCGATATTCTACAGCCGTTGTTGCCCCAAAGCCTTTTCAGTTGTAGGAGCGAAAAATGAAGAAAATTCGAATTGTATCAAAAACAGGTCAGGTGCCTGCTTATGAAACACCAGGTTCGGCGGGAATGGATTTGCGGTCCATGGAGAATCACAGACTAACTCCGGGGATGCGTTGTTTGGTTTCTACGGGTCTATATATTGAATTACCCGAGGGATATGAAGCCCAAGTTCGCGCCAGAAGTGGATTTGCGGTAAAACATGGCATTGGGTTGGTAAATGGCATCGGAACCATTGATAGCGACTACCGTGGGGAAATCAAGGTGTGTCTCATCAATTGGGGAGAAGAGCCCTTCGAGATACATGAAGGAGATCGGATTGCACAGCTAGTGATTGGAAAATATGAACGAGTAGAATGGGACTTGGTATCTTCATTGGAAGACACCATAAGAGGTGTCGGAGGCTTTGGAAGCTCTGGGAAATAAGGGGCATTAAGAAAGGAAGGAAGAACATGCTGGGGGGAAAGAAAAAAGAAAAAGATGATATTTTTTATGACTTGTTCGTCGAATCCATTGAAAAAATCCTGGAAGCAGGTGTGGCGTTCGAAGAGCTGGTGAGAGTATATGACGATGTAGGGGATCGTGTGGCTAATCTTAAGGTGTTGGAGACGGAATGCGACATGAAGACCCATAAGATCCTGAAGTGTTTAAACGAAAATCGCAACACTCCGATGGACCGAGAGGATCTTTATAATATTGCTCGAGAAATGGATGATATCGTAGATAGTATTGAAGAAGTGGCCAATCGCTTTGTGGTTTTCGGAATCGAAACCATGAGGCCGGAAGCTCTAGCCATGGCAAAGCTGATTTTACAAGCTATTCGAGAGTTGGGTACTCTATTTCAACATTTACATGAAATCAAAACCAGTTCCATTGTCATGGACCAAGTGATTGAGATAAATCGAATCGAGAATGAAGGAGATGTGGTATATCGAGGTACATTGGCCAGATTGTTCCAAGAAGAAAAAGATCCTATTGAAATTATTAAGTGGAAACATCTCTATGAAGAATTGGAAGAATCTTTGGATGCTTGTGAGAATGTGGCAAACCTTATCGAAGGGGTTGTGATGAAATATTCCTAGGAGGCATGGATGATTGATCGAACGGCATTGGAGGAAAGAGAATATAGTGTATTAAGCCCTTATGCATCCAAAGCGAAGGAGTCCTTAGGAAGAGACCGATGGGAAGAACCGTGCCATGTCAGGACATCTTACATGAGAGACCGTGATCGGATTATTCATTCCAAGGCATTTCGTAGATTGATGCACAAAACCCAGGTTTTTATTGCGCCGGAAAAAGATCATTTTCGTACCCGGTTGACCCACACCATTGAAGTGTCCCAAATCGCTCGTACCATTGGAAGGGCTTTGGCTTTGAATGAAGATTTGTTGGAGGCCATCGCATTGGGCCATGACTTGGGGCATACACCTTTTGGACACAATGGCGAAGCCTATTTAGATCAAGTTCATCCCGGTGGTTTTAAACACAACCAACAGAGCATTCGAGTGGTGGAAGTTCTAGAGGGTACCCATGGAATTCACCAGCGAGGGATGAATTTGACCCAAGAAGTTCGGGATGGCATATTGAACCATACCGGTAAGGGAGTTCCTTTCACCCTAGAAGGGCAGGTGGTTAAGATGTCGGACCGGATTGCCTATATAAACCACGACATTGATGATGCCATTCGTAGCGGAGTGCTTCGGGGAGAAGACTTGCCCAAGAAGTGTGTTGCCTATCTGGGAAAGAACCACCGGCAAAGAGTGAATACCATGGTGACAGATATGATTGAGAATTCATGGGAAAAAGAATCCGCCGGAATGAGCCAGGAGTGTGCACACTATACCAACTTATTGAGAGATTTTATGTTTGAACGGGTTTATCTCAACGAAAATGTTAAAAAGCAAGAGGAACTGGAGCAAGTAAAATCAATGATTTGGGGGCTTTATGAATATTACTTGAATCATCCGGAGCAGTTGCCGGCAGAACACCTGACTTTGGCAGAAGAGTTCGGAGTTGGGGAGGTTGTGAAGGATTATGTGGCTGGAATGACAGACCGATATGCCCATAGAATTTATGGAGAAATTTTAGGAAAATTTAGACCCTGAAATCCACTAAAATTTTGATTTGATTTGCAGAATTCAATAAAATAATAGAGAAAAACGAGAAGTTGTGTCGAATAAGTAATAGTGGGGTATCAATACTTATTCGATTTTTCTTTTGAGGGCAATTATGACGGCTTATAGCGACAGCATTGTAGAAGAAATCAAAAGTAGATGTAATATCGTGGATGTAATTGGTGGGGTGGTGCCGCTAAAGAGAGCAGGTGCTAATTACAAAGGCCTGTGCCCTTTTCATGGTGAGAAAACCCCCAGTTTTGTGGTGTCGGATCAAAAACAGATTTTTACCTGCTTTGGGTGTGGCGCCAAGGGGGATGTAATCGAATTTGTTAAGAGGTATTACGGGTTGGATTTTTTGGAGGCCATGGATAAATTGGCAAAGGACTATGGGATCACTTTGCCGGAAAGAAAAGGTCTGGGGGCTCAGGAGAGAGAGGAATATTTTGAAATAAATCGATTGGCAGCCCGTTTTTTTTATCGGCAATTCACGGAAGAAAAAAATCCCGGGTATGAATATATGATTAAAAGAGGGGTTCAACCTTCTGTTCTTAAAAAATTTGGAGTTGGATATGCCCGAGATGAATGGGATTCTCTTTTAAAACATATGGGGGAAAAAGGGATTTCAACGGAGAAGCTTATTGAACTGGGATTGGTTACTCGGTCCAATGGAAAAACCTATGATAAGTTCCGAAATCGTGTGATGTTTCCTATTATCAACACGGGCGGGAAAATCATTGGGTTTGGAGGCCGTATTCTGGGGCAAGGAGAGCCAAAGTATCTTAATTCACCGGAATCCACCATCTTTCATAAGAAAAACCACATTTATGGGATCAACTTGACCCGAACCGATATAAGTCGTATGGGGTATACCATTTTGGTAGAAGGTTATATGGATGTAATTTCCCTCTATCAGCATGGCATTCTCAATGTGGGAGCTTCTCTGGGCACTGCTCTTACTGAAAACCAAGCCAGGTTATTGAAACGATATGGAAGCCAGGTGATCCTAGCTTATGATGCGGATAATGCGGGCATTTTAGCGGCAATAAGAGGTGCGGAAATCCTTTATAAAGAAGGCTTAAAGGCGAAAGTTCTCCATGTAACCAGCGGCAAAGATCCGGATGACTTTGTGAGAAACAAAGGCAAAGAAGGGTTTTTAGAATTGGTTAAAAAGGCCAAGCCCTATGGCGACTACATGATTGAGGTATTACAAAAGGATCACGATCTGACCACATTGGAAGGGCGGGTGGATTTCTTGAAAGCTGCCACCGACTTTTTAACCAAATTGACGCCGGTGGAAGCCGATGCGTATATTCAAAAGCTGTCGGAAGCTACGGGGATTTCTCAAGGAGCCATACTCAGAGAATTGCGCCAGCAAGAAGAAAAACAACAAAACAAAGCATCTCCTAATTTTAGACTAACAGAGGAGGAAAGAGGGGAGCAAATGGCATTGACTCAAGGGATGTCTCCTCTGGAAAAAAACTTGTTGAAACTATTGCTGGTACGGGAAGATTTCATGCAAGAGATATTGCCTTACCGGGCAGCTTTTGAAAGCACAACTTCAAAAGAATTATTTCAAAAGATATGTGAACATCTTTCGGAAGAGAGTGTTTTGGATTTAAAGAGATTGATGGATGGGTTAGAAAAAAATCTTCTGGATGCCGTAACGGAATTAATGGAAAATGTTCGATTTGCCGGAAAAGAGTCTCAAATCTTAAAGGAATGCATTCATACGTACGAATCCGAAAAATTGGTTCGTAGAGAGAAAGAAATTTTAGACATGCTTGATCTGTCGGATACAGCCATGGAAGAGGATGAGGAGAGGGGCCGGCAGTTGAAGGCGTTGCAAATGGAATTAATGGATATACAAAAAAGAAAGAGTGACGGGGTGAAATAATATGAGCCGGGGAGAAGACAAAACAGCGAAAGAATTTGATTTTTTAGATGAATTGGTGGCTAAGGCAAAAGAAACAAAAAATGCAATTACCACCAAGCAAATTGACGCCTATCTGGATACTGTCGGGTATGATAAAGACCATGCAGATGAGGTTTACGAAGCACTCTTGGCAGTGGGAGTGGAAGTGGAAACAGAGGTGGATCCCGAGAACTTACTACTCATTAACCTTGATGATGAAGAGGAAGAATCCCCGGATGTGGAAAAAGAAGCGGAAAAAATCCTTGTGGATGATTCCGGCGAAATTGACTTGGATTCCACTTTGCCCAAGGGAATCGCAGTAGATGATCCGGTGAGGATGTATTTGAAGGAAATAGGAAAAGTGCCTCTGTTGACGGCAGAAGAAGAAATCGACCTGGCCAAACGGATGGAAAATGGGGAAGAGGAAGCGAAACAAAGATTATGTGAAGCCAACCTACGGTTGGTGGTTTCCATTGCCAAACGGTATGTAGGGCGTGGTATGTTATTCCTGGATCTGATTCAGGAAGGGAATCTAGGATTGATTAAAGCCGTTGATAAATACGACTGGAGAAAAGGGTTTAAATTCTCAACCTACGCTACCTGGTGGATTCGGCAAGCCATCACCCGTAGCATTGCTGATCAAGCCAGAACCATTCGAATTCCTGTTCATATGGTAGAAACCATCAATAAATTGATTCGGGTGTCGCGACAACTTCTTCAAGAATATGGGAGAGAACCTACTCCGGAAGAAATTGCCAGGGAGATGGATATTACAGAGGAAAAGGTGAGGGAGATTTTAAAAATTGCCCAGGAACCTGTGTCATTAGAAACGCCCATCGGCGAGGAGGAAGATAGCCATCTGGGAGATTTTATACCAGATGAAGATGTTCCGGCTCCTGCAGAAGCGGCCGCTTTTTCTATGTTGAAAGAGCAATTGGTGGAAGTTTTGGATACTCTGACCGAAAGAGAGCAAAAGGTACTGAAACTACGCTTTGGCTTGGAAGATGGGAGGGCTCGAACTTTAGAAGAAGTTGGAAAGACCTTTGATGTCACACGAGAACGGATAAGGCAAATTGAGGCAAAAGCACTAAGAAAATTGAGGCATCCTTCTCGCAGCAAAAAACTAAAAGATTATCTGGAGTAAACGGTGAAGTATTCACAGAGATTGGAAATTATGGCTCAGGAAGTTTTTCCAAAAGACCGGGTTATCGATGTAGGTTCTGATCATGGATACCTGCCGTTGCTTTTATGGGAAAAATTTCCCGGGAGTAGAGTGGTGGTATCGGATATCAGTCCCGGGAGTTTAAATAAAGCCAAGGAGAATATTGGCGCCCGTTTAACCTTTGAACAGGAGCAAGAATGGGTTTCATACCGCTTGGGCAGTGGGCTTTCGGTGGTATCCCCCGGAGAAGTGAATGTGGCGGTAATCGGGGGAATGGGCGGTGTATTGATTACGGAGATATTGGAAAAATCTCTGGAGATGGCCAAAGAGATGGACCGTTTCATTTTGCAACCGAGAAACGGCCAAGGAAAGCTTCGATACTGGCTTTCTCAAAATGGATTCCAAATCCAAAGAGAGCATTTGGCCAAGGAAGGAAAGTTTATCTGTGAAATCTTAATCGTTGTTCCCACATGGGAGTGTAGTAATCCCGTGGAATGGTCATCGGGGAATGAAATTCAGTTTGAAGTTCCCGAACACTTATTGGAAGTGCAGGAAAAGGAATGGGTTGAGCCCTTTTTACGTGGAAAATTAGAAATAGAAAATGGCATTCGCATGGCTTTGGGAACCGGAGAATCTCCGGATTTGGCAAAGGCTGTTGAAACCGACAACCGCATTTTGTATTTGGAAGGACTCATACAACGCTGGGAGGAACAACATGGGCGTATGGAAACTGGAGTTGCTGGAAACATTAAATGATATTGCCCAAGAGGCCAATCAGGAATCCTGGGACAATGGGGGTGTCCAGATTGACTTGGGGGACTATGAAATAAAGCGAATTTTAGTGGCTTTGGAAGTGACCACGGAGGTTATGAAAGAAGCCAATGAATTGGCAGCAGATTATTTGGTGGTCCATCATCCCCTGTTTTTTCAATCCATCCATTCGTTGGAAGCCAATGATGTGACTGGAAGCTTTGCGGTGGACTTGATTCAAGCTGGAATCGGAGTTTATGCAAGCCATACTGCTTTTGACAAGGCGGAGAGAGGCACTAATGGGTATTTGGCAAAAAAACTTGGGCTGACAGATATTAAACCTTTGGTGCCTTGCCATCCGGAGGAAGGTGTTTTGGGAGTAAAGGGGGTGTTACACAGGCCGGTATCGCTATGGGAACTGGGGGAACGTTTTGCCGTTCTATTCGAAGAAGATCCGGCTATTCTGCGTTTCGTAGGAGATTCGGGGAAAATGGTGAGCCGGGTAGCCATTATTACCGGTTCCGGTGGCAACCATGTAAAAGATGCTATTTTGAATGGATGTGATATACTGATTACGGGAGATGTTAAGTATCACGATGCTTGTTTGGCTAGGGAGACAGGCCTGGCCATGATGGATGGAGGCCATTTTGGTACGGAAAAGTTTTTCGTTCAAAATATGGTGCAACAATTATCGGATCGAATTGGGAACAAAGTGGAGATTGTGGCGTCAAAAGCTTTGGAAAATCCCTTTTGGGTGATGAAAAAATAGATAAATATTGGGTAGACCAGGCAGTCGCGTGGATTCATAGGAATTCATGAGGAAAGTCCGGGCTCCGAAGGGCAAGGGTGCCGGATAACGTCCGGCGTAGGTAACTATAGGGAAAGTGCAACAGAAACACACCGCCGAAACAGGTAATGCTGTGGCAAGGGTGAAATGGTGCGGTAAGAGCGCACCGGGTGCTTGGAGACAAGCATGCCGTGTAAACCCCACTCGGAGCAAGACCAAAAAGGGCCATTTATGGTGGCGGCCCGCTGCCGGCCCGAAAGGTAGGTCGCATGAGCATTTCAGCAATGAAATGCCTTAGATAGATGATTGCCAAATACAGAACCCGGCTTATAGGTCTGCCCAATATCTTTTGAAACGCATGTTGTCTATGTTAGGCAACATGTTTTACATTTTTTGAATATCCAATCGGTATACACGATGTAAAAAGTAAAGAGTAAAAAGAACGGAAAGAATTTCGGCAAGAGGCCAGGACCACCAAATGCCGGGAACACCGTACCGATAAACGAGAAAGTACGCCAGAGGAACAATACCGATTAGTTGGCGAATCAGGGATTGCCATAAGCTAAGCATCCCATGGGCAGTGGCTTGAAAAAGAGTGGAAGTGATAATGCCAAAAGAAGCGGGGATAAAGGTGATGGAGATGATGCGTAAAGCTGGAATTCCAATTTCAAGCATGGCGGGAGTGGCGCTAAAAAGCAGAAGCAATTCTTTGGGGAAAACCATAAATAAAGTCGTGCCTAGCATGGTGATAATCAAGGCCATTCGGAAGCCAAAGAAATAGGATTGCATCAACCGTTCTTTATTTTTGGCGCCGTAATTATACCCCATGATGGGCATAGAACCTTGAGTGAGTCCAAAGACCGGCATAAACACAAAGGATTGCAAGCGAAAATAGGCTCCCACTACAGCCATTGCTGTTTCAGAATAGCCGGCTAAAATTCCGTTAATCAGAAATAGCATTACGGAACTGATGGCCTGCATGATAATCGAAGGGAATCCCACAACATAGATGTCCTTTACGACGGACCATTGCCATTGAAAATGACGAATTTTGACCTGGACATCGTGTTTAAAGGCAAATAAAAGGAAAAAACCAAGAATCATGGAGACGAATTGCCCGATAATTGTTGCGACAGCGGCTCCTAACACTCCCAATGCGGGAAAACCTGCCAAGCCAAAGATTAAGAGTGCATCGAAAATGATGTTGAGTATGGCTCCGGTCATCATGCACAACATGGGGAAAATCATATTTCCAGTTGCTTGGAGAACTTTTTCCGTATTGACTTGAAGGAACACAAACAGTGAAAAAAAAGTGATGATTTGGAGATATTGAGTCCCTTGTTCTACGATAAAGGACGTATCGCTGTAAGCTTGAATGTAGAGGGCAGCAAAAACGAGAGAAAATAGGCCAAAGACAGTCCAGTTTAATAAAGCCAAACGTAATCCGTGGCTTGCTGCAGCGTCGGCTTCCTGGTATCGCTGGGCGCCCAGCCGCCTGGAAATCAAAGAATTTACTCCGACGCCTGTACCGACAGCAAGGGCTATAATTAATATTTGGATTGGAAAAGCCAAGGTGACTGCAATGAGTGCATTTTCGGATATGGTGGCCACAAAGATACTATCTACAATGCTGTATAAGGAGTGAATGAACATAGATAACATGGCCGGCCAGGCCATGGTCACCGTCAATCGTCCTACAGGCATAATGCCCAGTTTATTTTTTTTGCGTTGTTCCATTAAATTTCACTCTTTCCGGAAAGTTTTCCAAAAAAATATTATATTGCGAAGCCTTATTATATGCCAGTTTCTCTGTGACTTCAAGGGGACAAAGAGGATCTCTGTGATAAAATTTCCGGTTTTTCAAAAACGAAAAATTATGGCGAAAAAAAGTTGAAACTGTGTCAAGAAAGAATTTGTGGTATAATTACCTGGTGTTTTGTTTCTTGTTTTTTTCTTATCGAGAAATAAAATTCTATAATAATTCATGGGTGAGGACGATATAAAATGAGATTAGGTATCGATGTGGGATCTACCACGGTAAAATTGGTGATGTTGGACAAAGAGGGTGGTATTGTGTACTCAGTTTATGAGAGGCACATGTCCAATGTGTTTGCAAAAGTGGCGGATTTGCTGGAGGGTTTGTATCTGTTTTGTGGTGATGAAGATATTCATGTGGTGATTACAGGTAGTGGTGGATTATCTTTATCCCAAATTATGGAAATTCCTTTTGAACAGGAAGTAATCGCTGCCACGGAGGCGGTAGAAGCATTGATTCCCCAAACGGATGTGGCTATTGAATTAGGTGGAGAAGATGCAAAAATAACCTTCTATGGAAGCTCTTTGGAGCAGCGCATGAATGGTACTTGTGCAGGGGGAACCGGAGCTTTTATTGACCAGATGGCGGTTTTACTGAATACGGATGCGGAAGGGTTGAATAAAGCGGCAAAAAAAGCGGAAATAATTTATCCCATTGCAGCTCGCTGTGGTGTTTTTGCGAAAACGGATATTCAACCTCTGATTAATGAGGGGGCCTCTATGGAAGATTTGGGGGCTTCCATTTTTCAAGCTGTGGTGAATCAAACCATTTCGGGGCTGGCCTGCGGGAGAGTAATTCGAGGGAATGTCGCTTTTTTGGGAGGGCCCCTTGCTTTTTTAGATCAGCTTCGACATCGGTTTATTGAAACATTGGAATTAAGCGAAGAACAAGTCATCTTTCCTGAAAATTCTCAATATTTCGTGGCCATAGGAGCGGCTTTTTTATCCAATAAATACGAGAAAATTTCCATCGGAAAGTTGATGAGTCGTCTCAAGGAGAAAGACCCCACTGAACTTAATGAAGCCAAGTATTTAAAGCCTCTGTTTTCTTCTCGCGAAGAATATGAAGTATTCCGAAGAAGACACAATCGAAATGCGGCGGAGTTTGTTGACATTGGAAGTATCCGGGGTCCTTGTTTTTTGGGAATTGATGCCGGGTCCACCACGACGAAGGCTGCGCTTATTGATTCACATAAAAACCTGGTTTATCAATTTTACCGTTCCAACGAAGGCAAGCCTTTGGAAGCGTGCATTGAAATGCTTTCCGAGCTTTACGGAATGTTACCTGAAGAAGCGTATATTGCCCATTCTTGCGTAACGGGTTATGGAGAAGGTTTGGTTAAAACCGCTTTTCATGTAGACTTGGGAGAAATTGAGACCATGGCTCATTACAAAGCGGCGGAAGCTTTCCTTCCCGGTGTGGAATTTATTCTGGATATTGGCGGCCAAGACATGAAATGTATGCGAATCAAAGACGGCGCCATTTATAATATTATGCTAAATGAAGCTTGCAGCTCAGGTTGTGGTTCTTTTATTGAAACCTATGCAAAAAGTGTTAACATGGATGCCCCTGCCTTTGCCAACGAAGCGCTCTTTGCTTTGGCTCCGGTGGACTTGGGAACTCGTTGTACTGTGTTTATGAATTCCAAGGTGAAGCAGTCGCAAAAGGAAGGCGCCAGCATCGGAGATATTTCTGCCGGGTTGTCTTATAGCGTCATAAAAAATGCTTTATATAAAGTGATAAAGTTGAGAAACCCGGAAGAAGCAGGTGAAAAAATTGTGGTCCAGGGAGGTACCTTCTTGAATGATGCGGTTCTTCGAGCACTGGAAAACATTGTGGGAAAAGAAGTGGTGCGCCCAAATATTGCAGGAATTATGGGGGCCTATGGAGCCGCTCTTATTGCCAAAGAAACTTATAGCGGCAAGGGAGAATCTTCCTTGCTTCAGCTGGAAGGTTTGAAAGAATTTACCGTGAAAACCACCCATACCCGATGCAATCGATGCGAGAACAATTGCTTGCTCACGGTAAATATATTTACGCAAGGAGAACGTTTTATCACCGGAAATCGATGCGAAAGAGGAGAAGGTAAAGAAACCGCTTCATTGGATATTCCTAATATGTTTGAATACAAATACCATCGGCTTTTTTCGTATTTGCCTCGGAAGGAGGAAGATTCCATTGGTGTCATTGGTATTCCCCGGGTGCTGAATATGTATGAAAACTACCCATTTTGGTTTACTTTTTTTCATGAATTGGGATACCGGGTTATCTTATCGCCTCAATCCACCAAAGAACTTTATGAAGAAGGAATGGAGACCATTTCTTCAGATACAGTATGTTATCCTGCAAAGTTAGTACATGGACATATAAAGTGGCTGATTAAATCCGGGGTTCCAACTATTTTTTATCCGAGCATCAATTTCGAACGGGAAGAGGATAAATCATCGGATAATCACTATAATTGTCCGGTAGTAGCCACTTATTCCGAAGTGATTGCAAAGAATATGGATGACCTGTTTTGTGAATTCGATGTGGAGTCTTTTCATCCTTTTCTTCCCTATGATCAAGATGAATTTTTGGGAAGAGAGCTTTACCATCTGCTAAAGAACCGAGGATTTACAAAGGATGCCATTGAATCGGCCATTGAAAAAGGAAGAAAAGAAGATGCTCGAGTTAAAAGGGATATAGAAATTCAAACAGAAAAAACCTTAAAGTGGATTGAAGAGAATCATCGGAAGGCCATTATCTTGGCCGGCCGGCCTTATCATTTGGACCCGGAGATTAATCATGGGATTGATCGATTGATTGTGGGATTTGGCATGGCGGTTTTAACCGAGGAGGGAGTGGCTTCTTTGGCGGAACTGCCACGACCAGTACGGGTATTGGATCAGTGGATGTATCACTCACGATTATATCGAGCGGCTCAGTATGCCGGTACCCGGGAAAATGTAGAGTTAATCCAGCTGAACAGCTTTGGTTGTGGTTTGGATGCGGTTACTACAGACCAAGTAGAAGAAATTCTTCACAACAATAATAAGCTTTATACGGTTTTAAAGATTGATGAAGGGGCCAACTTGGGTGCGGCCAAGATACGAATTCGTTCTCTGAAAGCCGCTATGAAAGAGAGAGAGAAGAATCATATTTTGCCTTCTTTGGGGTATGGAGGATATCGTCGAAAAGAATTTACTTCGAAGATGAGGAAGAAAGATAATTTTACTTTGCTTATGCCCCAAATGTCACCGATTCATTTTGATTTTGTGGAAGCTGCTTTAAGAACAAGTGGCTACAATGCGGTGCTTTTACCTCCCGTCAATAAAAATGCGGTAGAAGAGGGGTTGCGTTATGTAAACAACGATGCATGTTTTCCTACGATTGTCACCTTGGGGCAAATTATCTCCGCCTTAAAGTCGGGAGAATACGATTTAGAACGAACGGCAATCTTTATGTCCCAAACAGGCGGCGGATGCAGGGCATCCAACTATGTTTCTTTATTGAGGAAAGCTTTGATTGATCTGGGTATGGAGCAAATTCCGGTGGTCAGCGTAAATATCGTAGGGTTGGAAGCCAACTCCGGATTCCGATTATCTTATGGTTTGCTTAAGAAGATTTTGATGGCCGGAATCTACGGGGATACCTTTATGAGAGTGCTATATGCTACCAGGCCCTATGAAAAGGTGCCGGGATCAGCAGAAGCTTTATATGAAACCTGGGCGAAGGCGGCTAAAGAAAGTGTGGAAAAAGGAAGTTTGATTTCCTATAAAAAAATATTAAAAGGCATTGTCAAAGAGTTTGATGCCCTTCCGTTACGGAATATAAAAAAACCGCGAGTGGGGGTAGTTGGAGAAATTTTGGTAAAGTATCATCCCACCGCAAACAATGACATTGTAGGAATCATTGAAGCAGAAGGTGGCGAAGCGGTGGTTTTGGACTTGGTGGATTTCTTTCTTTATGGCATGTACTCAAAAGGATTCAATTATCAACATCTAAGCGGGACATACAAAGTAATGCGAGGGAATAGAATGGGAATCGGGATAATCGAATGGTTTCGAAAACCAGCTCGTAGAGCTTTGCGGGACAGCATTCGATTCGAGGAGCCCATGTACATCCATGAAATTGCAGAAAAGGCTTCGGAAATTATAGGGTTGGGAAATCAGTTCGGAGAAGGATGGTTGTTAACAGGGGAAATGGTGGATCTCATTGACTCCGGAGTCGAAAATGTAGTATGTTTACAACCATTTGCATGTTTGCCAAACCATATAAGCGGGAAGGGAATGATGAAAGCGCTTCGGAAGAGAAATCCCTATGCGAATGTGGCGGCCATCGATTACGATCCTGGAGCCTCTGATGTAAATCAGTTGAATCGAATTAAGCTGATGATGGCTACCGCCTATAAAAACCTTGAAAAGAAGGGACCGAAATAGTATAATTTTTGTATGGATTTTACAAAAGAAGAGTAGGGAGGTGTCGCCAATGGGCAGACACGGAACGATTGCCGGTCGAAAATCGGCGCAAGACTCGAAAAGAGCCGCACTATTTACGAAATACGCCAGAGCTGTTACGGTGGCTGCCAAGGGTGGAGGAGATCCGGAATACAACATCGCTTTGAAACATGCCATCGACAAGGCCAAGTCCATCAATATGCCCAATGACAACATCTCAAGGGCCATTAAAAAGGGAACCGGAGAGTTGGCAGGAGAGAGCTACGAATCCGGTTCTTTTGAAGGATACGGACCTGGAGGGGTGGCTATCATGGTAGAAGTCCTCACAGACAATAAGAATCGAACAACTTCTGCGGTGAAGCACATATTGGATCGTTTTGGAGGGAACTTGGGGACACCGGGATGCGTGAGTTATATGTTTTCTCAAAAGGGTGTGATTGTCATTGAGAGAACCGATGAGGTGGAGGAGGAAGGGTTGATGGAAGAAGCCCTGGATGCCGGAGCCGAAGACTTCATCGTTTATGAAGACAGTTATGAGGTGTTGACTTCGCCGGAAGACTTTAGCCAGGTAGCCGATTTGTTGCAACAAAAAGGATATGTTTTTGTGGAGGCGGATATAGATTATTTACCGGGAATGGAGGCTTGCCCAGAAACTCCCGGTGATCGAAAAAATCTGAAACGGCTTATTGATGAGCTGGAAGAAAATGATGATGTGCAAAAGGTGTATCATAATTGCAACATTTCCCTGGAAGAAGAATAAAGCGTATTTGTAAATAAAACATAATCCTGACTTGGTCAGGATTATGTTTTATCATCCTATTAACAAAAAGAGGAGAATAAAAAGATGAGCGAAAAACAAAAAATGACCGTATTGGATTTTAAAAAATTCAAAGAGGAAGGGAGAAAATTTAGTTATGTAACGGCTTATGATTATACGACTGCATCCATTGTCAATGAATCAGAGGTAGAAATTATTTTGGTGGGGGATTCTTTGGGGATGATTATGCTTGGCTATTCCGGAACCACTGCCGTTACTATGGATGACATGGTTCATCACATTCGTCCCGTTGTAAAAGGAGCTCCCAATACATGGATTGTAGGAGATATGCCTTTTGGCTCTTATCATGAAAGTGATGAGCAAGCGGTTCATAACGCGGTTCGTTTGGTTAAAGAAACGGGGTGTGATTGTATTAAATTGGAAGGCGGCGTGGAAATGGCCAGCCGCATTCGAGCCATCGTAAATGCGGGTATATTGGTGATGGGTCATATAGGACTTACCCCGCAAACAGCTACTGCTGTGGGAGGCTTCAAAGTACAGGGGGGTACACCGGAAAGTGCCCAAAAGTTGATTGAGGACGCAAAAACACTGGAAGAGTGTGGGGTTTTCTCTATGGTATTGGAGTGTGTACCCAGTGTGGTCGGCAAGGCGGTTACCGAAAAAGTCAGCGTTCCCGTGTTGGGAATTGGAGCCGGCCCCTATGTGGATTGTCAGGTTCTGGTAACCCAGGATCTCTTAGGAATGTATGGGGAATTTAAGCCGAAATTTGTAAAACAGTATGCTCAGGTGAGAAAAATTATGGTGGATGCCCTGAATGAGTTTCACAAAGAAACGGTATCGGGCGAATTCCCTTCACCGGAGTATTCGTTCAATAAAGATGTAAAACTGGACAAATTGTATTAACCAAAGAGTAGAGGAGAGTGAATTCCATGAAAATTGCGGTAATCGGTGCCGGTGCGATGGGATGTCTTTATGGTGGGAAATTATCAAAATCCGAATCCAACCAGGTGTTTTTATTGGATGTGTGGAAAGAGCATGTGGACACCATCAATGAAAAAGGACTTTTTATGGAAGAAAAAGGGGATATGCATCACTATCCTCGAGTGAAAGCCAGCCTTAGCGCGGAAGAAGTAGGGGTGGTGGATTTGGCCATCGTTTTTGTGAAATCCACATTGACTGAAAAAGCCGTTTTAGAAAATCGGGGAGTTCTTGGCACTAACACCTTCATCTTAACACTACAAAATGGGTTGGGAAACATTGAAAAGATTGGCGACCAGTTCGGATTGCAAAATGTGCTGGGGGGAACGACAGCGCATGGAGCCTATATGAAAGGCCCCGGAGAGATTTGTCATGCAGGATTTGGCAGAACAGTAATCGGAGAATTGAACGGACAGGAAACTTCGCGGATCCGGGAAGTAGCCAGCCTTTTTGAAAAAAGTGGCCTTGAGACAGAAATCAGCAACAACATCTTAGGGTTGATTTGGGATAAGCTGATTGTAAATGTAGGGATTAATCCATTGACGGCGATTACTTCCCTGACAAATGGAGATTTATTGCAATATCCGGACCTTCTGGAGATTATGGAAAAAGCTGTTGAAGAAGCAGTTTCCGTGGCACAGTCCAAGGGAATCCGCTTAAGTTATGAAGAGCCGCTGTCTCATGTAAAACTGGTGTGTGAAAAAACGGCTACAAACAAGTCTTCCATGTTGCAAGATATCCAGAATCATCGAAAAACGGAAATTGATCGAATTAATGGAGCCGTGGTTCTGGAAGGTGAAAAACAAGGAGTCGCTACGCCGGTGAACCGGGTGCTCACACAGATGGTGCGATATCTGGAAAAGAGAAAAGATGTACCAATAAAGGAGGCGTAAGGATGGACTTGAAGCGTTCCTTAATTGACACGGCATTGGTCAACGGAAATGTTGTTACGGTAAATCAATTTGAAGATTTGGAAGAAGCAGTAGGAATCAAGGGAAACCGCATTGTTTTCGTGGGCCCCACCAAGGATTTATTGTCTTTGGCTGATCATCAAACAAAGGTAATCGATGTAGGAGGTCGAACCATAACTCCTGGTTTTATTGATAGCCATTATCATCCTATATTAAATGGTTTTTTTGGCTTGACGGAAAATGCCACCATCATAGACACCTCTTATGAGAATTGTCCTTCTTTGGAAGATATCTTGCATCTAATCCGAAAAGCGGTCCATAAGAGAGGGCCGGGTCAATGGATTTCCATGATGGGGTATGACCAAAATTCTGTAAGAGAAAAACGGCACATTACCATAGAAGAGCTGGATGAAGCGGCGCCTTTGAATCCGGTGCAGTGTATGAGAACTTGTGGACACATCTCGATTTACAACTCGAGGGCCTTACAACAAATCGGAATCAATAACGTGGAAGATGCGAAGAAATATCCTGATAACGAAGTGGTGGTAGAACAAGGGCGACTGACGGGGATGGTAAAGGATCATACGCATTTTTTGTTATGGAGCAAGGTGAATTATACGGAAAAACAACAAGTGGAAGCCGCCCTTAAATCCAATGATTTGCTGTTGTCTCAGGGCATTACTTCGGTACATGATGCGGGGGAATTTGGCGCGTCTTCGTATAAGATTATGCAACGATTATGTAAAGAAAGAACCTTCAAACCCAGGGTCTATATGATGTTACACAGTGTTTTTGGCAAACCTTTTTCCTTGGAAGAAAACCAACATTTTCTTTCTTTGGGGTTGGAAACCGGTTTGGGGGACGAATATTTCCGGATTGGATCCTCAAAGTTTATGATCGATGGTGGCTCCGGAGGTCCTTCCGCCGCCACACGGGAGCCCTATAGCCATGATCCAAAGATGCCCTATATTTTGGGGTGGACCCGGGAAGAGGTGGCGGAATATATTCAACTTCTCAATGATAGCGGATGCCAAGCCACGGCGCATGCGGTGGGCGATCTGGCCGTCGAATTTATGGTGGAAGGTTATGAAAAAGCTTTCGAAAGGACCCCGAAGCCTCATCTTCGACACCGAATTGAGCACACAGCCATTGTGGATGAAATGTTGGTGGAAAGAATGGCCCGTTTGGAAATATGCCCTACTTGCAACCCCGGTTTCATTTCGTGGAATGGGCGAAATTACGAGAAGTATTATGGGGAACGTATGAAGTATTTTATGGCCCTTCGCACCATGCTGGATCACGGGGTGAAGGTTGCCCTGGCCAGTGATGCTCCATCCGGTCCTGCGGGAAGTATGGAAATCTTAGATGCCTGTGTGAATCGGATTGATCGGGTTACGAATCAACCTGTGGATTCTACACAATGTATATCAATGGAAGAAGCCCTTCGTGCCTATACGATACATGGAGCTTGGGCCAGCTTTGAAGATTCCATCAAGGGCTCCATTGAAGTGGGAAAACTGGCTGATATGGCGGTATTAAGTCTTCCCATCCTGCAACAGCCAAAAGAGAAGATTTTGGAAGTAAAGGTGGACATGACCATCTTGGATGGAAGCATTGAATACGAAAGATAGTGTAGCCATTTTTTTCTCGTTGTGCTATTCTATTCATGATTTATTACAATAAATGAGTAAAGGAGGATTTGCGATGTCTGAAGAAAAAAGAAGTGTGACTTATGCCACTTCCTTTAAAGAACAGCTTACCGTGCGGGGTATGATTATCGGTGCTATTGGTGCGGTTGTTCTGACCATGAGTTCCATGTACGTTGCTTTGAAGTTGGGCGCTTTGCCCTGGCCAATTATTTTCGTTGCATTAGTATCCATGTTTTTCTTAAAGTTGTTAGGCAAATCCAACATCAATGAAATCAATGTAACCCATACGGCAATGTCGGCCGGCGCTATGACGGCCGGTGGCCTGGCCTTTACATTGCCGGGAATTTTTATGTTGAATCCCGATGCGGATGTAAATTTGGTGAAATTGTTGATGGTGGTTTTGGGCGGCGTTATTTTGGGCTTGATTTTTACTGCACTTATTCGTAAATATTTTGTTGTCACCAAGGAGTTGCCCTACCCAATGGGGCAAGCAGCAGCAGAAACTCTTATTGTAGGGGATGAAGGTGGAAAAAAATCCATTACCTTATTCACCTCTATGGGACTGGCTGCCATCTTTACCGTCGTTCGTGACTGGTTTGCTGCATTCCCAGCAGCTTGGCTTAATGCCAAAATGATGGGATATGGCTCCCTGACCGGAGTCTGGTGGTCTCCTATGTTGATCGGCGTGGGTTATGTAGTGGGCCCCATCTTTGTTGGTGTTTGGTTTTTGGGGGCCATCATCGGAGACTTTGGTGTATTGGTGGCCGGAACGGAAGCTGGATTCTGGGATGCAGGAACGGCAGCTGCCATCAAATCTTCTTTAGGAATTGGATTGATGGTTGGAACAGGCATTGGCATTATTGTCAAAGGAATTATCCCGAAAGCCAAAGAAATCTTCGGACCCATGTTCAGCAAGGAAGCCTTGGGTCAAGGCTTTATCAGTTTAAGATGGGCCCCCATCGTTATGGTGCTTCTCGCTGCTCTGTTTACTACCGTTACAGGTATGGGGGTTGTGTCCAGTATTATCACCATTCTGGGTGTATGGTTGGCGACTTCTATGTCGGCCCAAATGGTAGGGCAATCGGGAATTAATCCCATGGAAGTGTTTGGAATCATTGTTCTCTTGGCTGCTAAAGCCGTCTCCAGTATTGGGGAGACGGAAGCTTTCTTTGTTGCTGCCATCGTGGCCATTGCATGCGGGTTGGCGGGAGATGTAATGAACGATTTTAAAGCAGGGTATATTCTAAAAACCGATCCAAAAGCTCAGTGGATTGGGGAAGTAATCGGTGGCCTGGTGGGAGCATTTGTAGCCGTAGGCGTGTTCTATGTTATCTTAACAGCTTATGGACCAACTGCATTTGGTAATCCGGAAATGTTCGTTGCACCTCAGGCAGGGGCCGTTGCGGCTATGGTAGGCGGCATTCCTCATGTTACTTCCTTTGTAATTGGCCTGGTGATAGGATGTGTGCTTTATGTTCTCAATTTCCCGGTCATGACGTTGGGACTTGGAGTCTATCTCCCGTTCTATCTTTCTTTGACCGCTTTCATTGGAGGCGCCGCTCGATTTGTGGTCCAAAAATTTGTGCCTCAATTTGAAAAAAGTGGAAATGGGCTTATTATTGCTTCCGGACTTCTTGGAGGAGAGGCAGTTGTAGGTGTAATCATTGCCTTGATTCAAGCCATACCGGCTATTTTGGCCATTTAATCAAATCGATGGAAAGACAAAATAAAAGGGTGGGCTTAGCCCGCCCTTTTTCCAA
The DNA here is from genome assembly GCA_964489555.1 of uncultured Oscillospiraceae bacterium. Taxonomy (GTDB): domain Bacteria; phylum Bacillota; class Clostridia; order Peptostreptococcales; family Anaerovoracaceae; genus JAAZGD01. The sequence goes on along the minus strand of CAZAZF010000001.1, from coordinate 79,260 downwards.
GGGAGGTGCATTATGAAGGAAATTCATATTTGGGAGATCGATGGAGTTCGAATTGGCCATGGAACAAGTAAGGAAGGGGCCACCGGATGTACGGCCATCCTATGTGAGAAGGGGGCTGTAGCCGGTGTGGATGTCCGGGGAGGAGGGCCTGCATCACGAGAAACCGAGTTGCTAAAGCCTGTCAATATGGTTCAGCAGATTCATTGTGTTATGTTATCCGGAGGATCTGCTTTTGGATTGGCAGCCGGTGATGGGGCCATGAAGTATCTGGAAGAAAGAGGAATTGGCTTTGATGTAGGTGTGGGTGTTGTTCCCATTGTCTGTGGCGCCTCTTTGTTTGATCTTGTAGTAGGGAATCCGAAAATCCGCCCGGATGCAGCAATGGGCTACGATGCGTGCGTTGCGTCTGAAAAGAACCGGCCCGAAGAGGGAAATGTTGGAGCCGGTGCTGGAGCCACCATAGGTAAGTATTTAGGGATAGGTCGTATGATGAAATCCGGTTTGGGAATCTATGCGGTGGAAATGGGAGAGGTGCAGTTGGCGGCCGTGGTTGCAGTCAATGCATTGGGAGATGTTGTGGATGCCAATTCAGGAAAACCCATTGCGGGTATTCTTACGGAAGATGGGACAGGGCTGGATTGTACGGAGGCTCTTATGGAAAGTGAAATTTCCGGCAATCGAAATGTATTTTCTGGCAATACCACATTGGGCTGTATCATTACAAACGGAAAACTTTCCAAGGATCAGGCCAACAAAGTGGCTTCTATGGCCCACAATGGATACGCCAGAACCATTCGACCGGTGCACACATCCGTAGATGGAGATACTATTTTTGTGCTTTCTACCGGGGAAAAAGAAGTGAATGCGGATGGGCTGGGTGCCATGGCAGCTCAGGTAATGGCTATGGCCATTAATCGAGGAGTTCGATTGGCAAAGCCGGCATTTGGACTTAAAGCAGCAGATGATTTTATAGGAGATTAATCGAGGGGGTCCATAAAGGGAGTTCTATTTTTATAGTAGGCTAAGTATCGAAAACCGCAAGACTTGGCGAATTCTCTTGCCCAATCCAGTTTATAGCCTACATGGAGGGGGGAATGGGCATCTGATCCCACGGTGAGAATCTCGCCACCCACCTCTTTATACATTTCCAGAATTCTTCGTGTGGGGGTGGTGGTATTGCCTAAATTGTATCGAAAACTGCTGGTGTTGATTTCCAAGCCGTGACCTCGATCCACCAGTAGGCGAAGAATGTCCTTGATTTCTTCCAAAAATAGCTCTTGAGGTGGAATTTCCGGAGTGTAGCGATCTACAATATTGATGTGTCCCAACACATCAAAATTTCGAAATCGTTTCAGACAGTCGTTTACATACTTGTAGAAGAGATGGTAGGATTCTTCTATGGCGTGACGGTCGAAATAATCCACGCAAAGATCTTTCCCCAAGGCACAATGGAATGAACCTATGAGAAAATCATAAGGATATGAGGTAGCCGTTTCTTCGCATTTATTTATTGTGGTTCCGTGTTGAATGCCGATTTCAAGGCCTCGAATTACCTGAATTTTTTGGGAAAACTGCTCTACATATGCTTCTAAATCCTGTTGATATCCAACAAAATCAGGAAGGAATGTAAATCCTGGGGTAGGGTAGTCCGGATCGTAATGATCGGTGATGGCGATTCCGTCCAACCCTTTTTCTATGGCGGCTTCAATCATTAGATTCATGGGAGTGCTGCTGTCATCGCTGTAATGGCTGTGGGTATGCATGTCATACATAAGTGTGTCCTCTTGAAATCAATCTGCAAATAAGCTAAAATTATTTCGTAAAGTATAGCATATGTGAAGGTATAATAAAAGGGATGACGATTACCAAGGAAGAATCGATTCGAATTGAAAAGGCGAAACAAGGAAGTGAGAGTGACTTTGAAGCTCTCATTTTGTCGTGTCAGGGGAAGGCTTACAGTATGGCATATCGTTATTTCAACAACCCGGAAGATGCCATGGATGCCTTACAGGAAAGTTTTTTAAAAATATACCGGTCGCTGCACACATTTAAAGGAGAAAGCTCTTTTCAAACTTGGGTCTATCGGATTGTTGCCAACACTTGCTGTGATATGTTGCGAAAAAAAAAGGCCAGGATTTCAACGGAGAGTTTTATAAAATATGATGGAGAAGAAGAGTATACACTAGATGTTGTTGATCAAGAGAAAGGACCGGAGGAATGGCTTGAACAGCAAGAAATGACGAAATATCTGATGGTTTGTTTAGAAAAATTACCTCTAGAGCAAAAAGAAATCATTATTCTACGCGATATTCAAGGCTTTAGTTACGAAGAAATTAGTGAAATACTCTCTATCCATGTGGGAACCGTAAAGTCGCGAATCTCAAGATCCCGACTGAAATTACGGGAAATCTATTTGAAGGGAAGGGAACCCTTTTAAAAACAGCTCGTCTAATCAGATGAAAGATGGGTTGTACAGATTCAGGATTGAAGAATGTAGAAGGAAAGGTTTATAATGGATTGTAAGAAGGTGAAGGAACAACTGCCTTTATATATGGATGAGCAATTGGACGAGAAGGCGCAAGAAGAAATTCGAGCCCATCTTGATTCTTGTGATGATTGCCAGTTGGTTTTACACCAGCTATGTAAGATGGCAGACCATCTTGGGCAAATTCCACATCCGGAAATCCCGAAAGAATTCTCCCTTCGGTTTCGGAGGGCGCTAAAAGAAGAAATACTTTTAGGGCAAAAGGAGTCTTTAGAGGGCCATGAAGTAAAATCCTCTTCCCGTTGGTGGAAACGGTGGTCTGTAGTGGCGGCGGTTTTTTTGGTGGGAATCTTATCCATTTATGGATTTAATCAAGACAATGGCGTGCCGGAACAATTCAATAATCCTCAACAAGGAACTATTTTAAGCATAGAAAGAGACTTGGGGGAATTGCCGGAAGAAGAGGTGCGTATAAAAGAAGGATCTCAACCATCCATGAAGGACACCGAACGAGAGGAAGTGGATTTTGCGGGTGAGAATTCGGATGACCTGTTTGCCATGGCAGGCACAATGAATGAAGAGAAGACTTGGCAAGAGGTCCAAGGGACTCCGGAGGAAGAAATCTACTATTTGGAGGTTTTGCAACAACGAGAAAATCGCAACTTTGTGGTAAAAAACAGCTTTAAGGACGAGGAAGAGACGTGGCATTTTTTGATACGTTTTGAAGAAGAAACCTTGTCGTATGAGGGTAAGGACGGAGAAATATGGATCAGCGAATAATAGCCATCATTGACGGAAACAGCCTGATTAATCGGGCTTATTATGCCATGCAACGACCGATGATAACGAAAGAAGGACTGTACACCCAAGGGGTGTACGGTTTTATTAATATGATGGAGAAGATTATTCGAGAACAAAAGCCTACATACTTGGCGGTGGCTTTTGACCGAAAGGCTCCCACGTTTCGCCATGAAGAGTATGAAGAATACAAAGCAGGCCGTAAGAAAATGCCCATGGAGCTGGCTATGCAACTTCCTCTTTTAAAAGAGGTGCTTTCCGCAATGAACATTGCAACATTGGAATTGGATGGCTTTGAAGCGGATGATATTATCGGAACCATTGCGAAAAAAGGGGAGAAAGAAGGCTACCATCCCATTATTATTACAGGAGATAAAGATGAATTGCAGCTAGCTTCCGATCAAACCCGGGTGATTATTACGAAAAAAGGGATCTCCGAATTTGAAGAATTCGATCGGCAGGCCATGGTGGATAAATATGGATTTACACCGGAACAATTTATTGATTATAAGGGATTGATGGGAGATGCTAGTGATAACATACCAGGAGTTCCAGGTGTGGGAGAAAAAACGGCGTCTTCTTTGATTCAACAGTTTGGAACCATGGAGAATTTGTACCAAAGATTGGATGAAGTTTCGAAGGAAAGCTTGAGAATCAAGTTGGAGGAAAACCGGGCTCTTGCTTTTATGAGTAAACGATTGGCAACCATAGATACGGGGGTTCCATTATCTTTTGAATTGTCGGAATTTCAGTTGGTGGAGCCGGATTTGGATAAATTGGTAGAAAGTTATCGAAAGTTGGAGTTCAATAGTTTCTTGAAGAAACTAAAGAGGGAAGAACCGGGTTTCCAAAAAAAGTCTGTTAACCGGTTGGACAATGTGAACTTGTATACCGTTCATACGCCAGAGGATTTAACCTCCTTTTTAGAAGAAGTGGCGCCGGGAAGTGAATGGGTCATTATGGTATTTTCGGATCACAACCACAAAAAGGTACCGGATATTCAGGGGCTGTTTTGCTTGTCTGATAAAAAGGGGTGTTATGTGGTTTATGATAAAGAAATGTTTGGCCAATTTTTGCGAAAAATGAAAGAAAAAGAAGTTAAATGGATTGGTCATGAACTTCAACAGGATTGGTACTCTTTGACTTGGGTTCTTGAGGAAAGCCCTGGGGAGATTGCTTTTGATACAGCCATTGCCGCCTATGTATTAGACCCATCTCGATCCAATTATCATCTTAACACATTGTCTTTGGACTATTTGGGCGAATCGGTTTTGTCTTTGAAAGACCACCTCGTAGAAGGTACCCAGATGGATTTATTTGAAGATTTTCATGAAAAATATCGAGCATATGGGTTGCTGTGGTGTGGGCAGACCATCGCTTTAAAAAATATATTAAAAAAGGAAATTGAAAAATTTGAGGCCCAGGAAGTTTTTTATCAGATTGAGATGCCATTGATTCCCGTTCTTGCTTCAATGGAGCGGGAAGGTTTTTCAGTGGATCCACAGATTTTGATTCAAATTGGAGTTGAAATCGGGGACCAATTGGAGGGACTGACTGCAAAGATTTATGAACTGGCGGGTATGGAATTTAATGTAAATTCTCCCCAACAGCTGAGTCAAGTGCTCTTTGAAGAATTGGGACTTCCCCATGGGAAGAAAACCACCAAGGGGTACAGCACAGGAGCGGATGTGCTGGAAATGTTGGTGGAGAAACACCCTATTATTCCTCTTGTGATAGAATATCGAACTTTGTCCAAAATCAAGTCCACTTATGTAGAAGGTTTGTTGCCATTGGTCCACGAAGACGGAAAAATTCATGCGCATTTTCAGCAAACGGTGGCCGCTACCGGGCGAATAAGTTGTACCGAACCCAATCTGCAAAATATTCCAATTCGTCAGGAATTGGGGAGAAGAATCCGGAAAGCTTTTGTGGCGGGTCAGAACCATCGTTTGATGGGCGCGGATTATAGTCAAATTGAATTGAGAATCCTAGCCCATTTATCAGAAGATGAGATTATGTTGGATGGTTTCAATCGCGGGGAAGATGTGCATCGAATCACTGCAGCCAAAGTGTTGGGCATTCCGGAAGAAGAAATTACTCCAGAGCAAAGAGGCAGGGCAAAAGCTGTAAATTTCGGCGTGATTTATGGAATGAGTGGGTTTGGGTTATCAGAGGAATTGAGTATTTCCAGGATGGAAGCGGAAAAATATATAAAACAGTATTTTGAGAAATACCACAAGGTAAAAGAGTTTTTAGACCACTTGGTAATTGAGGGAAAAGAACAGGGATACTCAAAGACTATTTTCAACCGCAAAAGACCGCTGCCGGAAATTTCAGCATCAAATTATATGGTGCGGCAAATGGGAGAAAGGCTTGCTATGAATAGTCCCATACAAGGCAGCGCGGCAGATATCATAAAAATTGCCATGATTAAAGTATATGAAAGATTACAACAGGAGGAGTTAAAATCACGATTAATTCTACAAGTTCATGATGAGTTGATTATCCGAGTGGCGCATGGCGAAGAAGAAAAAGTACGGCAGGTTCTTTGTGAAAGTATGGAAAATGCTGTGACGCTAAAAGTACCTTTGGCTGTGGATTTTCACATGGGAGAAGATTGGTACGGTTTAAAATAAGGAGATGCAGATGGAAATTATTGGTATCACCGGTGGGATCGGGAGCGGGAAGTCTACGGTGTCTCATTATGTGGAATCCAAAGGGCACAAAGTGATTGACGCCGATCGGATTGCCCATGAAATTATGGAGCCCAATAGTCCCATTCTTCAAGAATTGGCGGAAGCGTTTGGCAAGGATGTTCTAAATGAGAATGGGAGTTTACATCGCCGCAAACTGGCCAATCGGGCTTTTTCCAGCGTAGAGAGCAAAGAAATATTGGAACGTATTACCCATCGGGAGATTTTAAATCAAATCGAAGAGCAACTGGTTCGGGCAGAGAAGGATGGATTGCCATTGGTTTTTCTCGATGTGGTACTCTTGTTTCAAGTGGGGTTGCATCGGCTTTGCACTCAAGTGTGGGTGGTGGATGCTCCGGAAGAATTGCGCTTGGCCAGAGTCATGGGACGGGATGGATATGTGCCGGAGGAAATAAAAAAGCGAATGAGAAGTCAAATGAGCCCCGTTGAAATGAAAAAATTGGCTACTCATGTTCTTGAAAACAGCGGAACCATTTTACAGCTTTATCAACAAGTGGATCATTTGTTGGAGGGGTTCCAAAGGGATAGAGCCTCATCTCACTAAGATCATTGGGCCTTACAAAATGATGGTCAAAAAAACGATGGTTGTCTTGCATTGAAAATGGAAGTTTGCTATAATTACATTCGTGCTTTATATGCGGCTGTGGCGGAACTGGCAGACGCGCACGGTTGAGGGCCGTGTGAGAGATCGTGGGGGTTCAAATCCCTTCAGCCGCACCATTTTTCCCTGGAATATCATTCCGGGGGATTTTTTTGTGGAAATGGTGCGAAGATCCATATTGTATTCTTTTCGAAATCCATGTAATATGATAAGGCCATCTTAAGCGATAGACAAATAGGCAGGAGAAAGAAATTGAGAAAATGGATTTGCCCGGAGTTCAATGACCATGCCCGGCTTGACTCCAAAAGCTTTTACAAAAAATTAACATCATTGGCTTTGCCCATTGCGATTCAAAGCTTTATTTCCTCTTCTTTAAATCTAGTGGATAATCTTATGGTTGGCAGCTTGGGGGAGACGGAATTAGCGGCTGTAGGCATTGGTCTTCAACCTTTTTTCTTGTTTTGGATGGTAATGTTTGGATTTAATGGCGGATGTAGTACATTTACGGCTCAATTTTGGGGAGCTCGTAATCTGGAAAATATTCGAAGAGTTATTGGTTTTGCGGTGACGGTATGTGTGGCGGTAGGTTTTCTGTTTTTTATTTTTGTCTGGGGATTTACCGGGATTTTTGTCGGACTTTTTACATCGGATCTGGCGGCTACAGAACTGGCTATTGCCTATATTCGAATCGGCTCTCCCGCCTTTCTGATGATGGGGATTTCCCTTCCTCTTCAAATTTCATTACGAGCGACTCAACAACCCAGGATTCCTTTGGCTATTAGCATGGTGGCGTTTAGTACCAATACATTTTTGAATTATGTGTTTATTTTTGGTCATTTTGGCGCACCGGCCATGGGAGTACAGGGAGCCGCCATGGCTACGGTTTTTTCCAGAGCCTTGGAGCTTATTTTGGTTCTGTGGATGGTTTTCGTACGAAAAAATATCATCGCCGGTCCTCTGAAACAATTTTTTCATTGGAACAAGATGTTGGCAGTTCGTCTATTTCGTAATAGTATACCTACTACCGCCAATGAAGTAGCGTGGGGTTTGGGTATGACCGTGTGCAATATGGCCTATGCCCAGGCAGGAATTACAGCTTATGCCGCAGTGCGAGCTTCTTTGACCATTTTTGATTTATTTATTCTCTTTGCTTTTAGTTTAGGGGACGCCGCATTAATAATATTAGGAGAGCATCTGGGCAGGAGAGAAAGAGATTATGCCATTGATGCTTCAAAAAAGTTGGTTAAGATCACGCTTATTATTGGGGTGGTTTCCGGGGGGTTGTTGATTTTGGCAGCCAAACCTTTGTTGGGGTTCTACGAATTTTCGGAAGAGGGTTGGATCTTTGCCTACCGAATTATATTGGTGTTTGCCTTCACTATGTGGGTGGATTTGTATTCCGGAATTCATATTGTTGGAATCTTAAGAGGGGGAGGAGATACGAGATTTGCTATGTTTACAGAAGTGGGTACAATATGGCTATTGGCGGTTCCGTTGGCTTTTTTTGGAACGGTAGTTTGGGACATGCCTATCTACCTGGTGATTTTGCTGGTTCGAATGGAAAATCTGGTCAAGGCTTTAATCGTGACGAAAAGGTGGGTTTCCTGTAAGTGGGCTAATACGGTGATCCGGGGGATGTAAATGAAGAAAAAAATAAGGGGGAATTTCCCTCTTATTTTCGATAAACTTTTAGTCCCAACAGTAAGCAACCGTGAACATATGGGATGTGGTTTTCTTTGAGATAATCGATAATTTCATCGCTTTCGGCTCCCGGTTGTATCACCACCGCTTTCACTTGTTTGTTGTATTCTTTGAGAAGGGGCAGGCCTTTTGCCGGGTGGATACATAAGTCAATCACATCGATGTTTTCCGGGATATCGTTCATGGAACACAATTCTTTGCCAACGGGATATACCGTGTATCCTTTTTGGGTGAGTTTGTGCTTAATCTCATAGGCCGTTTTTTCTTTGTTGAGCGTGTCTCCTAATACGGCAAAAGTTTGTTGGGTCATGATTTCTTTTAAATCCATTTTTCTTCTCCTTGTAGGTTGGATATATTACTTCACTCTATTATATCCGCTTGCAGTTGTTTTAAACCATATACGCCTTGAAAAATCAAATTTATTCCGATAAACTATATGGACAAGGCAGAAGAAATATGGTAGTATAATTTCGTTGCGCCGGCGTGATGGAATTGGCAGACGTGCGGGACTCAAAATCCCGTGGTGGCAACACCGTATGGGTTCGACCCCCATCGCCGGCACCATTAGTGAAATCATTTTCGATATTGAAATTTAAGGAGGATATAAGATGGGTACAGCTGCACAATTTTTACCCCTGATATTATTAATCGTATTGATGTATTTTTTGTTGATTCGGCCTCAGAAGAAGCGTGAAAAACAAACTGCAGAGATGCGGAATAGTGTAAGAGTTGGTGACGAAGTAGTAACCATCGGTGGTATCTGCGGGAAAATCGTCAAAACCAAGGATGACACTTTGGTAATTGAAGTGGGAGCGGATAAAATAAAATTTGAGATTATGCGGTGGGCTATTTCCAAGGTGGAAAACCGTGCGGAAGGTGGCAGGAGGCCATTGGAAGAAGATGATGATAAAGAAGGTTTCGCTCAAAAGAAAGTGATGCCAAAAAGAATGAAAAAGACGGCTGAAATCAAGCCGGAAGCGCCGGCAAATCCGGAAGTAGAGGAAGTTACGGCAGAGATTGTGGATACCCCCATAGATTCCCCTTTGGAAGACGATGAAAAGTAGTCCTCAGAAAGCTTGATAAAATAGACCAAACCCTTGAAAAATTAGCGTTTTCAAGGGTTATTTATTTAAAACATCTTGTTACTACATATAAAATGTAGTAAAATTAAAAGGTTAAGGAATTTATGTCTCATTTATGGAAAGGACCGAGAAATGAGCTATACGACAAAAAAAGCAGTTGCAATAATTATTGTCATCATTGTGGTTGTTGGATGGTGGCTTACCCTTTTTGGGTTAGGACCTGTGGAGCCGATTAAAAATCAAATCAAACTTGGTTTGGATATCAAGGGAGGCGTTTATGTGGTGCTTGAGGCACAGACCGAAGCCACTGGAGAGGAATTGTCTCAAATCATGGAACAGACCCAGCTCGTTATTGAAAATAGGGTAAACCAAATGGGATTGTCGGAGCCGGTTGTCACCATTGAAGGATCTGACCGAATCAGGGTGGAGTTACCCGGGGCAGAAGATGTAGACGAAGCCATTGAACTCATTGGCAAGACCGCACAACTGGAATTTGTTTTGGCAGACGGTAGGGTGATGCTCAGCGGGAATGATATCAAAGGTGCGGGGGTAACCACGGACCAAGAAGGGGGTGGTTATGCCATTTCATTGGAAATGTCCCGAGAAGGCGCTGCAAAATTTGAAGAAGCTACCAGGATTGCTATCAGTGGGCAAGTTAGTAGCATTTACTCCGGCGTGGATTCAAGAGCCATTGTGATTTTATTGGATGGTGAAGTGGTATCAAGCCCGGTTCCTAAAGAAGTAATTTCCGGCGGAAATGCAGTGATTACCAGAGGGACCTTGGGTGGATTTGATTTAGAATACGCATCGAATACAGCGGCTTTGATTCGGGGAGGTGCACTTCCGGTAGGGCTTACGGAAATTACTTCTTCTGCTCAAACTGCAAAAATTGGAATTAATGCTTTGGAAAAAAGCGTATTAGCCGGGTTTATAGGCCTGGCAATTATTCTTCTGGTCATGCTGGTGTTCTATCGTGGAATGGGAGTCGCTGCCAACTTATCTCTCTTGCTATACGTTGTGTTGATTCTTTGGATTATGGTGGCTATGAGGGCGGTGCTGACTCTGCCCGGGATCGCTGGGATTATACTATCCGTTGGGATGGCGGTGGATGCCAATGTAGTAATCTTTTCCAGAATACGAGAAGAAATTATCAATGGAAAAACGATTCGTGTGGCCACGCAGATGGGATTTAAGAGGGCTTTGTCCACCGTGGTGGATTCGCAATTGACCACGCTCATTGCAGCTGTTGTTCTTTACCAAGTAGGAACCAGTTCGGTAAAAGGGTTTGCCTTGACCTTGATGATTGGTATTGTAGTTAGCATTTTCACAGCGGTGGTGATTACTCAACTCATTTTAAGAATTCTGTGCGAAAGTAAGAAATGGTCACAGAAAAAATATTTTGGCATTCGCCGGGATGGGCAAGCTATTTTTAGCTTGAACCGGGAATTTCGTTTTATCGAAAAGCGGAAAGTTTTTTATATGATTTCTTTAGGGATCATCGTTATCGGTCTTTTGATTGGTGGAATTCGTGGCCTCAATTACGGTATTGATTTTACCGGAGGTACTATGATGCAAATCGATATGGGTAAACGAGTGAGCCAATCAGAGGTGCATCAGGCTTTGGATTCTTTCAATTTAAATGAGGAAGTTATTTTTGCGGGAGATACACAAGAAGAAATTGTCGTTCGAACCAAGGTGGCTCTGGAAAACAAGGAACGTATGGAAATTGTGGGCGTGTTGGCTCAGCAATTTGGGATTTCAGAAGATGATGTATTGGCTATTGAGCAATTTGGTCCTTCCGTGGGCAAGGAGCTACAACGTAATGCCCTTTTGGCCATTGCGATATCGGCGCTGGGAATGTTGATTTATATTAGTTTTCGTTTTGAGTGGAAGTTCGGAATCTCTGCATTGGCGGGAGTGTTGCATGATGTTTTGATGGTGCTGGCTTTTTATGCTATTTTCAACATAACGGTAAACAATCCCTTTATTGCAGGAATTTTAACGGTGGTGGGGTACTCCATCAATGACACTATTGTGGTATTTGACCGGGTTCGGGAAAACTTAGGGTTAATGAAAAAAACAGCGATGGAAGAACTTCTTGACCTTTCCGTGAACCAGACTCTTCAACGTTCTATCATGACCTCTGCCACCACACTATTCGTAATGGCACCCTTGCTTGTTCTATCAGGCCCTGCCATTCGAGAATTTGTAATTCCTTTGATGGTGGGGGTTGGCGTTGGATGCATTTCTTCTATAACTGTTTGTTCTCCTCTTTACCATGACATATGCAAATGGACAGGGGGATCCAAATATAAAGCCAAGAAGCCCAAAAGAAAAGCTCTGCGAGGTTAAGGAGCAGGAATGGAAAGCAAAAGGGATTTCATCCAGGCGATTTTAGAGATTAATCCGGCTTATGATGTGGAAGCCATTGGAAAAGCTTATGAAACCGCCGAGGAACTTCATCAAGGTCAATCCAGAAAGTCGGGGGAAAAATATATTACCCATCCGGCTCATGTTGCGTTGATTTTGGCGGAATTGGGAATGGATGAAGACACCATCATTGCCGGCCTTCTCCATGATGTAGTGGAAGATACGGACTATGATCCGGAATTGCTGAAGGTTACTTTTGGTGAAGAAGTTCTGTTGCTGGTGGATGGTGTTACAAAGCTGGGTGGGATCAAATACGAAAAGAAAGAAGATCTGCAGGCGGAGAATCTGCGAAAAATGTTTTTAGCTATGAGCAAAGACATTCGCGTTCTGATTATTAAGTTGGCCGATCGACTTCACAACCTTCGAACCATTAATTATATGAGTCCGGAAAAAATTGCGGAAAAATGCCAAGAAACCCTGGAAATTTATGCGCCTCTTGCTAGCCGTTTGGGAATTTACACCATCAAGTTTGAGTTGGAAGATATTGCTTTTAAGTATTTAGAGCCACAAGAATACGATTCTTTGATTCATCAGGTGAGAGGAAAGAAAGCCAAACAGGAAGAATTCATCGGACATGTAATGGATGAAATCAGAGAAGCGTTGGATGATATGGGAATCCGCTATGAGATTATGGGTCGGTCCAAGCATTTGTATAGCATATACAAAAAAATGAAGCAACAAAAAAAAGAGTTGGATGAAATTTTCGATCTTTCTGCTGTTCGGGTTATTGTGGAATCGGTTCGGGATTGTTATGCAGTGCTGGGTATTGTTCATACTCTTTGGCGACCTATTCCCGGAAAATTCAAAGATTACATTGCCATGCCAAAATCAAATATGTATCAATCCTTGCACACCACCGTAATTGGTTTGCATGGAGACCCCTTTGAAATACAGATCAGAACTTATGAAATGCATAAAGTGGCGGAGTACGGAATTGCAGCCCATTGGAAATACAAAGAAGGGGTTAGCCAGGATATGGAAGAGGTAAAGCTGGCATGGCTGAGACAAACTCTGGAGTGGCAAAAAGATATTGACAATTCCAAGGACTTTATGGAAACACTCAAAGTGGATCTTTTTGCAAGTCAAGTCTTTGTGTTTACGCCTCAAGGAGATGTAATTGAGTTGCCTGCAGGGTCCACTCCCTTGGATTTTGCTTTCAAAATTCACTCTAATGTAGGCTATAAATGTATTGGGGCAAAGGTAAATGGAAAGATGGTTCCCATCGATTATAAATTGGAGAATGGGAACATTGTAGAGATTGTTACTTCAACAACCTCAAAAGGCCCTTCTATTGATTGGCTGAAAATCGTGAAAAGTAGTAATGCACGAAACAAAATAAGAGCCTACCTTAAGAAAGAAAACAAATCGGACAACATTGATAAAGGGAAAGAGGCTATCGAAAAATATGTTCGTCGCAAGGGCTATGATCCACAATTTGTTCTTACCAATACGAAATTGATGAAGCTGGTCAAAACTTTTCATTTGTCTGGTCTGGATGAGCTCTATACACAGTTGGCTCATGGTGGCGCCTTTCTGTCTAAGGTGGCCATTACCCTTATTGGGTATTATCATGAAGAAAAGCAAGAAGAGCTGAAAAAGAGCGAAAACCGGGTGGAAAATATATCGGTTGAGAAAAAGAAAGTGAGTTCCAAGGATGCCACGGGAGTTCGCGTAAAAGGGGCGGACAATTTGCTGATTCGTTTCAGTAAATGTTGCAGCCCGGTGCCGGGAGATGAAATCGTAGGCTTTATTACCAAAGGAAGAGGGATTTCGGTTCACCGCAAAGATTGCGTCAACTTATTGTCCATGGAAGAATCTGAGAGAGATCGACTTATCGAAGTGGAGTGGGACGATAGCTATGCCAATAAGAGCTATGATGTGGATATTCACATACTGGCGGAAGACCGCAAGGGAATGTTTAGCGACTTGTCCAAAGCTTGCGAAAACATGGACGTTCATATCACCGGAGTCAACGCGAAAAGCGGAAAAGATTATGATGTGACCAACATTACGCTAACGGTTTCCATCTCCGGAACCACCGAAATGGAAAAGTTGTTGAAGAGTTTTCGAATGATTCCAGGTGTGGCGGATGTATATCGAGCTATCGGATAACACAAAGGAGCAACCATGCGCGCAGTAGTACAACGAGTAAAAAAATCAAGAGTTCTGGTTGATAACCAAGTGGTAGGAAGTATTGATGCGGGATTTACTGTTCTTCTGGGGGTGTGTCAGGAAGATGGCTCGGAAGATGCTCGGTATATGGCTAGAAAAATTGCAAACCTTCGTGTTTTTGAAGACGATCAGGGAAAAATGAACTGGAGTTTGAAGGAAATAGGAGGTAAGGTATTGGCCATTTCGCAATTCACTTTGTTGGGAGATGCCCGCAAGGGGAACCGTCCAAGCTTTATCGAAGCGGCTCCTCCGGAACTGGCGAATAAACTTTACCGGGAATGCATCACCTTTTTAACGGGAGAAGGAATACCGGTGGAAGAAGGGGTTTTTCAAGCAGAAATGATGGTTGAGATTCATAATGATGGCCCGGTGACCATTCTTATAGACAGCAAAAAAAGTTTTTAGTTTTATTTCGTTTAGAAGAAAAGGAAAGTATATGGAAATTAAGATTTATGGCCAACGAGGAATGGCTTGCAATACGTATTTGGTAATAGATTCTGTTCAGAAACAAGGGTTTTTGGTGGATGCGGGGATATATGATTCCGGCTTGGTTCAAGAAGCCCGGGAGAGAGGCGTAACAGTAACCCATTTGATCTTGACTCATGGGCATGGAGATCATATTGGTGGTGTGGAAGGATACCGGCAGGCTTTTCCCGGATTGGTGGTTGTTGCCCATGAAGAGGAGGTTTCGATGTTGGAAAACCCCAACATGAATTTTAGCCGTGAGATTTGGGGGAAAGAAATAGTTGTCAAGGCAGATTATACGGTGAAGGATGGCGACATGTTGGAACTGGGCACATTTAAATTGGACTTTATTCATACTCCGGGGCATACCAAAGGAGGTATGTGCATCTTGGTGGATCAAGTTTTGTTCAGCGGAGATACATTGTTCCAAAGCAGCATTGGAAGAACGGATTTTCCGGGCGGTAACTTTGAAGAAATAAAAAACTCTATTCGTAATAAATTGTTTGTTTTGCCTGATGATACCGATGTTTTCCCCGGCCATATGGACCCGACGAACATTGGCTTTGAAAAGGAGAATAATTTCTTTGTATGAGTTTCAAATTCCAAAGAATTTCAATCCCTATGAATTTCAGGAGTTGGTGAAAGTTTTTTTTTCGAAAGATCAATTTCAGTTGGTGGAAACCCGGGAGAAAATTTCCGGCCAAACCAGAGATTCTGTAAAACAGCAGCTGTATCACCAGCTTACCCGGCTTACAGGCTATTTTCCCCCTTGGGGCATATTGACCGGGGTGCGTCCTGTAAAGCTGGCAGGAGAACTGGTTCGACTTTTGGGAAAGGAAGAAGCCTGTAGCATTCTTCGCAACTATTATTATGTGTCTCCTGAAAAGGTATCTTTGCTGTTGGAAACGATTCAGCAGCAACAGGAAATCCTGAAAATAGAATCTGAGGATGTAGCACTTTATCTGGGGATTCCATTTTGTCCTACTCGTTGTTTATATTGTAGTTTTCCGGCTTATCAAGTGAAAGAAGAAGAAATTCAAAAGTATTTATATGCGTTGAAGAAAGAGATTCAATATGTAGCATGTGCTTTGAAGAACAACGGGAAGAAAGTGGAAACCATTTACATAGGTGGGGGAACGCCTACCATCTTGAAAGAAGATCAATTAAAGGAACTCCTCCGGCTGATACAGGAGCAACTTCATCACGAAACCCCTCAGGAATTTACCCTGGAGGCAGGGAGACCGGATACCATCACGAAAGAAAAGTTGAAAATTATGAAAGATTTTGGAGTGGATCGCATTAGCATTAATCCTCAAACAATGAAAGCTGAAACCTTGAAAAGAATTGGAAGAAATCATACGGTGGAGGAAGTAGAACGAGCTTTTGAAGTCAGCCAAACCATGGGATTCCTCATCAATGCAGATGTCATAGCAGGTTTGCCGGAGGAATCCACGGAAGATTTCATGGATACTTTGCGTCAAGTTAAAAAACTTGATCCCCACAACATTACGGTACATACCTTGTCCGTGAAACGAGGCTCTCATCTCATAGAAGAGGATGCCGAATATCATTACAAACAACGAACTACCGTAGAAAACATGCTGGAAAAGGGGGCAGAATATCTAAAAACAAAGGGCTATTCCCCATATTACCTCTACCGACAAAAACAGATGGTGGGGGCTTTGGAAAATGTTGGGTATTCACTGCCTGGATGCAAAGGGTGGTATAATATAAGAATTATGGAAGAAAGACAAACGGTGGTGGCTTTGGGAGCGGGAGGTATTAGCAAAGCTTATTATCCCAAGGAAGATCGGTTGGAACGGATTCCCAATGTTTCCAATTATGAGATTTATATCAACCGAATTGACGAAATGATAGACCGAAAGAAAAAAGACTTGTTTATGGAGGGAGAATCATGATGATGAATGCACCGAAAGGCACAAAAGATATATTACCAAACCAAATTTACAAATGGCATTTTGTAGAAAAAGCGTTTTCGGATATTTGTACAAGGTATGGTTTCAAAGAAATCCGTACTCCTGTTTTTGAACATACCGAATTGTTCACCCGAGGAGTGGGAGATACAACGGATATCGTAGAAAAACAAATGTACACTTTTATGGACTACGGAAATCGTAGCATTACCTTGAGACCGGAAGGCACCTCTCCGGTGGTGAGAGCCTTTGTGGAGCATCGTCAGTATGCTGAGGTACAGCCCACAAAATACTATTATGATATTCCTTGTTTTCGTTATGAAAAGCCCCAGTCCGGTCGTTTGAGAGAATTTCACCAGTTTGGTATTGAAATTTTTGGAACCATGGATATGATGGCGGATGCAGAGGTCATTGCGCTGGGGTATGATTTTCTAAAAGAGATGGGCGTAAAAGATGTGGAACTGCGTATCAACAGCATTGGTTGTCCCAAATGCAGAGAATCTCACAGAATGGCACTGCGAACATTTTTAAAACCAAAATTTGATCAACTATGCGATACATGTAAAGTCAGATATGATAAAAACCCCCTGAGGATTCTTGACTGCAAAAGTGAAATTTGTCAGAAACTTTCGGAAGGGGCTCCTACCATGTTGGAATACCTGTGTGAGGAATGTCAAACTGCCTTTTCGGATTTGCAAAGAAACCTAAAGGCTTCTGATATTCCATTTCAAGTGGATCCCGGCATTGTTAGAGGGTTGGATTATTATACGAAAACAGCTTTTGAATTTGTCACCAATAGCATCGGGGCACAAGGCACGGTTTGCGGTGGAGGCCGATACGATCATTTGATTGAGCAATTGGGAGGCCCTCCCATACCCGGTGTGGGGTTTGGATTGGGAATTGAGCGACTTTTATTGGTCTTGGAGTCTAATGGGGTTACCATACCCGAACCGGATTCTATGAAGCTTTTTGTAGCGGTCATCGGGGAAGAAGCCAAAGCTTATGGATTGACTTTGGCAAGAAAATTACGTGAACAAGGGATTTCTGTGGCTATGGATACCCTTTCGCGTAACATCAAGGGGCAATTAAAATATGCGGATCGAATCAATGCCCAATACACGGTGGTGATTGGGGAAGAAGAACTGGCCCGAAAAAAATTGACTTTACGAAATATGGCAACGGGAGAGCAGCGGCTGATTCCCGCAGAAGATATCGAGGACTATATCAAATAGAGGTGAGGAAAACCATGGATGTATGGAAAAGAACGCATATGTGCGGGGTTCTGAGGAAAGATCATATCGGCAAAGAAGTGGTAGTAAACGGTTGGGTAGCTAAATCAAGAAATCAAGGAAGCTTGGTATTTGTGGATTTACGTGACAAAACAGGCATTACTCAATTGTTGTTTGATGAGGAAGCATCTTCAGAATTGATGGAAAAGGTGAAGACCCTTCGAAGTGAGTTTGTGGTGGGTGTAAAAGGCATCGTACAGGAACGTCAGTCAAAAAATCCGGATATTTCTACGGGGGATATTGAAATTTTGGGAAAAGAGCTGGTCATTTATTCCGAAGCAGAAACTCCGCCTATTTATATAAAGGATGATGATCCTGTGGATGAAAACCTTCGTCTAAAGTATCGCTATTTGGATATGAGAAAACCAAAAATGCAAAAGAATTTTTCCTTTCGTCATCAAATCACAAAAATAGCTCGGGATTATTATGCTGCAGAAGGCTTTACAGAAGTGGAAACACCTATGCTTATTAAGCCGACCCCAGAAGGAGCCCGGGATTATTTGGTCCCTTCCCGTGTAAACCCAGGAAAGTTCTATGCATTGCCTCAATCGCCTCAAATGTTTAAACAGTTGCTTATGGTGGGGGGAACGGATCGATACATGCAAATTGTGAAATGTTTTCGAGACGAAGACTTGAGGGCAGATCGTCAACCGGAATTCACACAGATTGATGTAGAAATGTCTTTTGTCGATATAGACGATGTATTGGAAGTTCAAGAAGGATTCATAGTAAAATTGATGAAAGATGCTATGGGTGTGGAATTGGATTGTCCTTTCCATCGGCTCTCCTTTCATGAAGCCATGGAAAGATATGGATCGGACAAACCGGATACCCGATTTGGGTTTGAATTAAAAAAGTTAAATCACTTTTTTGAAGACTGTGGATTTGGGGTGTTCCAACAAACCCTGGATGGCGGTGGAGATATTCGTGGAATTTGCATAACCGGGGGTTCCCGTCATTTTTCCAGGAAGGATCTAGACAAATTGACGGACTCTATTAAACATTTCAAAGCCAAAGGCATGGTGTGGATTCGAGTTGAGGAAACAGGAATTGCTTCTTCTGTGAACAAATTCTTTACAGAAGATCAATTGGGTGAAGTGGTTAAATATTTTGGGGCCAACATTGGGGATTTGATTTTAATCGTTGCGGACAAGCCGAAAATCGTATTCGACTCTTTGGGATTTTTACGAAGAGATATTGCAGGAAAAATGGGGCTTTTAAAAGATAACGATTTTCGTTTTCTATGGGTAGTGGATTTCCCGTTGTTTGAAGAAAATGAAGAGGACGGTTCCTTAAGTGCGATGCACCATCCTTTTACTTCTCCAAAACTGGAAGATGTTCATTTTCTCGACCAAGAACCCTTAAAAGTACGAGCCAAGGCATACGATTTGGTTTTAAACGGGGTGGAATTAGGAGGGGGCTCCATTCGTATTCATCATCGTGACCTGCAAAAAAAGATGTTTGAAAAACTAGGAATCGGTGAGAAAGAAGCAGAAGACAAGTTTGGATTTTTGTTAGAGGCTTTTCGGTATGGCACACCACCACATGGTGGGATTGCTTTTGGCTTGGATCGAATAGCCATGTTGTTAGCTGGAGAAAAAAGCATTCGGGAAATGATTGCTTTTCCTAAAAATCAAGGAGCACAATGTCCGGTTTCCGAAGCTCCCAGCGAAGCCGGTGAAAAACAGTTAGAGGAACTATCCATCCGACTGAGGTGAAGGATGAAGATTGGAATATTTGGAGGTACTTTCGATCCGGTTCATATGGGCCATATAAAACTTGCCCAACAAGCCAGAGAAGAATTGCTTTTGGACAAAATTGTTTTTGTTCCCAACTGGGTTCAACCTTTTAAAACGGGACAAACAATAACCTCTGGAGAGCATCGATTGGCTATGCTGAAAAGGGCCAACCAGTTTTTTCCGGCAATGGAAGTAGATCGGTATGAAATTGACCGGAAAATGGTGTCATACACCATCGACACATTAGAGCATTACCGTGAAACTAATCCGGAGGCAGACTTGTATTTTTTAATGGGCGCGGATGCTTTTCTGCGAATTGAAGAGTGGAAAGATTCCAAACGACTTCTTCGGGAGTATGGGTTTGTTATTGGGAATCGCCCGGGTTATGAAGACAACGGCTTACCTTCTTTGGTAGTAAGGCTGCAAGAAATATACAATGCACGAATACATCTTCTGGACAATCCTCTCTTTGATTTAAATTCTACAACCTTAAGAGAGAGGGTGAGAAAGGGAGAGTCATTGGCTGGCCTGGTGCCTTTAAAGGTGGAAGAATATATTTTGAATAATCGACTTTATGGGTTGGCGGACATAGAGGAAAGAATTTATAAGGAAATCCCGGAAAAAAGAAAGCAACACACAATAGGGGTAGTGAATACCGCCATGAAGTTGGCTGAGCATTACGGTGCGGATTTATACAAAACCAGAATAGCCGCGCTGTACCATGACTATTGTAAGGATGTGGGGATACACCGACTGGACCGGTATGTGGAAGAATATGAGCTTTGTTCAAAGTACAAAAATCAGCCGCATTTATCCCATGGAAAGGTAGCAGCGGAGCGAATAAAAAAAGAGTTGGGAATAGAGGACGAGGATGTGTTGAATGCTCTTCGTTACCATACCACGGGGAGAAAGGGGATGTCTCTATTGGAAAAAGTGATTTATCTGGCAGATGCCATAGAACCCAATCGAGTTTATCCCGGGGTAGAGGAATTGAGAGAGCGGGCATGGGTTGACCTGGATGAAGCACTGCTTTTGGCTATTAATCAAACCATATCTTATGTAGAAAAAAAAGGATGTGCTTTGGATCAAGATACGTTGGAGGCTCAAAAAGACCTTCAAAAAAGAATAAAGGAGAAGGTGAATGGATAATAAAGAACTGGAATTGGCAATGAAAGCAGCGAAAATATTGGATGAAAAGAAAGGTCGGGATATTGCTATTATTGATATCCGCAGCAAAGCATCTTTTGCCGACTATTTTGTTTTGGCATCGGGAACTAATGAACGGCAGGTTGGGACATTGAGTGAAGAAGTGGAAGACCGGTTGGGAGACCTGGGAATCGAGCCAAACAGTATTGAAGGTGATCGCCGGTCCGGATGGATATTGATGGATTACGGGGATGTGATTGTCAATGTGTTGAGTAGTGAAATGAGAGATCGATACAATATTGAAAAAGTTTGGGGCGATTGCCAGTTTATCACTTTGGAGGACAGCGACAATGAATGAGAGATACGACTTTAATGCCATTGAGAAGAAATGGCAGAAGCATTGGAATGAAACGGAAATGTTTCGTGTAACCGAGAATCCGGATAAAGAAAAATACTATCTTTTGGAAATGTTTCCTTATCCCTCCGGGAAATTGCATATGGGGCATGTTCGGAATTATTCCATCGGCGATGTAATCAGTCGCTTTAAAACCATGCAAGGATACAATGTGCTTCACCCCATGGGATACGATAGCTTTGGTTTGCCAGCAGAAAATGCAGCAATTAAGAACAACGCGGAGCCAGCGCAATGGACTTGGGACAATATAGAGGAAATGACAGCCCAATTAAAGGAAATGGGAATTTCCTATGACTGGAGTCGTGAAATCGCGACATGTCATCCCGGATACTATAAATGGATGCAATGGATTTTTATTCAATTTTTTCAAAAGGGACTCGCTTATAAGAAAGAAAATCCTGTGAATTGGTGTCCCAGTTGCCAGACGGTGTTGGCCAACGAGCAAGTGGTGGAAGGAGGCTGTGAACGTTGCGGGACATTGGTTGGAAAAAAAGAGCTGTCTCAGTGGTATTTAAAGATTACAGAGTATGCAGATCGCCTTTTGGACAATCTTGATACTTTAGAAGGCTGGCCTACAAAAGTGAAAATTATGCAAAGAAACTGGATTGGCCGCTCTGTAGGCGCGGAAGTGGATTTTGCTTTGGAAGATTTTCCTGAAAAACTCAAAATATTCACTACTCGCCCCGATACACTTTATGGGGTAACCTATATGGTCCTTTCCCCGGAGCATCCTTATGTTAAGCCCTTGGTGGCGGGGTCTTCCTATGAAAGGGATGTTCATGCATACATCGACCAGTGTCAACATATGTCGGACATTGAAAGAACCAGTACCAATCGAGAAAAGACGGGAGAATTTCTAGGTCGATATGCCATCAATCCCTTGAATGGCAAACGGGTGCCAGTCTATATTTCTGATTATGTTTTGATGGATTACGGAACCGGGGCTATTATGGCTGTTCCTGCTCACGATCAAAGAGACTTTGAATTTGCCAAAGCCTTTGATTTGGAGATTATCCCTGTGTTGGAACCAGAGGATGCAACCATCGATGTGAATGACTTGAAAGAAGCTTTCATATCGGAAGGAAAGATGATTAATTCCCAACAGTTTTCAGGAATGGATAATCGAGAAGCCATTGAAAAGATTACGGAATATGTGGAAGAACAAAAAATTGGAAAAAGATCCATCAATTATAAATTGAGAGATTGGTTGATTTCGCGACAACGCTATTGGGGGTGTCCCATTCCTATGGTTTATTGTGAATCCTGCGGGTGGGTTCCGGAGAAAGAAGAAAACCTACCGGTTTTATTGCCCACGGATGTTGAATTTACAGGAAAAGGAGAGTCTCCTTTGGCTACCTCAAAAGTTTTCAGTCAATGTGAATGTCCTAAATGTGGTGCGCCGGCCAAACGTGAAATGGACACCATGGATACTTTTTTGGATAGTTCCTGGTATTTTTTAAGGTATTGTGACGCACGGAATACGGAGAAAGCTTGGGATTTTGAAAAACAGAAGTATTGGATGAATGTAGATCAATATATTGGGGGCGTGGAGCATGCTATTTTACACCTCTTGTATTCCAGGTTCTTTCAAATGGCCTTCTATGATTGGGGGCTTGTATCCCATGATGAACCCTTTCAAAATTTGTTAACCCAGGGTATGGTGATCAAAGACGGAAGGAAAATGAGTAAATCCTTGGGCAATGTGGTTTCTCCGGAAGAAATTATACATCGGTATGGAGCCGATACCGCTCGATTGTTTATTTTGTTTGCTGCACCTCCGGATCGTGAGCTGGATTGGTCGGAGGCCGGCGTTGAGGGAGCCTACCGTTTTTTGAATCGAGTGTATCGGGTTGTTTTCGAATTGTTGGATGAAATGCAAACGGCTCCTTCCCACTATGAACTGGTAAATGAAGGGGATCTGGAATTGGCGTACCGATTGAATAACGCCATTAAACGGTGTACCGATGACATTGGAGGCCGGTTCAATTTTAATACGGCCATTGCTTCCATAATGGAACTGGTGAATGAAATTTATAAGTACAAAGAGAGACCGGATCGAAAGTTGGCCTTGTTAAAAGAAGCTTTGGAAAAAGTGGTGTTGATGTTGTCGCCCTTCACTCCCCATATTTGCGAAGAAATGTGGCAAGCCATGGGAAACAGCGAATCCCTATACCATCATTCTTGGCCTACCTACGATGAAAAAGCATTGATTCGGCAACAAGTGGAAGTTGTTGTTCAACTTAATGGTAAGGTTAAAGAAAAAATTACCGTAGATAGCGGTTTGACAAAAGAAGATTTGCAAAAGGCTTGTTTTGAGTCGGATAAAATTCAAAACCTGGTAAAAGGCAAAGACATCTTAAAAGTTGTTGTCGTACCGGACAAACTAATTAATATTGTGATAAAAGACTGAAGTAACTACAAAGCCATATTTTGGCCATGTGGAAGCAAGTAAGACAGAAATGAGAAAAAAAATGAAAAGCAATAAAGGAAAAACAAGTAAAACACTGAAAGTGATTCCAATTGGAGGGCTTTCAGAAATTGGCAAGAACATGACTATATTGGAATATGGGAATGATATATTGATTGTGGACTGCGGAATGACATTCCCGGAGGACGATCAATTTGGGATTGATATTGTAATTCCCGATTTTTCCTATGTAGTAGCCAACGCCCATAAGGTCCGTGGGCTTGTTCTTACTCATGGGCATGAGGATCATATTGGGGGAATTCCCTATCTTCTTAAGCAAATAGATGTTCCGATTTGGGGCACGCGGCTTACCTTGGGGCTGGTGGAAAACAGATTGAAAGAGCATAACATGAAGGCCAAATTTCGCCACATCAATGCTGGGGATAAGTTTAATGTTGGATGTTTTAATGTAGAAACTTTAAGAACGACACATTCCATTGCCGATGCTATTTGTCTGGCAATTGATACTCCGGTAGGACTATTATTTCACACGGGAGACTTTAAAATCGACTATACCCCGATTGATGGCGATCCTATTGATTTGCAGCGATTTGCTGAAATTGGAAGAAGGGGAGTAGCTCTTATGTTGGCTGACTCTACCAATGCGGAAAGACCCGGGTTTACCAAGTCGGAAAAATTGGTGGGCGAAACTCTGGAAAGCATATTCCGAGATCACGATACGCGTATTATTGTGGCCACTTTTTCCAGCAATGTACATCGGGTGCAAAAAATTGTGGATGCGGCTGTGAAATACAATCGAAAAATTGCCATTTCGGGGCGTAGCATGGTGAATGTAGTAAAATTGGCTACGGAATTGAACTATCTAAAAATCCCTGAAGGGTCTCTAGTGGATATCAATAAGATGAAGGGATACAAAGATAATGAGCTGGTGATTATCACTACCGGTTCTCAAGGTGAACCTATGAGTGCCTTGTCCAGAATGGCAAGCAAGGAGCATCGAGCGGTTCAAATCAAACAAGGGGATGTGGTGGTTTTAAGTTCGACTCCAGTACCGGGAAACGAGACCGCCGTTTCTAATGTTGTAAATCGTTTGTTTGAACAAGGAGCCAAAGTGATTTATTCGGACATCGCAGATATCCATGTATCTGGTCATGCGTGCGCAGAAGAATTGAAACTGATACATTCCTTGATAAGACCCAAATATTTTATCCCTGTTCATGGGGAATACCGCCATCTTTACCGACATGTACAATTGGCAGAAAATTTAGGGATGCCTCGAAAAAACATATTTCTTATGGATATCGGAGATTGCCTTCTTATCGGAAAAGAAGAAGTGGAGCATCTTAAACAGGTAGTTCCTGCAGGAGAAATACTGGTAGATGGATTGGGTGTGGGCGATGTTGGGAATATTGTATTGAAAGATCGTCGTATGCTGTCGGAAGCAGGATTAATCATTGTGGTGGCTGCCATGGATCGAACTACGGGAGAAGTGGTGTCAGGGCCGGATATTGTAAGCCGAGGCTTTGTTTATGTTCGAGAAAATGAAGACTTAATTGGAGAAGCCAAGGCGGTGGCGGCAGCAATCTTGGAAGAAACCCGCAGGGACGGGAAAAAAGACTGGAACGGAAGAAAAACAGCGGTTAGAGAGGGGTTGCGTAGCTTTATATATGAGAAGACGAAGCGAAATCCCATTATATTACCTATATTTTTGGAGGTGTAAAATGAATGTTTACGACGAAGCTCATAATCTGGCAAAGGCTATTAAAGAATCGGAAGAGTACAAACAGTATGATCTCACACGGCGTAAAGTCAATGAAAATCCGGAACTTTCCAAAATGATGACGGACTTTCAGGCGAAGCAATTGGAACTGCAGACCAAACAGATGATGGGAGAAGAAGTGGGACCCGAAATGATGGGAACCATTCAGGAACTTTATGGAATCATTATGAAGGATCCATTGGCCGCAGAACACCTGCAAAATGAAATGAGATTTTCCTTAATGATGAACGATGTATATCAGATTTTGGGAGATGCCATGGGAATGGGTGGGTTGTTCAAAAAAGGAGACAACGGATGGGAGTCGTAAAAACACCGGATGAGTTGATTCACATCATCACGGCTTCTGCCATGAATGACTCTTGCTTCCAGCATATTCTTGGGTATGTGCGGCCGGGATTGACGGAACTTCAAGTAGCAGAAGAGATTCATCGGGTTTTACAACGTTTGGGGTCCAAAGGATTGGCTTTTCCCACCATCGCAGTGGCGGGAAAAAATGGCGCAGAGCCTCATGGAGTGCCTTCCGACTATGTGCTTCAGGAGGGGGATTTTCTTACGATGGACTTTGGCGCAGTTGTAAAAGGTTATTGTGGAGATATGACCCGGACTATCGCCATCGGCCATGCTACTTCCTCCATGAAAAAAATTTACCAAGTGGTGTTGGCAGCCCAGCTGGCTGGACTGGATGCTTGCAAAAAGGGAACTACCTACCGGGATGTGGACCAAGCAAGCCGGAACATTATAGAGGCAGCCGGATTTGGTTCTTATTATGTTCATGGAACGGGCCATGGGGTTGGTAAAGAAGTTCATGAAGAACCGTATTTGAATACCAAAGCAACCCATCAATTCAAATTAAAAACCCATATGGCTATTACAATAGAACCGGGAATTTATCTTCCTGGGAAGATGGGTGTACGTATTGAGGATCTAGTCATTGTTACAGACTTTGGAGTGATTAATACCAATCATTCTCCAAAAGAGCTGTTGATTATCAAATAATTGGATTAAGGAGAGAGATTATGATTTATGCAAGCGATTTTCGAAAAGGGATTACCTTTGAAATCAATGGAGAACCTCATGTGGTTCTGGATTTCCAGCATGTAAAACCTGGAAAAGGAGCAGCCTTTGTGCGTACAAAGTACAAAAATGTCCTAACTGGCGCCACCCGTGAAGAGGCGTTTAATCCGGATGATAAATTTCCGAAAGCCCACATCGAAACCAAACAGATGCAGTATTTGTATCATGATGGGGAGCTGTACTATTTTATGGATCAACAGACCTTTGAACAAGTCCCGTTGATGGAGGATCAGGTGGAAGATGCTATGAAATATTTACGCGAAAACGATGAAGCCACCATCAAGTTTTTTAAAGGTACGGCGTTTTTAGTAGAAGCTCCTAATTTTGTAAACTTGAAAGTTGTGGATACCGAACCGGGAGTGAAGGGAGATACGGCTACCAATGTAACCAAAGGGGCCACCGTAGAAACCGGTGCCGTGATTCAAGTTC
Organism: uncultured Oscillospiraceae bacterium; assembly: GCA_964489555.1. Classification (GTDB taxonomy): domain Bacteria; phylum Bacillota; class Clostridia; order Peptostreptococcales; family Anaerovoracaceae; genus JAAZGD01. The sequence goes on along the minus strand of CAZAZF010000001.1, from coordinate 52,578 downwards.
CCATTTTCATTGAGGAAGGGGAAATCATTCAAATTGATACCCGAAGCGGAGACTATTTAGGGAGAGCAAAGTAGAGAAATCTCAAGAGAGCCATCGAGGTGTGGATATGGGAAGAACCAATCGAAGAGGAAAAAGAAACAAAGGAACAAGAAGGGTCCTTCTGGTGGGGATTCTGCTGGTTCTTGTGTTGGTGATGTCAGCACTTATTTATTTAAACGGATTGGGGCAGCCTCTGGATCCGGACAATAAAGAATATGTATCTGTTACCATTCCTATGGGAACCGCTACACAATTCATTGGCACAATTTTGGAAGACCAAGGTGTTATCCAAAAGGCGGAGAGGTTTAAATGGTATGCTAGGATTCATGGTTATAATGGAAAGCTGGAAGCGGGGGACTATCTGTTATCCCCGTCTATGACCATGGGTGAAATCATGAATCTGATGACAGAAGGGCATGTAAATTCATTGCGATTTACCGTTCAAGAGGGTTTGACCATTAAACAGGTAGCTCAGAAGCTGGAAAATGATGGGTTGATAGTCAAGGAAGAATTTCTACAGGAAGCAGAATATGGGCTATTTGATTATAAGTTTGTTCCTTTTCTTCCGGAGGGGCCCAATCGTTTGGAAGGGTTTTTGATGCCCAATACTTACGATGTGGCCCAAGGAAGCAATTCACATGACATTATCAATGTGATGTTGGGGCAATTTGATAAAATTTATAAAGATGAATACTATGCCAGAGCCACGGAATTGGGGTATGATTTGAATCAAATTGTAACCATTGCTTCTATGATTGAGAAAGAGACACGAGTGGAGGTGGAGCGGGAAATTGTGGCCAGTGTTATTTATAATCGATTACACCAGGGGATGCCATTGCAGATTGACGCAACGGTACAATATGCTTTGGGAGAATGGAAAGACCGGCTCACCTTCAAAGACCTGGAAGTGGAATCTCCGTATAATACTTATAAAGTTCCCGGATTACCAAAGGGACCCATTTGCTCGCCGGGAGAAAATTCCATTATCGCAGCCCTTTATCCCAAGGAGACAGATTATTTCTACTATGTCTTGGATGCCTCTATGAATGGTTCTCATCGGTTCAGCAACGATTACAGCACCTTCCTGAAAAACCGGGAAGATTATTTAAGAGCGTTGGAATAAGGAGAATTCGTGGACAATATCACCAACCCATTGGTAACTGAATACATTGAATCGCAATATCGATCTTTAAATCCCATGTTGGAACAGATTCGTAACTATGCGGAGGCTCATCATATTCCCGTGATTCTGAAAGACACGGAAATGCTGCTGCTTCAGTTGTTAAGATGGCGTTCACCAAAGAGGATTCTTGAAGTTGGCACTTCCATCGGCTATTCTTCTGCATGCTTTGCCACCGTATGTGAATCCTGCCGGGTTTTGACCATTGAAAATGATCCGGTCATGTTTGAACGTGCCATAGAAACCTTGGAAGACTTAGGATTGACGGAAAGAGTGCATGTTTTTTTGGGAGACGGAGAAGAAGTGATGGAGCGTCTCTTATATAAAACCAACATTGAGGGATTGGATCATTTCGATTTTATTTTTATCGATGCAGCAAAAAGCCACTATCGAAGATTTTGGGATGTGGCAGAAAAACTTGTAAAAAAAGGCGGCCTTATTGTTTGTGATAACACCTTGATGAACGGCAGGACTGTATCGGATAAATACGATCGATTGCGGAAACACCGAACTAACATTGCGCAGATGCGAGATTTTTTGGCATATATTTGTAGCTTGCCTCATGTGGACACGGCCCTTTTGCCTGTTGGGGACGGGGTATCCATTAGTACGATAAACAAACCCTAGGATAAAAAAATGAAAAAAATTGAACTTTTGGCTCCGGCCGGAGATTTGGAAAAACTGAAGATTGCAGTAATGTATGGGGCGGATGCCGTATATTTTGGAGGTGAATCCTTTAGCCTGCGAGGGGGAGCAGGGAACTTTACTTGTCAAGAGATGGAGAAAGGGATAGACTTTGCCCATCAAAGGGGGGCCAAAGCTTATCTGGCTTTAAATATATTTCCTCATGAGGAAGACTTAATTCCTTTGAAGGATTATATCCAACGGGTTCGTTTGATGGGAATCGATGCCTATATTATTTCCGATCCGGGGGTGCTGTCTTTATTAAAAGAGTGGGACCCGAATGGAGAAATTCATCTCTCCACCCAAGCAAATACTACCAATCATAGGACTGCAAATTTTTGGTATCAACAGGGAGTGAAGCGGATTGTTCTGGCAAGAGAAATGACATTGGAAGAGATTGCCTCCATTCGAAAGAATACACCGGAGGACCTTGAATTGGAGGGATTCATTCATGGTGCTATGTGCATATCGTACTCTGGCCGGTGTTTGCTTTCCAATTTTATGATTCAAAGGGACGCCAATCGTGGAGTATGTGCTCATCCTTGCCGCTGGAAATATGCCTTGGTGGAAGAAAAGCGACCGGGGGAATATTACCCCATTGAAGAAGATGGAAGGGGAACCTACATCTTAAACAGTAGAGATCTTAACATGATTCAGCATCTCCCGGAATTGGCTCATTCGGGAATCTCATCTTTCAAAATTGAAGGAAGAATGAAAAGCATCTTTTATGTGGCTACAGTGGTAGGAGCTTACCGAAAAGCATTGAATGCTTATGAAGCCAATCCATCTGAGTATCATTTTCGGCTTGAATGGCTGGAAGAGTTATCAAAAGCAAGCCATCGGGAGTTTACTACCGGGTTTTATTTCAATAAACCTACCCATTTGGATCAAAATTATCAAACCAGTGCCTATACGAGAAACTATACCTTCCTTGGACTGGTGAAAGAGTATGATTCAAAGGGTATGGCCTATGTGGAACAACGAAATAAAATAAAAGTGGGAGATATAGTGGAAGTGATGAGTCCCAATCATTCCACTTTTTCTCAAAGGATTGAAGAGATGTGGGATGAAGAGGGTAACTCGATTCAAGAGGCCCCTCATCCTCAACAATTGGTTGCTATCAAAATGGAACAACCGGTTTTTGCCTATGATTTGCTTCGGAAAGAAAATCCGGTTCAGCAAAAGAAAAGCGATTATTTGAAAGGAGCACAACATGGACCCCGGCCCTGATTCCGAAATTACATTGGCATTTGCTTTGATTTTATTAGGGGCATTAATCTTGATTAATGGATTTTTTGCCGCCGCAGAAATGGCTCTGGTCTCCGCCAATCGTACGAAAATTCAAGCGTTGGAAGTAAGTGGAAATAAAAAAGCTACCCGGCTATTGGTGTTATTAGAAGAGCCCACGAAGTTTTTATCTATAATTCAAGTATCCATTACTCTTGCGGGATTCTTGGCATCCGCATCGGCGGCCTTGGCGATGGCGGAAGATGTGGGAGAATGGCTAACTGGTTTTGGAATTCCCTATGGAACACAAGTGGGCGTAGTGATGGTTACGCTGCTTCTGTCTTATGTCATGTTGGTTTTGGGTGAGCTATATCCAAAAAGAATTGCTTTAAACCATCCAGAAAAGATTGCTCTTTGGTGTCTTAATCCCATATTGGTTACCTCCCTTTTGGCGAAGCCTTTTGTGTTGTTGATTTCCAATTCTGTGGATTTTCTTCTGTTTATAACAGGGCAAAGAAGAGAGGCTAACCCGGAAGAGTTCAGTGAGGATGAAGTGATGAGTATGTTAGAGGTAGGACAAAGTTCGGGAGAGTTGAAAGAAGAAGGCAAAAAAATGATCAACGCTATTTTTGCTTTTGATGACAAGCTAGCCTACGAAATCATGACTCCCAGGACGGATGTGTTCACCATAGATATTGAGGAAGACTTGACCAGCTATCTGGATGAATTGGTGGAAATGAGATATAGCAGAATCCCGGTTTTTCAAGAAGATACCGATAACATTATTGGGATTCTATATATCAAAGACCTGATGCAACAAGCCTTGTTCTGCGATTTGGAAAGTGTGGATTTGAAAGCGTTGTTACGAGAGCCCTTTTTTGTGCCTGAGACGAAAAACATTGACTCTTTATTGGTTGATTTGAAGAGCTCAAAAAATCATATGGCGGTGCTGATTGATGAGTATGGTGGGTTTTCCGGTATTGTGACAATGGAAGACATCATTGAAGAAATTGTGGGGGAAATTGAGGACGAATACGACTTGCCGGGAATAGGTATAGAAATATTAGGTGATGGAATCTTCCTGATTGACGGAAGCATTGACTTGGATGATCTAAATGAACAGATTGGAACTCAATTGTTTTCTGAAGACTCGGAAACATTGGCAGGGTATTTGTTGGAACAGTTAGGAGAAATTCCGGAAGATGACAGTCGTGGGATTGAAGTGGAATCCGATACATTACGAATGACCATTGTAGCCATAAAAGACCGAAGGATTGAAAAGGTGAGACTGGAACTGAAAACTTTGGAAAGTGGACTTGTCGGCGAATTTATGAGATAATAAAAGTGTGGATATTGTAGGAAAAGATAAAAACAGGGAGGGTTACTATGGACAAGAAGTACACATCTACCATTCGAATGAGAATGTCTTCTCATGATGCTCATTATGGTGGAAATCTGGTGGATGGGGCACGCATTCTTCAGCTTTTTGGAGATGTTGCCACGGAATTGCTCATTCAACTGGACGGAGACGAAGGCTTGTTTTGTGCCTATAATATGGTAGAGTTTAAAGAACCGGTTTTTGCAGGAGATTTTATCGAAGCTTATGGGGAGATTACACATATTGGAAACTCTTCAAGAAAAATGAAATTCGAGGCTCGCAAAGTGATTGCACCCAGGCCGGATATTAGTGATTCCGCATGTGATGTTTTAAATCCGCCGGTGGTGACTTGCATAGCGGAAGGTACCTGTGTCACACCAAAAGAATCTCAACGGAATAGATCATAAGGAGTTGAAATCATGGAAAAACTCATTATTGCAGCAGCCATTTGTGGAGCGGAAGTAACCAAAGAACAAAATCCGGCTGTTCCTTATACCATTGAAGAAATTGTTAGAGAAGCGTATTCTGCTTATCAAGCGGGGGCTTCGGTGATTCATTTGCATGTACGTGAAGATGACGGAACTCCCACACAGCGAAAAGATCGATTTCAAGAAGCCGTAAATGCCATATATCAAGTTTGTCCGGATGTGATTATCCAACCCAGCACCGGTGGGGCGGTAGGTATGACGGATGAAGAACGTTTGGATTCTACTAACATTGAACCCACACCGGAGTTTGTCACCTTGGATTGCGGTACTGTGAATTTCGGTGGCGACGAAATATTTATCAACACGGATAATACCATTATGAATTTTGCACGAATTATGCAAGAAAAGGGTATGAAGCCGGAATTGGAATGCTTTGATAAGGGGATGATTGATATCGCTCTTCGAGTCGATAAAAAAGGACTGCTGGACCATCCCTTGCACTTTGATTTTGTGTTAGGCGTTCAAATGGCCGCCACTGTGAGGGATTTGAGCTTCTGTGTGGATTCCATTCCCCCCGGAAGCACCTGGACAGGCTGTGGGATTGGCAGATATGAGTTTGACATGGCCACGGCATCCATTATTATGGGCGGTCATGTCCGAGTGGGGTTTGAAGACAACCTTTTCATAGAAAAAGGTGTTTTGGCCAAAAGCAATGGTGAATTAGTGGAAAAAGTGGTAAAAATTGCAAACATCTTGAACAGACCCATCGCTACCCCTGATGAAGCCAGAGAGATACTGCACATAAGAAAGAGGTAAGACTTTATGTCCACAGAAAGGGATGATAAAGCAAGCATTAACAAGATACCGGATGATGTAATAGCCATTTGTGCAGCCAATGCGACATTGAAGACTTCGGGCGTAGCGGACTTGTCAAGTGGCTTTTCTGATACCTTATCTAAGAACTTGCTGGGCAGAGATCCCCTATGCACCGGAATCAAGGTGGTTCAAAATGAAGATGGAATTACCTTGGATGTCTATGTTCTGGTAAAATTTGGTGCAAAAATTCCAGAAGTATCCTGGGATATTCAAGAGCATGTGAGAAAGAGTGTGACGGAAATTACAGATTTAAATGTGAAGGCGGTGAATATTCATGTTCAAGGGGTGGTTGCAGTGGAGGAAGAAGGATGACCAGAACAAAAAGTAGAGAACTATTGATGCAACTGCTTTTTCTAATGGAAGCACAAAAGGATTTCACTCGTGATGTGCGAGAGCGCTTCTATGAGAATCAGGAGATAGCAGAAAATCAATTCATGGAAGTGCTTCTGAATCATTATTTAGAAAACAGGAAGGACATCGATGAAGTGCTAGATCAATGTGCGGACAACTGGACCATACACCGTATCAATCGGGTGGATCTTGCCATACTGAGAATGGCTACCGCGGAGCTATTGTACATGAAGGAAGTGCCTTCGGCGGTCATCATTAACGAAGCGGTGAATTTAGCAAAAAAATATGGAATTGATGATTCCGGAAAATTTGTAAACGGTGTTTTGGGCTCCATTTACAAAAGACAGAAGAAAGATGAAACCAAATGAAACCCCCTTGTGTATTAGGAATCGATACCAGCAATTACACCACTTCCGTGGCGTTGGTAAACCAGAAAGGGGACATCCTGGAAGACCGAAGAAAAGGATTGCCGGTCCCCATAGGTGGAAAAGGCATTCGACAGTCGGATGCGGTATTTCATCATGTGAACCATCTGCCGCAATTAATGGAAGATTTGGCGTTACGATGGAAAGAAATTCGCCTTTCAGCTGTATCTGTGTCTACCAGACCCAGAGCTCTTCCGGAATCCTATATGCCCTGCTTCCGGGCGGGAGAAGGATTTGCCAAGGTGATTGCCAGCACCCTTTCGGTACCCTTATATGAGTTTTCACATCAGGAAGGGCATATTGCGGCAGTTTGGGAAAACAGCTCTTTTAAAGAGGCTTGTTTTTTGACTATTCACATATCGGGAGGGACGACGGAACTCTTAAAAGTAGATGGAGGATTGTCTTTATTGGGAGCTACCAAGGACCTTTCATATGGTCAAATACTGGACCGAGTTGGCGTAAGGATGGGACTGAAGTTTCCTTGTGGTGGTGAATTGGACGAGATGGCCCAAGAGGAAAAAGAAGGTTTTGGTTTGTTATCGCCAGTGTTTATGAAGGATGGCCATTTAAACTTGTCTGGTTTGGAAACGCAAGCGCTACGTATTCTTGAAGAAATTTGCAAAAATCAGAATTCTGCTGATCAAAGAAAGGCGAAATCTCAATTGATTCATCAACTCTTTTTTCAGATAAGTGAGTCTTTAGAGAAATGGATTCGGTATTGGGTGAAAGAAACCGGGATTCCTCGTGTTTTATTGGCGGGAGGGGTGTCTTCCAGCGGGTATTTGAGAAGTCGCTTGCAGAGAAATTTTATGGATACAGGTATTCAAGTAGAATTTGGCAACCACCATCTGTCTTCGGATAATGCGGTAGGAATTGCCTATTTGGGAAGGAGCAAGGAATGGCCCCAAAGCCCATCACCGTTTCACAGTTAAATCATTACATTAATCGGGTGCTGGGAACAGATTCTTTGCTTACCGATGTTTTAGTAGTGGGGGAGGTATCAGGATACAAGGTTCATGCTTCAGGACATATTTACTTCACACTGAAGGACCAAGGAAGCAAAATGAATTGTTTTTTCCCTTTCCAACTTGCTCGGAGTGCCGAGTTTCTTCCGGAAGATGGGATGGAAATATGGGTAAAGGGTCAAATCCGCGTTTATGAAGCGGGGGGATATTATAGTTTACATGTCAGGGAAATTACAGCTTCCGGAGAAGGCGGGTTCGCTGTTGCTTTTCAAAGACTGAAAGAAAAGTTGGAGAAAGAAAACTTATTTTCTCCGGAGCACAAAAAAAAGATACCATCCTTTCCCCAAGAGGTGGCAGTCATTACTTCGGAAACGGGAGCCGCGTTAAAGGATATTTTATCCATTTTAACTTCTCGAAATCCTGGATTGACCATTCGTATCTTTCCCAGCTTAGTTCAAGGAGAGCAGGCTCCAAAACAATTAATTCGCCAGTTGGATAGAGTACAAGAACTGTTTCCGTCTACGGATGTTATCCTTTTGGGGCGTGGAGGAGGATCCCTTGAAGATCTATGGGCTTTTAACAATGAGGAATTGGCAAGAGCCATATACCAATGTTCCATTCCCGTTATATCTGCGGTGGGCCATGAAACGGACTTTACTATAGCAGATTTTGTGGCGGATGCTCGTGCAGAAACTCCAACGGCAGCCGCGGTAATGGCGGCACCAAATATTGGAGAGTGGAAAGAACGAATCTGCCATTTGGAAAAGGAGCTTTACGAGAACATAATACGCTGTATTGATGGCAAATCCTTAATAATCAAAGGGTATCAATGGGAGCATTTACATAGGCTTTTGCAACAACGAATTCAAGATCAACAAGAGGGGCTTGCCAGTATTCGAAGCCAAATGGCCAGAGACCTGAATAATCGAGTGATTCAAAAAGAGATGAGGATGGAATCTCTTTGGGCATCTGTGGAAGATTTGGACCCATTTCGAGTTATGGAACGAGGATACGGAATTATCTTGAATCAAGAAGGAAAAGCCGTAAAGTCAGCATTTGCATTAAAACCTGCGGAGAACATTACTATATTGATGAAGGATGGAGAGGCCTCAGCAGATGTCATATCTATAAAGGAGAAAGACCATGGGAGAAGAAAAACGAACATTTGAAGAAGAGCTGGCTCTATTGGCAAAATGTGCCCAACGGCTGAGAGATGAAGATGTCTCTTTGGAAGACGCGATTCAAAACTTCGAAGAAGGAATTATACACTATAAAAAGTGCACCGAAATTCTCACGGAAGCCAAAGGAAAGATTGAAACCTACAAAGAGTAGAAAGTCTGGAGGATAATAGAATGTATGAGATGGGTTATTTGGATTACAAAGCATTTATCGAAGAACATTTATTGGATTGCTTACCGGAAATCGACCCAAAGAGCATTACTTTGTATGAAGCAATGAAATACAGTTTAACTGCCGGAGGGAAAAGGTTGCGACCTATTCTGTTATTGGCTACCTGTGAATTTTGTAAAGGAGACATCAATGCCGCTTTGCCGTATGCTTTGGCCATCGAATATATTCATACTTACAGTTTGATTCATGACGATCTTCCGGCAATGGATGATGACGACTTGCGCAGAGGAGTACCTACCAATCATAAAGTTTATGGAGAGGCCATGGCTATTCTAGCTGGAGACGGATTACTCAGTGCTGCTTTCGAGGTCATGAACAAGGACATGCTTCTTTATTTTGATGAAGCCTCTTGTTTAAAGTGCCGGGTCAAGGCGGCCTATGAAATTGCCAAAGGAGCCGGTTGTCGAGGGATGGTGGCGGGTCAAGTGGCGGATATGGAAGTGGTTTCGAAAAATGCTTGCGGCGAACTGCTGGATTATATTCATGTGAATAAGACGGGGGCCTTAATCAGGGCGTCCATAAGAGCCGGGGCTCACTTGGGGAATGCCGATGAAGATACTCTTCGGGTTTTTTCGGACTATGGGGAGCTGATTGGCTTGGCTTATCAAATAACCGACGATATCCTGGATGTAGAGGGAGATGAGTCCGTTATGGGAAAAAAAGCGGGGCATGATGTAAGAACGAAGAAATGTACCTATGTGACCACCAATGGATTGGAAAAGAGCAAATACCGAGTCAAGGAATTGACAGCGTCTGCCTTGGAATTGATGGCTCCCTATTATGACAATGCGGAATTTTTTAATAAACTGGCCATAGACTTGCAAAATCGAATCAAATAAGGAGCAGCTGGAATGAAAAAAGCATTACTGGATTACGATTTTCCCACTGATTTAAAAAAAATGAATTTAGATGAATTAGAACTTTTGTCTTATGAAATCCGGGATTTTCTTTTGGAAAAAGTCTCCAGAACAGGAGGTCATTTAGCGGCCAACCTTGGAGTTGTAGAATTGTCCATCGCACTACACAAATTTTATAATAGTCCATCCGATCAGATTGTATGGGATGTAGGGCACCAATCGTATATTCATAAGATCTTAACGGGAAGAGGGAATCGGTTTGACACACTGCGTCAAATGAATGGGCTGAGCGGATTTCCCAAATGCGAAGAAAGCAGCCATGACATTTTCGAAACTGGGCATGCCAGTACCTCTGTGGCTGCTGCGTACGGATTGGCTACGGCTAGGGATCTTCAACACAAGGCGCATAAAGTGATTGCGGTAATTGGGGATGGAGCCCTCACCAGCGGGTTGGCTTATGAAGGTTTGAATAACGCCGGTGGAAAAAATACCGATTTAACGGTGGTATTAAATGACAACAACATGTCGATTTCTCGTAATGTAGGTGGAATGTCTCAACACTTGGGCAAGCTGAGGACAAGCCAAGGATATTTTGAATTTAAAAAACATCTAAAGAAGACGCTGACTCAAATTCCGGGATTGGGGGAAGGCTTTTTCAGTGGACTGGAAAACATAAAGGATTCGATTAAGTATGCGGTGATTAATGATGCAGCCATTTTTGAAGCGCTGGGGTTCAAGTATTTAGGCCCCATTGATGGACATCAAATTGGAGACATTTTGGAAGCCTTTGCAATTGCAGAACAAATAGAGGGCCCAAAATTAATTCATGTGTTGACACAGAAAGGGAAGGGTTACAAGAATGCCGAGTTGAATCCCAACAAATTTCATGGGATTCCTCCTTTTGAAAGGGAAACCGGAAAGGTACTATGCCCGGGGAGCCACCCTAGCTATTCTTGCATTTTTGGCGAAACCCTAAAAGAGTTGGCGGATAATGACCCACGAATCGTGGCGGTATATGCAGCCATGTTAGAAGGGACGGGATTGCAAACATTCCAGGAAGCTCATCCCAAAAGATGTTTTGATGTGGGGATTGCCGAAGGCGGTGCGGTTACTTTTGCTGCGGGATTGGCCAAGGGAGGATTGCGTCCTTTTGTGGCCATTTACTCCACCTTTTTGCAACGAAGTTACGATATGATTATGATGGATGTTTGTATGCAAAACTTGCCGGTGGTTTTTTCTTTGGATCGAGCAGGCATTGTTGGAAATGATGGGGAAACACACCATGGTGTGTTTGACTTGTCCTATTTGAGTCATATGCCAAATCTGACGATTCTGAGCCCAAGAAACGGAACGGAATTGAAAAAAATGCTGAAATTCTCTTTGACATTACAAGGCCCATGTGCTATCCGTTATCCTCGGGGGGAAGGGAAAATTTCTGAACTTGAGTTAAACAAAGGATTTGTATCAGATATTGAAGTCTTAAAAAAAGGAGAAGATGTAGGTTTGTATGGAGTCGGACCCATGGCCGAGACAGCATATCAAGTAGCCCTGAGGCTAGAAGAACGAGGCATTTCCACCGCAGTGTTCGATATTAAATTCATCAAACCTCTAAAAGAACAGTCCCTATTGAAATCAATAGCCTTTGATAAACTGGTTACCATAGAAGACAATGTTTTGTCAGGTGGGTTTGGCCAAACCTTGCAATCTTTTCTTTTAAAAGGCGGAGGAAGCATTCCGAAAACCTTGTTGCTGGGTTGGCCGGATCGGTTCATAGAGCAAGGCTCTCAACAGGAATTGTATCAGAAGTATGGTTTGGATTTGAAGGGGATTCTAGAGAGGGTGGAACATTTTGTCAAAGGTTAGGTTGGACCTTTTGCTTTTGGAAAAAGGGCTTTTTTCGTCTCGCGAAAGGGCAAAAAGTGCCATTATGGCGGGGATCGTATTTGTTGACGGACAGAAAATCGACAAAGCAGGTACATTGGTGGCAGAGGAGGCTTCTATATATGTGAAAGAAGTGATTTGCCCTTATGTAAGTCGGGGAGGCCTGAAATTGGAAAAAGCATTTCAAACCTTTTCGTTGTCACTCAGGGACACCGTCTGCATGGATATTGGAGCCTCCACCGGAGGTTTTACTGATTTTATGTTGAAACAAGGGGCATGCAGGGTGTATTGTGTCGATGTGGGCTATGGGCAACTGGATTATTCTTTACGCAACAATTCCCGAGTGGTGAACATGGAAAGGACAAATATTCGACATATAACACCAGAGCAGTTTTCACTAAAAATGGATTTTATATCTATTGATGTTTCTTTCATTAGCTTGGAGTTGGTGCTACCGGTGGCGATTCCGTTGTTGAGAGAAGAAGGATGTATCGTTTGTTTAATAAAACCTCAGTTTGAAGCAGGAAAAGACCAGGTGGGAAAAGGCGGCATTGTCAGAGACCCTCAGATCCATGAAAGGGTAATTCGGAAAACCATTGGTGTTGCCCGACGAGAAGGGTGTAGAGTAGAAGGATTGACCTATTCGCCAGTGAAAGGTGCTAAGGGAAACATTGAATATTTATTATTGCTAAAAAAGACGGAGGGAAGTCCGGAAACATCTGATTCTGTTTTTGTGGAGAAAGTGGTGGCTCAGGCACAAGAAAACCTACGTTAAAACAAAGGGGGGGAACACATTGAAATTAGCAGATCGTATGGAGCGGATCGATTATTCACCGATTCGAAAGTACCACCCGTATGCGGTGGAAGCAAAAAAGAAAGGGAAGAAGATTTATCATTTTAATATTGGGCAGCCGGATGTAATTACTCCGGGTGTATTTATGGATGAAGTGAAAAAATTCAATGAACCGGTATTGGAGTATATGCCTTCTCAAGGAATTCCTGAGCTGATTCAGGCAGTGCAACAGTATTACCAAAGGTACAATATGGACTTTGGAGAAGAAGATATTTTTATAACCAGTGGAGGCAGTGAAGCCCTGTGTTTTATTTTTGGCAGCATTCTAAACCATGGGGATGAAGTGTTGATTGCTGAACCGTTTTACACCAATTATCGAGTTTTTACTTCCTATTTTGAAGCAAAATTAGTACCTATTCCTTCTCATGCGGAAGAGGGGTATCACTATGCCAGTCGGGAAAAAATCGAAAAAGTAATTACTTCAAAAACCAAAGCAATCCTTATTAACAGCCCCTGCAACCCCACCGGAAATGTGCTGACAGGCCAAGAAATGGAAATGATTCTAGGGGTGGCGAAAGAGTATAATCTTTTTGTGGTAACCGATGAAGTTTATCGCGAATTTGTGTACGATGGAGAACCTTTAAGTAGTTTTGGTCAACATATGAAGGGATATGAAGATCATTTGATTATCGTAGACAGTATTTCAAAACGATTCAGTGCTTGTGGAGCTAGAATAGGTACTATACTGACAAAAAATGCAGAAGTGCGAAGCGCTGTGCTAAGATTGTCTCAGGCCCGTTTATCCGCGCCTACATTGGAACAATATGGAGCGGCGGCTCTATATCAATTAACCGATACCTACTTCAATCATGTGAGGGATGAATATCAGAGACGAAGGGACATCGTATATGATGAAATCAAGAAAATCCAGGGAGTGATTTGTGAAAAGCCAAAAGGATCTTTCTATATCACCATAAAACTTCCGGTAGACAATGCCCATGATTTTCAAATCTTTATGTTAACGGAATTCGAAGATAGAGGAGAAACTATTATGTTTGCTCCGGTGGAGGGTTTTTATGCTACGCCGGGACGAGGAAGGAAAGAGATTCGAATTGCCTATGTACTGAAAGAAGAGAGCCTCATACGAGGGATGGAGTTATTGCGATTGGGTTTGGAAGCATACCAGCGAAAAACAAAGGTCTAGAACTGAGGTAGAGAACACATGGCGAAATCCCCGATGATGAAGCAATATTTGCAGATTAAGGAGCAGTACGAAGATTGTATCCTGTTTTTCCGCTTGGGAGATTTTTACGAAATGTTTTACGATGATGCAGTGGTGGCTTCCCGGGAATTAGAATTGGTGCTGACGGGGAAGCAGTGCGGGGAAGAAGAGCGGGCTCCTATGTGCGGTGTTCCTTTTCATGCATCGGAAAATTACATTGCAAAATTAGTGGACAGAGGTTACAAGGTGGCTGTATGCGAGCAGATGGAGGATCCAGCTACTGCCAAGGGTCTCGTTCGACGGGAAGTAGTCCAGGTAATCACTCCGGGAACGGTCATTTCTTCTTCAATGCTGTCGGAGAAATCCAACAATTATCTAGCGGCCTGCCATGTGGGCAATTTGGAGACGGGATTTGCCTATGCCGATATTTCTACTGGAGAAATCAAGGCAACAAAAATTGTTGGCTCTTTTATGAAAGAGCGGTTGCTTAACGAACTGACCAAGGTATCCCCAAAAGAAATTATATTGGGCGGTCAATTCGAAGGATTTCTGGATAAAGAAGAAATGCGTGAGTGGACTCAAGCGTATGTTCATAGCACCAACAGTGCCGTGTACCGAAATGAAAAAGGAATGGAAGCCCTAGAACAACAGTTTCCGCGAGGAATTATTTCTATGGGGTTGTCTCCCAAGAGTGCAGATACGCTGGCTTTGAGTTTGCTCATTCACTATGTGAAAGAAAATCACAAGGTGGGACTTTCTCATATGCGAAAGGTGAAGATTTACGGAGTCAATCATCACATGGCATTAGATAAAGCCACTATTCGCAATTTGGAACTAACAGAAACTCTTTATGAAAGAACTACACAAGGGTCTTTGCTAGATGTTCTGGATCGATGTCATACGGCTATGGGCTCAAGGAAGCTGAAGCAATGGATTCGAGAACCTTTAAATCATGCACAAGAAATTCAAAAGAGGTTGGACGCGGTGGAATCTCTTTTTTGCCAAGTTATCTTACGAAACAATTTCATCGAGTTTTTAAAAGGCGTATATGATTTGGAACGGCTTGCAGGTCGTATTGCCATGGGAAATGCCAATGGAAGAGATTTGCTTGCTTTGGCTCAATCCATCCTGCACCTGCCGGACATGAAGTGGGAACTCATTAATCAAGAAAACTCTCTTTTGAAAGAGTTGGGAGAAGGGGTAGATCCGTTGGAGGAAGTAGCCCTTCTCATTGATCAAGCCATTTGTCCAGACTGTCCGTTGACTTTAAAAGAAGGGGGATTGTTCCAGGAAGGGTATTCAGAAGAATTAGACCAACTTAAGAATTCCATTAAGGACGGCCAGCATTGGATTGCTTCACTGGAAAATCAGGAGCGGGAACGTACAGGCATTAAGAATTTAAAGGTGGGTTTTAACAAAGTATTTGGGTATTATCTGGAGGTCACCAAATCTTATTATGACGTGATTCCGGAAGATTATGTGCGAAAGCAAACTTTAGTGAATTGTGAACGGTTTATTACCCCTCAACTAAAAGAGATGGAATCCATCGTGTTAGGGGCGGAGGCAAAAATAAATGAGTTGGAATACCGGCTCTTTGTTGAAATCCGAGAATATATTGAAGAATACATTCCTGTCATCCAAAGAACAGCAGATGCCATAAGCAGTTTGGATGTGTTGTGTTCTTTTGCGGAAGTGGCCACACGACAAAATTATGTGAAGCCCACTGTAACACAGGGAGATTCTGTAGTTATTTCCAAAGGTCGCCATCCGGTCATTGAAAACATGCTGCGAAATGGGATGTTCGTCCCCAATGATACGCTTATAGACCGTGAAGAAAATGTTTTATTGCTTTTAACAGGGCCAAACATGAGTGGAAAATCCACATATATGAGACAAGTCGCTTTGATTGTGCTGATGGCTCAGACAGGAAGCTTTGTGCCGGCGGAGAAGGCGGAAATTGGTGTTTGTGACCGAATCTTTACCCGAATCGGGGCTTCTGACAATTTAAGCCAAGGCCAAAGCACTTTTTTCGTAGAAATGAGTGAATTGGCCTATATTCTCAATAATGCCAGCGAACACAGCTTAATTCTTTTGGATGAGATTGGTCGAGGTACAAGTACCTATGATGGGCTATCCATTGCATGGGCGGTAGCAGAATACTTGCTGGAAGATGGACTGAAGGCACGAACCTTATTTGCTACTCATTACCATGAGATGACCGCATTGGAAGAAATGCTACCTGGATTTCGAAATTTGAATGTGGAAGTCAAAGAAGAAGAAGGGAACATCATTTTTCTTCACAATATTGGGTATGGAAGTGCCAGTAGAAGCTATGGGATTCATGTGGCGGAGTTGGCCGGAGTCCCTAAACGGCTATTGGATCGAGCTGCGGAGAAGTTAAAAGAATTGGAAGAATGTTGAGGAGTGAGGTCGGATGATTCAGGTTTTGGATAAATCCATTTCTGACAAAATTGCTGCCGGTGAAGTGGTGGAGCGTCCCTTAAGCATTGTTAAGGAACTTCTGGAAAATTCCATTGATGCGGGCGCAGATTCCATTGTAGTGGAAATTCGACAGGGGGGAAAACGCTATATTCGTATTAGCGACAATGGTTCGGGTATCGATCCCTACGAAATTGAATTGGCTTTTGCCAGACACGCTACCAGTAAGATTTCCAAGGAAGAGGATTTGTATGCTATTCATACATTGGGGTTTCGGGGAGAGGCCTTATCCAGCATTGCGGCCGTTTCGAAAATCGAAGTATTGACTCGAACCTTAGACTCTGCCACCGGCGCCAAGGTGCAGCTGGAGGGTGGTGTAGTCACGGAAATTCAGCCGGCGGGATGTCCGTTGGGAACGACAATGGTAGTAACGGACCTCTTTTACAATACGCCGGCGCGACTTAAATTTATGAAAGGGGATAGTTCGGAAAGTACACCCATTATTGAATTTGTCTCTCAAATGGCTTTGGCTTATTCTCATATCAAGTTTCGATTGATTAACAACGACCAGATGGTGTTTTCTTCCAATGGAGTGGGAGATGCGGTTCAGACCATCGCCACCCTTTATGGACAGGAGACTGCGGAAAATTTGAAGTATTTTTCCCATTTGGAAGGGTCCGCTTCGGTAGAGGGATATGTTTCGAACCTCAACATCAGCCGACCTAATCGCCGATACCAAGTGTTCTTTGTGAATGGAAGAGCCATTGATAGTAGATTATTGCAGGAATCCGTATCCAAAGCCTATGAGGAACGATTGCCAATCGGGAGGCACCCTGCCGCTTTTCTATTTTTAAAAGTACCACCGGAAGAATTGGATGTGAATATACATCCCAACAAGTTGCAGGTAAAATTTAGGGAAGAAGAAGATATTTCAAAAATGTTGATTGAGGGGATCCGTAAAGCATTAAAGACATTAGAGACGGTCCCTACCGTGGAAACCCAAAAATCTTTCGTCACTCAACCGGCTGCCATTACCTATTGTTTTCATGGTGAGCGAAAGGCAGATGAGATTCCTGCCTCTTTGGATGAGCAGACTACATTGAAGCAATTTTTAGCCAAAACAAGAAGGGAAGAAGCCGGAGAAAAAGAAAGTTTGGTTGCCGAAAAAACGGAAACTATGAAACGGGATTTGCCCATTTCCATTTCAGATATTTCTATAATTGACATGGTCTTTGCCACTTTTATTCTTGGGAAAGACGAAGAAAACTTGTATTTGGTGGACCAACATGCGGCTCATGAAAGGGTGTTTTATGAAGCCCTGACTGCCAATTATGGCAAAAAAGAAATGATGACGCAGTCTTTGATTACTCCGCTAGTGTTGGATAAACCTCGTATTATAGCCCACCTCACATTGCAAATTAAAGAAGAGCTCCACCGCCTTGGGTTTGATGCAGAAGAATTTGGGAATAGCAGTTTCATTATTAAGGCAATTCCTGCTTTTATTTCTTTAGATCAGGGAGAAACTTTTGTAAGAGAATACTTAGATACGGTGACGCCCAATTCAAATTATGAAGATGAAAACACGCGGCGCATGTTGATGACCAGAGCATGCAAAAGTGCGGTGAAGGCTCAGGATAAATTGTCATTGGAAGAAGCTCGAGCCTTGTTAAAAGACTTGGCGCAGTGTGAAAATCCTTATAACTGTCCTCATGGACGGCCAGTGTTCATAAAACTTTCTCTTTATGAAATCAAACGTATGTTTAAACGGGTTTAGGAGATGGCATGCCGAACAGGAAAATCATAGTAATATTAGGGCCCACCGCGGTGGGAAAGACTGAGGTTTCGTTGGGAGTAGCGAAAGCCTTAAAAGGGGAAGTTTTATCTGCTGACTCCATGCAACTTTATAAAATGATGGAAATTGGTTGTGCAAAACCCACTTGGGAGGAACGTCGTTTCGTTCCTCATCATATGGTGGATGAAATCGACCCCAGAGAATCTTTTTCAGTGGCGGATTATCAGAAGAAAGCGAAAAAAGCCCTGCAAGATATGTTTGAAAGAGGTGTATTGCCGGTGGTGGCAGGGGGAACCGGTTTGTACATCAACGCCTTAATTTATGACATGGATTTTGGAGAGAATCCGGCAAATTTCATTTTTCGAGAAGAAATGGAAAAATTGGCCTTGGAAAAGGGAAAAGAAGAGGTTCATCGACTTTTGATGAATAGGGATCCCAAAGCAGGAGAAGTCATTCATCCCAACAATTTAAAAAAAGTAATTCGGGCGCTGGAGCGGCTGGATACAGAAGGGACAGTGAAGCCTTTTCGAGAAAACTTGGTTCCAACGAAAGAGTATGAGGTTCATTTGATTGGATTATCAAGAAACAGAAGTCAGCTTTATCAGCGAATCGATGCTCGTGTCGATGCTTTTTTAGAAAAGGGACTTTTGGAAGAGGTAAGGGGATTACGAGAGTTGGGTTTGACGGAAAAAGATATTTCCATGAAGGGAATCGGCTATAAAGAATTGTTTCGATTTTTGGATGGAGAGGATTCCTTGGAAAAAGCAGTAGAAGAGATTAAGAAGAATACAAGAAATCTGGCAAAGCGCCAAATGACCTGGTTTCGAAAATATCCGTATGTAACCTGGTTTGACTTATCTCGAATGGAGGCGCCGGTGGAGGAGATTGTAACATGGTGGATAAACCGTTAAAAATTCATAACAAAAGCGATAAGCCGGATAATATTGTTTTAAAAGAGAATGAAATCTTGGAATTTTGTCAGGAATTGGAAGGGGAAATGCCAAAATTTCTTCGAGGGTATTTTGTGTACCTGAAGGGGAATGTTCTGCCTATGACCAGATTGGCTTATCTTCGAGACCTCAAGGTGTTTTTTCTCTATCTAATACAAGAAACAGACCATACAGAAGCCGCCTCCATCTCTGAAATCACACTCCGGGAG
Source organism: uncultured Oscillospiraceae bacterium (assembly GCA_964489555.1). GTDB lineage: Bacteria > Bacillota > Clostridia > Peptostreptococcales > Anaerovoracaceae > JAAZGD01. The sequence goes on along the minus strand of CAZAZF010000001.1, from coordinate 33,472 downwards.
TTGGACCTTATAAAAGCCAAAGACATCAACATATTTTTGGACTATTTGAGACGATATCGGGTAGAAAAAGAAAAATCCGTCACAGTATATGAAAATGCAAATAGGAGCCTGGCCAGGAAGAAATCCAGTTTGTCTGTATTTTTCAAGTATCTTTATCGAGATGAACTGATATCGAAAAACATTACCGATGGATTAGACCCTATTCGCGTTCCAAAACCTGGTGAAAGAGAAATAAAGGCCCTTCAGGATGATGAAGTAATGGTTATGTTGGATGTGGTGTCCACCGGAGAGGGCCTGACTAAAAAGGAAAGAGAGTTTTGGGAAAAAACCAGGTATCGGGACAAAACCATTCTACTGCTTTTCTTAACTTATGGGTTGAGATTGTCTGAATTGCAACAGCTTAATTTGAGTTCTTTTCATTTTAGCCGTGGAGAATTTAAAATATATCGTAAGAGAGGAAAAGAATCCTCGATGCCACTTAACCAATCGGTTACTTCAGCGGTGAAGGATTACATATCGAGGGAGAGACCTTCCAGTAACTCACTGGAAGAAACATATAAAGACGCTTTGTTTATTTCACTTCAAGGAAAAAGGATGACAGAGCGTCAAATTCGGGAGATGGTGAAGAAATATACATCATACGGCTTAAAAACCTCTCATCGGGCCGGGTACAGCCCTCACAAACTGCGTGCTACCGCTGCAACCAGCCTTATTGGAAGAGGAAACAGTATCTTTGATGTCCAGGCTCTGTTAGATCATGAACAGGTAACCACCACACAATTGTATGCGGCTCACCGAATGAATACGAAAAGGGAATTGGTAAAAGGTATGGAATGGGAATTGGAACGAAAAGAAGGATTGGACAATGACCAACAAGAGGAAGAATAGACAATAATTATATTATGTTAACCAATTGGGAGAGGAAGACCATGACGCAGTTGAAAGAATATTTGAAAAACGAATTTTTCATAGACGAAGAGGTTTATGAATTGGTGCAAAAGGCAGAAAGAGCCGTGGAATCCAAGTTTTATAAATTGGATGAAACTATGGAATTCAATCAATATAAAGTATTAAAAGGGTTTCATGCCAATAAAATTAGCGATGTTCATTTTCGCTGGAATACCGGTTACGGATATGATGATCCTGGTAGAGAAGCGTTAGAAAAGGTGTATTCTCATATTTTTGGAACAGAAGATGCTTTGGTGCGTCCAATCATTGTTAATGGCACCCATGCCCTGACTCTGATGTTTTCCGGCATACTAAGGCCAGGAGACCAGTTCATATATTGTAGTGGGGCGCCTTATGACACATTAGAGGAAGTTATTGGTATTCGAGGAGAAAATCAAGGGTCTCTAATGGACTTTGGAATTGTGTATCGACAAATCGAATTGAATGAAAATGGGAAAATCGACTATGATGTATTGAAAAATACCATCACAAGGGAAACCCGGCTTTGCGCGCTTCAACGTGCGACGGGATACGGTTGGCGGAAAGCGATTACCATGGATGAAATAAAAGAATGGGCCAGTTTTGTTAAAAAAATAAATCCTGAAATCATTTTGGCTGTAGACAATTGTTATGGGGAATTTTTGGATGTTTTAGAGCCTACTGATGTGGGAGTAGATGTGATGGCCGGCTCACTGATTAAGAACCCGGGCGGCGGTTTGGCGTTGACTGGAGGATATGTTGCGGGGCGTAAAGACATCATTAAATCCATTGCCAATCGTATGACGGCTCCCGGTATTGGAGGGGAATGCGGCCTCACCTTTGGTCAAACCCGGACCATGTTACAAGGGCTATTTCAAGCTCCGAAAGTGGTGAACGGTGCTGTAAAAGGAGCCATTCTGTTAGCGCAGGTATTTAAGATGTTAGGATATGATGTTTGCCCTGCGCCCAATGACGAGAGAAGCGATATTATTCAAGGAGTGCGGCTCAACCAAAAGGAAGCCGTTATCTCCTTTTGTAAAGGAGTGCAGGAAGCGGCACCCGTTGATGCCCATGTAGCTCCCGTACCTTGGGATATGCCGGGATATGAAGATCCGGTTATTATGGCGGCCGGAGCCTTTATTCAAGGTTCTTCCATTGAGTTGTCCGCTGACGGGCCATTGCGAGCCCCTTACAATGTGTATTTTCAGGGGGGACTAACCTATGAACATGCAAAATTCGGAGTGATGAAAGCAGTGCAGGCTTTGAGACGGGATGGTTTCGTGTTACAATAAAGCCATGAAACCGCATGATAAAAAAGCAATGATTATCCGAAGAGTCATATCGTATTTGCAGCTACTCCTTCTAGTAGGAATCGTAGTAGGAGTTCCTTTATATGTTTGGTTGATGAGACCTGAATTGATTGACCAGGTTAATTCATTGGAAAAAGCAGAATTTTTTTTGCAAGGTTATAAAAATGAAAGTTATGTAATCTACTTGATGGTTCAGGTAGTGCAAATCGTGGTTTCGGTTATTCCCGGGCAGTTTATGAACATGGCGGCGGGATGGCTATTTACATTTCCTATTGCTTTTGCTCTCTCAGTGGCAGGTGCGGCCATAGGAACGTTTATAACATATTATATGTCCAGACTATTGGGGCATAAAGCAGTAAAAACCTTAATTGAGCCGGAAAAGTATCAAGCTTTTTTGCGGAGATTAAACAGCAAGCGTGCCTATATTGCGGTATTTGTACTGTACTTGTTTCCCGGCTTACCCAAGGACATTTTAGGCTATGTGGCAGGGGTTTCTAATATGAGGTTTTTACCATTTTTGGTTTTATCTTTGGTTGGACGGATGCCTGCCTTAGCCGTGAGTGTAATGGTGGGCAGCATGCTAAATAAGGAAATTTACACAGGGGTAGTGATTTTGTCGTTGGTTATGATTACCTTGTTTACCTTGGGAATTGTCTATCGAAAGAAGGTATTGTATATTATTGATCATGGATATGCCAAGTATATTCAGAAAGAGGGGAAATGAGATGAAAAAATCAAGTAAAATAATGGGGATTTTCCTTCTGATCCTACTGGTTTCTTTGGGGATGGGGGCTTGTTCAAAAGAGAAGCCTGTGGAAGAAGAAATCGAAACCGGTTCTCCCGAAGGAGTGGTTCTTGCCTACTTGCAAGCATTTCAGGAAGAGAATTATTCCATGCTGGAAGACATGATACATGAAATGCCAAAGGTTGGAGATATTTATTTCACCGCCAATAACCAACCTCCGAAAACCGTGTTGGAAATGATTCGCTCTCAACATGAATTCATTACGCATTTTTATGGTGAAGATGCTTGGACAAAAGTAACCTATGATCTTCTTGAACGTGACGCAGGTGAAATAGTAGTAAATTTAAGTTTCTCTGAGCAACCGGTTCATATTATGGGATATCAGAACATTCATTTTCTGTTATCGGATGAATCCGGCGTTTGGCAAATCAAGAAAGGTTTATCTTGGGAGCAAGATTTATATGGGGGCAATTCAAAACCGGATTATTTTCGAGCAGAAGAAGCGAATTATCGGGGAATTAATGGAACAATGACACCGGACCAAGTGAGAGGACGGCTTGGCGACCCTATTCATATGGAAGAGGATGAGGAATACGGGTACCGAGCTCTTTCCATGGATTATGAAGATGCTAGTTACTATTTTCTGGGTGGATATAATGATATGGGAGAATTTGATCGATACCACCTGGAATCCATTGTGGTGATGGGTGGGAAGGAATTTCTTCCGCGAGGCATAAAAATCGGAGATGATTTCTCTGATGTAATGCAAAAGTTCCCAAGAGATAAGGACTGGACCATAGATCCCTACAATTGTTTTTATGGAGAAAACACACTGGATGGATTTGGAGGGGCTTGCTTTACCTATGAGGACGATGCGGACAATGTGTACGATACCCTTGTTTTCGTTCCTCTTGAATACACACCGTATTATAAGTTGGAATTTACCAACGGCAAGTTGATGACAGCTATGTTGGTGTATATTCAGGTTCAATAAACGTTAAGACATAAAACAAAGATAGTAGGAAATACCCCAACCCATATGAGTTGGGGTATTCGTGTTTTACGGAACAGCCACCTACCACTTTGGGAATATTTTTATTCAGAAAACCATTGACAAAGAACATATATTCGTATAATATACAGTAAAGAACAATTGTTCTAAAAGAGGGGCTCCACGAAAGGAGGTCGAATCATATGCTGTATTTAGGAAAACATCATCGAATTAAATCAGAATTACGTTTCACTGTATTTTTGCTGGTTTGTATTATTTTTCTGATTCTATCAATGCAGGGATTATTGGGAATGGACAAAGCGGCAGGAACCATTCAAAAAACATATCAGACGGTGGAAATAAAATCCGGAGATACGCTCTGGAATATTGCGGGCCAATATGCACCGGAAAACATGGATATCCGTAAAGCAGTATATCAGTTGGAAAAACTGAATGGGATTTCGGCCACCGAATTGATGCCGGGGATGGAAATTCAAATTCCGAATTACTAATTTATTTTCGCGCAAATTATAAAAATATGGCAGGATAGCAGCTATGGGTAAAGCAAAAAAATCCGTTAGAAAGGAAATTAGAGCCTCAAAAAATAGGGGGTTTAGACTAAAGTATAAGCGGAGCCGTTGCAATTGTTGGGATGGTACCAGAACAACAATTCCGTTTTAAAAACCATTTAACTATTCCCAAAATTATGATTTAAGGAATAGTTAATCCTGCTTTAACACCCTAGAAAGTTCTTTCGCATACCATTTAGATGCCCCGTTTTCAATCTTCCCTTCTGGCTTATCCCTCACAAGTGGTGTAATCAAAATCATCGTACTTGTCTTTATTGGCATATTTTCTTATATTTAAAGGGCCGTTGAGTACGGTTCTTTTTATAATCATAGACCCGTCACGCTTTGTGTTAACCCGCCAAGTGATCAGCGACAAATGATTGTTGGTTAATTCCAAGCAAAAGATTCCCCGGGGGTTCACACAACTGCCGCAATTAAAATAAGCGTGATCCCCGTTAATTGGAAATTTGGGCCTGTGGGTATGTCCACATACCAGGATGGTCTTGTGGTGTTGAATCCAGCGGGCGTACATACGTTCTATCTTGTGGCGTTTTCGCCGACTTTTTGCCGGGCTGGCCGGGTTTTTTAAACCAATGATGTGCATGAAACGCCATAAAAATCGAATTAACGCAAAAGAAAGGTAGTAGAATTGGTCGTTCATCAGGTCTCCTTGGTGCCCGTGCACTACAAAAATTTCTTGTTGTGTATTTTTTTCTTTTAAAACCAGTGCCTCATGGAATTCAATGCCAGGAAATAGATCCTCACATGCTCCCAAGTATTCATCGTAAACCTGATACAAGTCTTTGGCTACTTTTTCCGGCTTGCGATAACAAATATTGTGGTTTCCAAAGAGCATAATTAATCGGTTTTCTAAAAAGAACTTTCGCAACAAAGAAAAAGTGGGATAATGAGCATTTCGAATCACATCGAAATTCTTTTGTTCCCACATTTCGTCCCCGTCCCCTACTTCCACATAAGTGAAGCCGTTATCAAGGTAATATTTAAGAGCATAATTAAATATATGTTTATTCCTCCCAAATTCATCGGAGAGGCTATCGTCTCCTCGATGTTGATCTCCAAAGAAAACGAATTTGGATTCCTTATCAAAAGGAATAACGGTGGCTTCTTTATAGACTTTTTCCAACCTGAAAAATTCACGCATCTATCTTAAGTCTCCTTATGAGATATATTTTTTCTTTCAAAGTACAGTCGGTCCAAATAGCTTTGTAAAATCAGTATAGCAGCTTGCTTGTCAATGACTTCTTTTCGTTTTTCTCGTCGTACATTTCCTTGAATCAGTACCTTTTCTGCTTGAAGGGTGGTTAAACGTTCGTCTTGGAACACAACAGATACTTCCTGCATTCCGGAAGAACGCATCTTATTTTCTAACATGTTTTTAAATTCCACTACTTTGTCGGTTTGAGGGCTGTATTGTCCATCTAGTTTTTTGGGAAGACCAATCACTACGGTATCACATCCGTGTTCACGAATATAATCCATTACCACTCCGGCATCTTTTCGGATTCCCACTCGTTTGATGGTGGTAATTCCATGGGCACTGAGCATTAGGTCATCACTGACCGCCACCCCGATGGTCTTATCTCCCACATCCAATCCAATCGCTTTCAATTTGTCTACTTTGCCAAGAAGGAACGCAAAAGTTCTTCTACCAAATCATCTCTTTCAATATGGCGAATCAAATTACGCGCATTGTTATGGCTTGTTATGTAGGAGGGATCTCCCGATAAGATGTATCCTACCATCTGATCAATGGAGTTGTACCCTTTTTCCTCTAGCGCATCGTAAACCGCTCTTAGAATTTCATTGGTAGTAGGCTGCTCGCTCTTTTCAGGGTTTCCATCAAAAAGAATCGTATTTTTTTCCATCTAAACCACCGTCCCTTTCTTAATACTGGGTTTTATTCTTGTCTTGATTCGTTTTTATTATACTAAACATGAGGGTCAAAGTATAGACTTTGACCCTCATATTTAACGAAGATTTAATATTCTTTGGTTTTTACCAATTCTTCCGCGACCTGGAAGGCTTGAGGGATTTTTTCCGGATCCTTTCCCCCTGCTTGGGCCATATCTGCCTTTCCGCCTCCACCGCCTCCGGCGGCTTTTGCAATTTCTTTAATCATTTGCCCGGCGTGATACCCTTTTTCCAACAAATCATCGGTGATGGAAACCATAAAGGTGACTTTATCTTCCATGACAGTGGCAAAAACCAATATTAAACCGGAATAATTTCCTTTCATTTCGTCCGAAAGATTTCGTAAATCTTGTATGGTAAAATCTTTGAAAGAATGGGTTAATAATCGAATGCTTCCAATTTCTTTTGCTTCTTCAATCCATTGATTTATAGACTCGCCCATAGAAGCTTTTTTTAACTCTTCCACTTCCTTTTTTAAAGTTTTTAATTCCTCTGATAGGTTTTGTGTTTTTTGAAGTAATGCATGTGGGTTGGTTTTCAATGTTTCGGAAACCTTAATAAGGGTGGTTTCCGCTTCTTTGGCAGCTTTTAAGACTCCCATTCCTGTTACTGCTTCGATTCGACGTATGCCGGAGGCAACACCCGCTTCAGATATGATTTTGAAACTCCCAATTTGACCTCCGTTTTTAACATGCGTTCCACCGCACAACTCTTTGCTGTCATCGCCTACTTCAACAACCCGAACCCATTCCCCATATTTTTCTCCAAAAAGCGCAATGATTCCTTCTTCCTGGGCTTGGCTCATAGGGATTTCCCTGGTAGTGACTTCCGGAAAAAAACTAATGCGTTCATTTACATATTCTTCCACTTTTTCCATTTCTTTCAAGGTTAACCCTTGGAAATGATGAAAATCAAAGCGAAGACCTTCTGCTGTTACGCTGCTTCCGGCTTGTTGCACGTGATCTCCTAAAATTTCACGCAAGGCTTTGTGAAGCAAGTGAGTGGCTGTATGGTTTCTGGCGGTTGCATTTCGCCTGGGGGCTGCCACAAGACATTGAACCATGTCCCCGGTTTTAACTTCACCATTGCGTACAATCACCTTGTGAACAAAAGCATCTTTTATGTGTGTAACTTCCAACACCTCAAGGGAGCAATCATCGCAATAGATGGCACCCACATCCGTACTTTGCCCGCCTCCTTCTGCATAAAAAGGAGTTTGATCCAAAATAAGACGACCTGTTTCTCCCGTCTTGAGAGAAGTTACTTCTTCGTTGTCTTTAAAGAGAAAAAGGACTCGACCCCTGTTTTCAAGGGCTTCATATCCCACGAAAATAGTAGGATGCTCCAGGGTAAACTCAAAGTTTACCTCACTCCACCCTTCTTCTTCCTCGCTCTTTCTGGCCGCCCTTGCTTGTTGTTTTTGCTGGTTCATCAAGGCTGAGAAACTTTCAATATCTGCACTATAACCAGACTCATCCAAAATTTCTTGGGTCAATTCCAATGGAAATCCGTAGGTGTCATATAGTTTGAATGCCCGATCTCCAGACAGGACTTTGGTACTCTCTTTTTCCATCTGGAGAATGTATTCCTTAATAATATCTTCGCCTTGGTCTATGGTGGCCGCAAATTTTTCTTCTTCTACTGAAATCATCCTATGTATATAATCTCGTTTTTCTTCCAACTCCGGATAGGCTTCTCCAGAAACCTGAACAACGAAGCGGGATAAATCGGATAAGAAAGGTCCTTCTATGCCCAAAAGCCTCCCGTGTCGGGCCGCTCTTCGCAGCAATCTTCTCAGCACATATCCCCTGCCCTCATTACCTGGCAATATGCCATCTGCAATCATAAAGGTAATGCTTCGCAGATGATCGGTAATAATGCGTATAGAAACATCTTCTTTAGACTTTCCCTGGGTGTATGTTACGCCGCTTTTCTGGCATATGGCATCTAATACAAATCGAATGGTATCCACCGCGAAAATGGAATCTACATTTTGCATTATGCAAGCAATTCTTTCCAATCCCATTCCGGTGTCAATGTTTTTATGGGCCAAATCGGAATAATTACCGGTTTCATCCCGGTTATATTGGGTAAATACATGGTTCCAGAATTCGATGTAACGGTCACAATCACATCCCGGCTTACAATTTTCCTTGCCACAACCATATTCTTCGCCCCGGTCAAAGTAGATTTCAGAACAAGGTCCACAGGGACCAGTGCCGATTTCCCAAAAATTGTCTTCTTTGCCCAAGGCAACAATGCGGTCTTTAGAGAGTTTGATATCATGAAGCCAAATGTCATAGGCTTCCTCATCTTGTTCGTACACAGAAGCCCAAATTTTATCCTCTGGCATTTTCAACACTTCAGTGATGAATTCCCAGCCCCATAGCAAGGATTCCTTTTTAAAATAATTCCCAAAGCTAAAACTGCCCAACATTTCAAAAAAAGTACCGTGTCGATCAGTGTAGCCCACATTGTCGATATCTCCCGTTCGAATGCACTTCTGGCAGGTTGTCATTCGTGGATTGGGAGGTGTCGTTAAACCTGCAAAATAAGGCTTGAGAGGGGCCATCCCTGAGTTAATAATTAATAAACTCTTGTCTCCCTCCGGAATCAAGGAATAGCTTTGCCGTCTATAGTGATCCTTGCTTTCATAAAAGCTTAGAAACATTTCTCGAAGTTGATTTAGACCAATTTTTTCCATGTACATTTATCCTTTCCCTTGTATGAATTCAACCCATACATTTTATCATAAAGTGTTGAAACATCAAGGTTTTATTAAATAATCTCCAATTTGTTCCGGAGAATAAACTCCCTTATCAGTAATAATGCCCGTAATAAATTCTGGTGGCGTAATATCAAAAGCCGGGTAGACTGCGGTGGCTTTTGGGGAAGCAGTTGGGAGACCTCTTATTTGCAACACCTCGGTGGGGTTTCTATCCTCAATGGGTACATCCCGTGGGGTTTTTGCCTGGGAATCTGGACCATAAGCAAAGGCATAGAAAGGAACCTGAAAATGTTTGGCACATATTGCGATTTGCAGGGTTCCCACTTTGTTAATTACATGTCCGTCCAGGGTGGTGCGATCACTTCCCGCCAGAAATACTTGAATTTTCCCTTGGGCTAGCAGCGTGGCCGGCATATTGTCTGTAATGACCGTGACGGAGATTCCCATATGAAGTAAGGCGGTAGCGGTCAAGCGGGAGCCTTGGAGGTAGGGCCGGGTTTCACCGCAATAGGCTTTTATTTTTTTGCCTTGTTGTAAGGCTTCCATGACGGTATATATTAATGTGGTTTCTGGCCAGCAGTGGGTTAAAATGGTATCCCCGTCTTGAAGAACGGATGCTCCAAATCTTCCCAAATTCATGCTGTCGTGATGGCGTTTTGTAATCATCCAATCTAAGTATTCCTGAAAGAGCTCTTCTCCACTCCGGTTTTTATCCATATAGTGGGTTTTAAAGAAAGCCATACTTCCCAAAACCGTATCTCTGATTTCGTGGTTGGTGGGCCTGGTATGGATGATTCGGTATGCTGCCTTTTCCAGATAGTTTAACAAATCATGTTCTTTTTTGTTCTCACCTTGTTTTGCAGCTAGAATCATGCCACAAGCGGCGGCATAAGCCGGCCCCAAGCTCTGGGTAACCATATCTTCAATAGCACAAGCGACCTCTTCATAGGATACGCATTCTACAAAGCGTGTTTCAAAGGGGTACACCCGGCGGTCTAATATATATACTTTTCCATTTTCGTAATGCGCAATATTACGAGGGCGCACCAAAAATGGCATTCGTTGGATGAAATCTTGTGGAATCATTCTCTTTGTCTTCCTTTGCTGTAGTTTTCTTGAATTTCCCGTCGCTGATCTTCCGAAATCAACTTGGGCTTTCCTAATGTTTTTGCCTGGTAATATACCTGAGCCTCTCTTTCAATGGATTCCGCCAAACTCAGGGCTTCTGATAAGCAGTTCCCCATGGCAATGAGTCCATGGTTCATAATTAAGATGGCACGAAGTTTTGGATTTTCTTTCATTAACTCTAAAATAGAATTGGTGATATCCTGTGTGCCAGGGATACAAAATCGTTCCGTAACAGGAACCATATTACTGCCGGCATTGACTCCTTCAATGGTAATCATGGGTAAAGGTTCCCCTAATGCGGCGATGGTCATGACATAGGGAGAATGGGTATGAACGATTCCGCCGATGTCCGGATAGTTTTGATAAACACCTAAGTGCATGAGGTACTCGCTAGAAGGCCACTGGTCCCCTTCCCTTCGGCCATCAGTAAGGTGGATGAAAACCATATCTTCTTCTTCCATGCAATCATAACGTATGCCAGTGGGAGTAATTACCATCCAATCCGCTCCGGGACATCTCATGCTTACATTTCCCGAAGAAGCTCTTACCAATTCTTCCTTATAAAGGACCATGGAAGTTTCAAAAACCTCTTTTCTTAATTCTTTGTTCATAGGATTTCCTTTCTACTTGTTTCCTGCTGCTTTTAGAAGGTGCGCATACCTTGTGTTGGGCTTTACAATATAGGGGATGGCATAACCTTCTTCCACCAACAGTAAATTGATCATCACATATTCTTTATCGGTTTTTATGTAGACATAGGCTAAAAGACGATTGTAGTGATCTCTCGGCTCCACATCATACTCCAAATATACCAAAGCTCCATCCAGAAGCTGTTTGGTATAATTGGAGGCGATTAATCCCTCTTCTGTTATTCGTTCCGGGTTGTTGGCTACGCTTTCAGGAGTGTCAATTCCCAACATTCGGATTCTTGTTCGTTCTCCTTCCACCTTCGCAATAAAGGTGTCCCCGTCCACAACACGTTCCACCTTATAAGGGCCATAAAGTTCGCCTACATCATAGGGGGTTTCTTGTTTGTTGAAATTGGAAAGAATGTTTTGAATCAAAAGAAACCCGATAATGATAAGTGGAATTAAGGTTTTTATATGATGTTTAATGAGACGGCCTCCTTTTAAAACATGCTGGTATTATGATATCACATTCTGAAAAGCTGTGGGAGTCTTAGTTTGCGGATATTTCATTTGAATTGTTTACAGAAGCCGTTGGGCGGTGCTATGATAATTGTGGTAGCTTTAAAGAGATTTGTAGGGAAAGGTGACGGGAATGGAAAAAAGAAGGCTGGGGAAAACGGAGCTGATGGTAACTCCCATTGGATTCGGAGTTCTTACTGTCGGGAATACCCAACTAAATCTTCCGGTTAAAAAAGGCGCGGAAATTTTGCGGTATGCATTGGAAAGAGGCATCAATTTTTTAGATACAGCCCAATATTATGAAACGTATCCCTATATCAAGGAAGCATTGCAAGGCACCAATCATGAGCCGGTCATCGCATCAAAATGTTTGGGTGAGAGTTATGATCAAATGGCGTATGCCATTGAAGAGGCCCGTAGAGAGATTCATCGGGATGTCATCGACATTTTTTTGCTTCACGAAGTTCGCCATAATCAGGATTTTGAAAAAAGAGCCGGCGCCTGGGCTTGTTTGAACGATGCCAAAGCCAAGGGACTGATTCGAGCTATCGGCGTCTCTACCCATCATGTAGATGTGGTACAACAAATGGTAGAAATCCAAGAATGTGACGTTCTGTTTCCCCTCTTAAATTTTAAAGGGTTGGGAATTCGAAAAGGTAGCGGAATTGGAACAAAAGAGGAAATGGAACAAGCAATCATTGACAATGGGAAAAAAGGTTGCGGAATATTTTTGATGAAAGCTTTTGGCGGAGGAAACCTAACCGATTCCTACCAGAAAGCCTTAAATTATGTTTTTGGAATCCCGGACATTTCTTCTGTAATGGTCGGTTTTGGCTCCATACAAGAAGTAGATGATATTTTTGATTATTGGGAAGGTCGTATGCCCGAATGCTATAACCCGGATGTATCCCATAAAAAAATTCATATCGATCAAGGAGACTGTGAAGGATGTGGATTGTGTGTCTTACGGTGTCCCAATCATGCCATTTTTGTCAATGACAAGGGGTTGTCGGAAATCAACTATGAGAAGTGCCTTACCTGTGGTTACTGTGCCCCGCAGTGTCCTGTTCGTGCAATCATTATGTGGTAACTTATTCAATAAAGCCTCCTCCAACCACGAATTCCTCCAAATAAAACACCATGGATTGCCCCGGAGTTGGAGCTCTTTGAGGTTCATCAAAAAGCGCCTCGATTCGATTATCCTCTATCGTTCGGATAAAGGCTTCCGAAGGTTTGGCTGCATAACGAATTTTGGCCTTTACCTTGAGTCCTTCAAATGGAATGTTCATGATGTTATTTGTGGAGATTACCTTGGAGGTAAAAAGATCTTGTTCTTCTTCAGATAGTACGATTGTATTCTCATTTTTTCTGATGGCTTTCACAAACATCGGTTTTCCAAAAGAACCGCCTAATCCTTTTCTTTGGCCTATGGTATAGTGATATAAACCGGCATGTTCACCTAGCACATGGCCTTTTGAGTCCACAAAATGTCCTGGAGGAGCACTTATTCCCTGGCTTTCAAGATATTGTGCATAGCTCTTTCCTTTTGGCAGAAAGCAGATTTCCTGGCTGTCTTTTTTTGTGGCATTGGTCATACGAGCTGTCTCTGCGATTTCACGCACTCTGTTTTTCCCTTTTAATTCTCCCAGCGGAAGGATGAGCCGGGAGATGATTTCTTGTGGAAGTCGGTACAACATGTAGCTTTGATCCCGAGAAGCACTTGTGGATTTTCGAATAAACCATCGATCCAAATCCTGGTCGTAATAGGTCCGGGCATAGTGACCGGTTGATATATAGGTTGCGTCCAGTTTATCTGCTACTTCCTCTAACACCTTGAATTTTATGTGGGGATTGCATACCACACAAGGGTTGGGTGTTCGACCTTCTAGATATTCATGTTTAAAGTAGGAAATAACTTCCTTATGAAAGGCTTCTTCCACATTATAGTTGAGTAAAGGAATTTTAAGTTCTTCTGCTGCTTTTTCTGCACTCTGTCTTCCTTCTGCATTGTCCCCGGTCACATCCAAGAATACTCCCGTAACAAACAGTCCTTTTTCTTTCAATAATAAAGCAGCGGTGGTACTATCTACCCCGCCGCTTAATCCCAGTATTACCTTATTTGGATTCTTTTGACTCATTGCTGTTTTTCTCACAAGCGGGTCCGGAACATCCCCCTACACAACCGCTTTCTTCCATGATATCGTGTGCATCTTCCTCTGCATTGGGATCAAAACCCTCCAATCCTTGGTAGGTTTTCCCCTTCTTCTGGGCATAGTCATATATAGCGCTTTTAATGGCGTGATCGGCTAGCACAGAACAGTGTATTTTAACAGCCGGAAGGCCGCCCAACCCATTCACGATTTCTTTATTGGTAAGTGCCAATGCTTCGTCAATGGTCTTCCCTATAATCATTTCCGTAGCAATGCTGGAAGAAGCGATGGCAGAGCCACATCCAAAGGTTTTGAATTTGGCATCGGCGATGACATCGTCTTTCACTCGAATTGCAATTTGCATCATATCACCGCAAACAGGACTTCCATAAGTCCCCAATCCATCCGGATTTTCCATGTCTCCTACATTTCGTGGATTCATGAAATGCTCCATGACTGTGTCATTATAAATTCCCATGGTATTTTACCATCCTTTCTTTTCGTTGACGGAAGAAATGTCCCTCAATTTTTTAACGGTTTCTTCCAGAACATTTAACACATAATCTACATCATCCCTGGTGGTAAAATCTCCCATTGTAAAGCGAATAGAACCATGAATTCTCTCAACAGGAAGGCCAATGGAAGAGAGGACATGACTGGGGGTTAAAGCCTCTGAATTACATGCGGATCCCGTAGAAACACTGATTCCTTTTTCATCTAATAAGATCAGAATCCCCTCTCCTTCTATAAAGTTAAAAGCTAGATTAATGTTGCCGGGGTGCCGATGTTCCAAGGATCCGTTAATGGATACCTCTGGAATTCGTTGCAATACTTCTTCAATAAAATAATCCCGCAGAGTTTTTACATGCTGAATGTGTTCTTCCAGGTTTTCATGAGCCAACTCCGCTGCCTTTCCAAAGCCTACGATGCCGGCCAAATTTTCCGTACCGGCCCGCCTCTTGTTTTCCTGCCCTCCTCCGTGCATAAGGTTGGAAAAACGAAGTCCTTTTCGGATATACAAGGCACCGACTCCCTTGGGTCCATATATTTTATGGGCCGAAATGGACATCATATCCACGCCCCACTTTTTTACATCCACCGGGATACTCCCGGCAGCTTGAACTCCATCCGTATGAAATAAAACGCCATGCTTTTTGGCAATTTCACCGATTTTCGAAATGGGTTGTACTGTACCGATTTCATTATTAACAGCCATAATGGTAATCAGAACCGTTTTGTCCGTTATGGCGGCTTCTACCTCTGCGGGATCCACTAATCCTTGGGAATTAACCGGTAAATAAGTTACGTCCACTCCTCTTTGCTGGAGAAATTGGCAGGCGTGAAGTACAGCATGGTGTTCAAAAACGGTAGTGATAATGTGATTGCCCTTATCCCTAAGAGCATCTACCACACCAAAAATAGCCCAATTATCCGCTTCGGTACCTGTTGAGGTAAAGAAAATTTCCTCTGCGGTGGCTCCGATTAATTTGGCCACCCTTCTTCTGGCCAAGGACAAAGCATCTTTTGATTTTTGCCCACAGGTATATATGCTCGATGGGTTTCCAAAGTTTTCCAGAAACCAAGGCAGCATCTCTTTCAGCACATCTTCCTTTACAGGAGTTGTAGCAGAATAATCCAAGTAAACATTGCGACTTTCCGTCATGTCTTTCATCTCCTTTACGGGCATTGATATTTTTAAGTCAATACTACAATACCTTATATACACATTTCAGTTAGTTTTTAAACGCTTTGCCACAACCTTCCGATTCATCATCGACGATTTCGATGTTTTCTAACTGACGGATAAAAGATTGACGAAATGCGGTGAGATATTCTTTTCTGAGGCTGGCTTGTTCTTCAAGTTCAATCTCAGTAAGTCCTACGCTTTTGGATTTTTTTGCTAATTCATTAATGCGCTGAATTTTATCTTTGGAGAGCATGTATGCTTCCTCCTCCTTGAAATGGAATTCGTGTTTTTTACACAAGAAGGATTATAACATAAGCGGGCTGGTTTCTTCAATAATTCAACAAAGATTTCTTTGGGTTTTATGTACCAACCGTGCAATAAAAACTTTGTTAGAAAGGGTTTTTTTCATCATCAAGTTGTTTTCATCGGGGTGCACGCCGCTTTTAATAGCAAAACGAATGGCTCTTTCTACACAGGCAATACTGGTTTGGTTTTCTTCGGCAATGGGGCCATAAACCTCCTTGGTAAGTGCGTCCAAACGATCCTGCTCCATTAAGATGATTTTCACCGCCTGGTGGATGTATCGAAATCCTTTATGAGAAGGGTTAATTCCTTCCTGATCCACAATTTCTGTAATCAGCATTTCCATTCGGCCGAATCGATCTTTCCATTGGTTCATAGCGACACTCCTTTCTTTATAGACAAATAAAGTCCTTAAGAGAATCAAAGGTTTTTTCTCCAATACCGGGTACGTCCATTAAGTTATCCAATGTCTTAAAACTGCCGTTTTTATTTCGATAATCCACAATTTTACTTGCTGTAACCGGCCCCACTCCGCTTAATGTCTGCAATTCTTCAGGGGAGGCGGTATTAATGTTTACCTTTCCGGAAGCGGTGGTGCCGTTAGAGTTGACAATATATTCAGAAGAAAAATTGTACTCTGTCGAGCCTTGTTTTGTTTCTTCGAGAGTAGGAATTATAATCTTCACTCCGTCGGTTAAAATCATGGCTTGGTTAATTGGTGTCAAATCCGCATCAGGTGAAGGCCCGCCAACCTTTGAAAGTGCTTGAAAAACCCGAGAACCTTCTTCTAACTCCACTACTCCCGGTTGCATCACAGCACCCCCGACATCCACCAATATGGTTGCTAGGGAATCATTGATTTCGGCTTCCGCTTCTTCTTGTATCAAATCTGGATGATTTTTTCCCGGGTTTTCCACTTCTATAACGGTAATTGCATCTTGCGTAGGGTTAAAGATTGTCACAAAAAAAGCAACGAGAAGCACAAAGGCTATCAACGTTGCTTTCCATTTTTTTGATTGGATTAGCTCCTTGTAGAGCCACCGCCATTTCATGAAACCTGCCTCCTCTTAAAAAAAAGATGATTGCAGGAACAGATTATCACATATGGTAAAATATGTCAATTATTTTGAAAGACTAGTTTTGTTCGAATTACCTTTACATTATGACGAGGGATTTGTAATTGAGAAAAACGTAAAAATCCTTGAATCAGAAGTTCCGGCGAAAGGTTGGATACGCTTCCCGCATCTAATACCGTATCCAGGAGTAGAAACTCTTCTTCCGTTTTTAATGCAAAAAAGCGAATCATGGGCTTGATATCAACAATCTGAACTTCCCTGTGTTTTTTTGAGCTTTTTTCCACCAGAATTTCCTTTTGAGCTAAAAAGGATGTTGCCAATTTTTTGCAGTTCAATTCACAAGGGCCAATGGGAAATGTGATTTGATAATGGGCCTCGACGCAGGAAGAGGCTATGGTTTTTTTCCAGGGTTCCTGTAATTCAACTGAAATGATTTTGATTCCTTCAGGCAAATATTGATGAATTCTAGGCAAGAAAATTTCCGAATCTTGCTCCGTTTCGGTTTCAATTTCCAGCCATTCTTCTAAGCTTTCATAACCCAAGCTTAAAGGTTGGCCAAATGCAATTTTGGGATGAGGATTAAACCCTTCGGTGTAAAGCAAGTCCACCTCTGCGCTACGAAATGCCCGTTTGAATAGGCGTAATAAATCCAAGTGAGACAGGTATTTCATCATTCCTCTTTTTTCAAAGGCCAATACATATCTAGGCATTTCCACCCTCCTGATTACATTTTGCCAGGGCTTTAAGCCCGCATCCTTCACAATGGATTCGGCAATCCAAAGTAGTTTTTTCGTCCAAAGCTTTTTTCCACTCATTCCACAAGTATTTTTTAGTCACACCACAATCAATCACATCCCATGGAAATATTTCCTCTGATTCACGTTTTCTGTGGGCGTAAAAACTACCATTAATTTCCGATTCTTCCAAGGCTTTTTTCCAGTATTCCGCATGAAAATGTTCACTCCACCCATCCATTTTAGCTCCATTTGAGTGAGCTTTCATCAGCAACTCGGATAACCGTCGGTCACCTCGTGCAAAAATAGCCTCGAGCATGCTGGTTTCGGTATCGTGATAGCTATACTGTACTTGTCTGATGCGCAAGCCATTTTTTAAATAATCATGTTTTTTTCGCAACATATCTTCGGTATCTTGGGAAACCCATTGAAAAGGTGTAAAGGGCTTTGGCACAAAATTGGATATGCTGATGGTAATGCGAAAACGACTTCCCTTTGGCCCCCGGATTTCCCGATTAAGGAAAAGGATATTTTTTGTTAATTGAATAATTCCATCCAGATCTTCGATGGTCTCCGTAGGAAGCCCTACCATAAAATAAAGTTTTAAATTATTCCAACCCATTCGAATGGCTTTTTCCATCGAAGCCATAATATCTTTTTCAGTAATGCCTTTGTTGATTACATCTCGGAGGCGTTGTGTACCTGCTTCGGGAGCAAAAGTGAGACCTGATTTTCGAACCTTTTGAATCTGGCCCAAGATTTGAAAACTAAAATTGTCCAGTCTTAAAGATGGAAGAGACAGGGAAATACGCCGTTCTTCACAGTAATGCATCAAATCGGTTACCAAAGGTTCAAAGCAAGAATGATCGCTGGTGGAAAGGGACAATAAAGATAATTCTTCATGACCGGTAGACTTCAGTGATTCTTTCGCCAAATTTAAAATGGTTTCCTTATTGCGCTCCCGAACGGGACGATAAACCATGCCGGCTTGACAAAACCGACATCCTCTGGTGCAACCTCGAAAGGTTTCTACCACTGCCCGATCATGCACGGCTTCGGTTAGGGGAACCAACGGATTTTTGGGGTAGGCGCAAGTATCCAGGTCTTGCACAACAGCCTTTTTTATAGGATAAAAGGCGGCTTCTTCTAACGGCTGGTAACCGACGAGGGTTCCATCTTCCCTGTACTCCGGCTGATAAAACGAAGGCACATAAACACCTGGTAAAAGAGCCAATGCGCGAAGAAGGGTTTCCTTTGTACCGCCCTGTTTCTTATTTTTGATGAACTCATGGCAAATTTGCAAGGTTACTTCTTCCCCGTCTCCAATTAAAAAGACATCGAAAAAATCCGCTAACGGCTCCGGATTAAAAGCACAAGGCCCTCCTCCAATTAGCAGAGGATATTGATTGTCTCGATCTTTTGCAAGAAAGGGGATGTCTCCTAATGCCAACATATTTAGAACATTACTGTAAGACAATTCATACTGGAGAGTGAATCCTAAAATATCCAAGGCCCATAGAGGAGTTTTCGTTTCCAAGGTAAATAGAGGCAATTTTTCTTCTTTTAGTATTTTTTCCATGTCCATAGCCGGGGCAAAGACTCTTTCGCAAGCAATATTTGGATCGGTATTTAAAATATTATACAAAATTTGCATCCCCATGAAAGACATTCCGATATCGTAGGTGTCTGGAAACGCAAAGCCAAAACGACAATCAATTTCCTCCTTTTGTACAGAATGCAGTTCTCTCCCGATGTATCTTGCTGGCTTATTGACTCTCAATAAAAGTGATTCTAATTGGATATTTGAAATGGTTCTTGGTTTCATTGCGGTCCCCTTCTTGACAAAATGCAATATGAATTGTATAGTTAAGTAAATACTGAACGGTTTTTTTCCACCATATCTTGGGTTTGCAGTGCAAAGGAGGCGCAAGGTGGTTTATCATGAATTATTAAACAAAGCAATTTTGGAAAGTGGTTTGTCACTTCGGCAAATTGCGAAGCGTTACAATGACTTGGGAGGTTCCATTACTCCTTCTTATATTTCCCAATTAAAAAATGGGAAACTGCCTCCCCCTAGCGCAGATGTAACTGCTACCTTAGCCAAGGCGTTGAATTGCTCCGAAGAATCCCGACTTGTTTTCCAAGGATATTTGGAAAAAGCGCCTCAGGTAATCAAGGAATATATGTTGGCATCTTCCCATCTCAACAAAATCATGCTGGAAAGCCTCTGTAAGGTAAGGGGTGATGATGAGCTGACTCGGTCTGCGGGAGAGTTCCTGAGCAAACTGGATGTATTGTCAACGGTTACCCTTACTTCAAAGTATGTGACGGATGGTGTTTTTCAGCTAACAGAACAATTCGCCAAAGACTTGGAATTGGAAGCAAAGGGGCTTCAACCTGTAGGAAAAGAGCAAATTGGCTATCGATTAGAATCGGATGATATGTACCCGTATCTTCCTAAAGGTTGCCGATTGACTTTGTCACCCACCTCTCCATCTATTCTAAAATCGAAAGACATCGTCGTTTTTCGAAAGGGCATCAAAACCATGGTGCGGCGAATCCACTTCACAGGTGATGAAATTCTTTTGTTACCGGATAACATCCACGGGGAAATTGTTCGGATTAAAAGCTTTGATGAAATTGATTATGTGGGGCGAGTGGTATCCTATCAAGTAGATCTATAAGTAGTCGCTTTCTTCCACAAATTCAAATTCAAAATTTTCGATTCGTATGGTGTCACCTTCTCCCATGCCCAATTCTCTCAACTTTTCAATGCCACCGTTTTTCAGGATATATTTGTAGAGATAGCGAAGAGATCCCATATCGTTGAAGTTGGTTGAATTGAATATTTTTTGTAGTTGTTTCCCCGAAAGGACATAGGTTTCGCCTTCTTTCTTGGCGAAAATTTCTCGGTAATGAGGATCTTGATCCTCAATGTCCACATCAAATTCCACCACATTGGGGGGGGCTTCTATTTGAGACTCGGTTTCTTTTAGTAGCTGTAACACTCCATCCAACAGAGCTTTTACCCCTTCTCCCAGAGGAGCAGAAATGGGATAACATTCATATCCTTTGGATTGAATGTAGTTTTTAAACTCAAGGAATTTGGGATCTTCTTCCGATAGAAGATCCATTTTATTTGCCGCTACTAATTGTGGTTTCTCGCCTAAGCCTTTGCTATATAGCGTCAATTCCCTGTTAATTTTTTCAAAATCCTCGATGGGGTCTCTGTTCTCGCTGCCGGAAACATCCACCACATGAACCAGTACCTTGGTACGTTCAATGTGTTTAAGAAATTCGTGGCCAAGCCCTGCTCCTTGGTGAGCCCCTTCTATGATACCTGCTATATCTGCCATAACAAAGGTCTGGTTATAAAGTTGTACTACCCCAAGATTGGGAGCGATGGTAGTAAAATGATAATTGGCAATTTTGGGTTGTGCTTTGGTGGATACACTCAACAAGGTTGATTTTCCCACATTAGGGAATCCCACCAACCCAACATCTGCAATGAGTTTTAACTCCAGAATCACTGTTCTTTCTTTGGCCACTCCCCCTGCTTCGGCAAAATTGGGAGCCTGTCTTGTGGCCGATTTAAACCGGTCATTCCCCTTTCCTCCCTTGCCACCTTTGGCTACGATGAGCCGGTCTCCTGGCTCTACTAAATCTTTCATGATTCGTTCCGATTCGGAATCAATGATGACGGTCCCGGGAGGAACTTTAATAATCAAGTCTTTCCCGTCTTTTCCAAAGCATTTTCGCTTCATACCGTCTTGTCCGTCTTCTGCCTCATATTTCTTTTTATACTTGAAATCCATCAACGTTCGCAGATTGTTGTCGGCAACAAAAACAACATCACCGCCTTTTCCGCCATCTCCTCCATCCGGGCCTCCTTGGGGAACAAAAGGCTCTCTGCGGAATGAAACGGCGCCATTTCCACCTTTTCCGGAACGTATTGTGATTTTCGCTCGATCTACAAACATAAATAACCTCTTATCTTCTGATAAAAAAAGCCCCTAGCGAATAGGGGCTTACGGTAGCAACAAATTTACGCTTCGTCTGCGTATACACTTACTTGCTTTCTCGTTTTATCGTATCGCTCGAATTTTACGGATCCGTCGATTTTTGCAAATAAGGTATCATCTCCGCCGATTCCAACATTGTTACCAGGATGAAACTTCGTTCCTCTCTGTCGTACCAATATGCTTCCGGCAGTGACAAATTGACCGTCTCCTGTCTTCACGCCCAGTCGTTTGGCTTGGCTATCACGACCATTCTTGGAGCTACCTACTCCTTTTTTACTTGCCATGGATGAACACCTCCTTCTTTATATTCTCGGTGGCTTATTTCATTGCTTCTGTAATGGTTTCAATCAATACGGCTATAGTTGCTTTTTCATCAACTTCTATGTTGCTTTTTTTTGCAAATTCTATAATCTCGGCCTTCTTCATTCCCTTGAAATTGGGAGCACTCTTATTGGCTTCAGGACCATCCTCCGCCAGCTTTTCAACCGCCTTTTCCGCGACCGCTTTCTTTCCGGAAGATTTTCCTCCTAATGATACGATTTCTACCTTTGTGAAAGGTTGACGATGTCCCTGCTTTTTACGATAGTCTTTTTTTGCTTTGTACTTGTAAACGATTACCTTTTCGCCTTTTCCGTTCTCTACTACTTTTCCGGTAACCACCGAATCCAAATAAGGTTTGCCCAGGGAAATCTGGTCGCCTTCTCCCAGAACCAAGACTTTGTCAAACTCAATCTGAGCTCCTGCTTCTGCTTTGAGTTTTTCAATCAAAATCACATCCCCTTGTTGCACCCGGTACTGTTTACCACCGGTTTCAATCACTGCATACATATTTTATTCCTCCTCAATCCAGTCTCGCCATCGTGGGTTGCTTATAGCATTCCAAATACCCATTCTGTGCGGCTAACAATTAAATATGATATCACAGGGATTTCAAGGTGTCAACCGGATTATTCCCGAATAACTCCGTCTTCATCTACCATTAGTTCATGAATCAAATCTTCTACATCGTCCTTCTTTTTTCGTGAGGACTTAGCCGGGATTTCTTCTTGCTTAGGGGCGACAACACCCAATAAAAGATCTTGAATTCGTTTCATGATTTCCGGGTTTTCTGTCAAAAATGTTTTCACATTTTCTCTTCCCTGGCCAATCTTTTCGCCTTGAAAACTATACCATGACCCTGATTTTTCAACGATTTTCTGATCAACAGCACAATCCAGCAAATCTCCCTCCTTGGATATTCCGACTCCATACATAATGTCAAATTCCGCCAGTTTAAAAGGTGGGGCCACTTTATTCTTTACAATCTTCACGCGAGTTCGGTTACCGACTACAGCTTCTCCTTGCTTGATGCTTTCGATTCTTCGCACATCCAATCGCATGGTTGAATAAAATTTCAGCGCTCGTCCACCTGAGGTAACTTCCGGGTTGCCGAACATAACGCCTACCTTTTCACGAAGTTGATTGATAAAGGCAACCGATGTGTTGGATTTATGAATGGCACCGGCTAATTTTCTCAAAGCCTGGCTCATGAGCCTTGCTTGCAATCCCACGTGGCTGTCGCCCATCTCTCCTTGAATCTCTGCTCTGGGCACCAAGGCCGCCACTGAGTCGATGACCACGATATCAAGGGCTTCACTTCTTACCAGCATTTCACATATTTCTAAAGCTTGTTCTCCTGTATCAGGTTGCGAAACCACCAATTGATCGATATCTACACCTAGATTTCGGGCGTATTCCGGATCCAAAGCATGTTCCGCATCAATAAAAGCGGCCTTGCCTCCTGCTTTTTGTGCTTCTGCAATCATGTGAAGAGTTAGCGTGGTTTTTCCTGAAGATTCCGGACCAAAAATTTCAATAATCCTGCCTCTGGGAATCCCTCCGATTCCAGTAGCCAAATCCAGGCTAATAGAACCTGTGGAGATGGCCTCAATATTCAATTTTGCCCCTTCATCTCCTAAAAGCATCACCGCCCCTTGGCCATACTGCTTTTGGATTTGTTGTAGGGCGGCCGCCAAAGCCTTTCCTTTATCTTCTTGATTGATTGCCACGATGGTATCCTCCCTTTCCATATGCCCAACAAGAACATTTGTTCGCTCTAATCATACCTTTCTTCTAAGAAAAGGTCAAGTAAAAATCACAATGGTATTTTTATGGTAATATATGTCAGTTTAGCCATTGAATGGGAACATGTCAATCATTCAAAAGAATTTGTCGGATTTCATTGAGCATACTAAGCACTGTGTAATTTCGAATATAATTCCGACTTACATTTCTACTTTGAATGGATTTTTCATAAAGGACGCCTTTAAATAATATGGCGATATAAACCAAACCCACCGGTTTTTCCGGAGTGCCCCCTTCCGGGCCCGCAATGCCAGTAACGGATATGCAAAGTTGAGACCCTGTCTTATCAAACAAGCCATAGGCCATCTCATTTGCGGTTTGTTGGCTGACCGCACCATGTTTTTCCAATGTAGGAACAGAGACTTTCAGTTCTTCGATTTTAGACTGGTTGCTGTATGCGACGATTCCCCGGTCAAAAATCTGAGAAATCCCCGGGATGCTGGTAATCTGCCCTGCGAACAGGCCTCCTGTGCAGGATTCTGCACAGGAAAGAGAAATTTTTCCGGTCATCAGCATATCGCCTACCACCTGAAGCAACTCCTGGTCCTCCGTGCTATAGATATAAGGGCCAATTTGCATTTTAATTTTTTCAATGGTTTCTTCTACTGCGGAACGGGCTTCCTCAAGGGTTTTTCTTTTGGATGCCACACGGATGGCGGTTTCTCCCTCTTTCGCATAAGTGGCGATTGTGGGATCTACTTGATGATTAATCACGGACAAAAGCCGGGTTTCTACTTGAGATTCCCCCATTCCAAAGGTTCGAATCATGCGATGATAAATGATGTCCTGAGACAAAGATTGTAGATAAGGTTTTGCCTGTTGTTCGAACATAGCTTCCATTTCTCGGGGCGGCCCGGGTAAACAGAGAACCCTCTTTCCCTCTCTTTCTAATGCAAACCCTGGAGCGGTTCCTTGAAGATTAAGAAATATCGTAGCCTCTGAAGGCAGATAAGCTTGCTTTTTATTGTTTTCCGTCATAGTCCTGTTCATTTTTCGAAAAGCTTCTTGAATGCCATAGAGTGAAGGCTGATGTAAAACCAAGGTGGAGCCCATAACCTCTGCGATGACTTCTTTGGTCAAGTCATCTTGGGTGGGCCCTAGACCCCCGGTAGTAATTACCAGATCCACTTCATTTAAAACACTCTGCAATAGCTTCTTTAAACGATTCGGATTATCTCCCACTCCATGATGGTATAAAACATCAATTCCCAAAAGATTTAGCTGACGGGATAGGTACACCGAATTTGTATTTTGGATTTGTCCGAATAACAACTCAGTGCCTACACTTAAAATGGCTGATTTCATAGGGTAAATACCTTTCTATTTTGCAAAACATATTCCACACCGGAATAGACAGTCATAACAAGAGATGCCCAAAGGACAATTTGAGAAGCGAATAACCAATAGTCCCAGGAGATGAAAGGAACAAGCAGAAGCATGGGTACCGCAATCATTTGTAAAACAGTTTTGATTTTTCCGCTCATACCGGCGGCCACTACGATTCCCTCAGAAGCCGCTACGGTTCGCATTCCGCCGACCACAAACTCACGAGTTAGGATTACAATCAACATCCACCCAGGAATCAGTCCGTTTTCTACCATAAGACAAAAGGCGGAATACACCAATATTTTATCGGCCAGCGGATCCATAATCTTCCCGAAATTGGATACCAGGTTGTACTTTCTGGCAATTTGGCCGTCTACCAGGTCTGTTAATGAAGCCAGCACAAAGAGTATAAAAGCAGCCATGTGATAGCTTGTCACATATAACACAATAAAGAGCGGTACCACAAAGATTCTTCCCAGAGTCAGTTTATTGGGTAAATTCATGGTCATTACCTCCTGTCATATCGGGATTATGAATTCCCACTAAGTCATAATCAAAAGCGTCTTGAATTGAAACAAAAACAAAATCTCCCGGTTGCAAACACTTTTCCGAAGAAAAGAGCACGCTGTTATCGATGTCCGGAGCATCAAATACAGTTCTTCCGTAATAAGTGGAATCTTCTTCCTGGCCTTCTACCAATACTTCCAATGTTTTTCCAACTTTTTCTTGATTGTGTTTTAGGGAGATTTCCAGTTGCTGTCGCATAAGTGCTTCTTTTCTGGCTTCTTTTTCTTCTTCCGGAACCTGGTTATTCATGTCTCCGGCAGGTGTATTTTCTTCTTGCGAATAGGCAAAAACTCCCAACCGTTCAAACTTTAATTTCCGAATTCCGTCTAACAAATGTTGAAAGTCTTCTTCACTTTCTCCGGGAAATCCCGTAATCAAAGTGGTTCGAATGTGAATCTCCGGAATTTTTTTTCGCAAAGATTGGATGGTTCGCCCGATGGATTCCCGGGTGGATCGGCGAGCCATTTTTTTCAGTATTTTGTCTGAGAGATGTTGGATGGGCATATCAATGTAAGGACATATTTTGGGCTCCGAAGCCATGACATCCATCAACTCTTCGGTGATTCGGTCTTCATAACAATACATAAGCCGAACCCAACGAATTCCAGAAATGTGGCAAAGTTCTCTCAATAGTTCCGGCAATTGAAGACTTCCGTAAAGATCCATTCCATATAATGTAACATCTTGGGCAATGAGAATTAATTCCTTACAGCCTTTTTGTGCTAAAAATCTTGCTTCCTCCAATACTTCTTCTTTCGGTCTACTTCGAAAGAATCCTCTTATTTCCGGAATCACACAATAAGTACAGCGATTGTCACAACCCTCGGAAACTCTTAGTGTCATGGAGTAAGGAGTTTCGCCTATTTTTCGATGTCGATAATCCATGAATTTTGAGGGCTGAGGATTCCTCACTACTTTTCGCTTCCCTTTTTTTAAATTTATTAATAAATCAGGCAGTTGTTGGTAGTCATTCACCCCTATAAACAAATCCACTTCTTCCATTTCATAGTATAGTTCTTCACCAAATCTCATGGAAAGGCATCCCGACACAATTAAAAAGGCTTCCGGTTTTTTGATCTGTGCTAGTTCTAAAATTCGAAAGATGGATTCTTTTTGAGCGTCTTGTATGAACCCGCAGGTATTGACGATTACCACATCTGCCTTCTCGGGTTGTTCTACAAAAACATGGCCCGCTGCCATCAGGAGGCCGCAGGCATGTTGGGTATCATTGATGTTTTTCGGGCATCCCAAGGTGTCTATATAAATTTTCATGGGTTTATTCCTCAGTGTAATCTTCCCCCTCCAACCCTTTCATGGCATAAAAGTCTACTTCGGTCCAAAGCACTTGCCTGGGTCTTGATCCATCGGCGGGTCCAATGATGTGGCGTGATTCCATTAAGTCAATCATTCTGGCCGCACGATTGTATCCGATGCGAAATCTTCGCTGAAGCATGGAAACCGAAGCCTGCCCGGCTCGAACCACCGTCTCGATAGCCTCTTCTAAAAGATCATCATGGTCCTCTGAGGTTTCTTTGTCTCCGTTTTTTTCAATGGTTTTTATGATATGGTCTTGATAGTCCACTTCCGTATTTTGAGATTTTACAAATTCAATGACCTTGGCCACTTCTCCGTCGGTTATATAAGAACCTTGTAATCGTATGGGTTTGTTCAAACTTTGAGGGCTGAATAACATATCCCCTTTTCCTACCAATTTTTCTGCACCGCTCATATCAAGAATGGTCCGTGAATCAAATTGGCTGGAAACCGCAAAAGCAATTCGTGAGGGAATGTTTGCCTTAATGACACCGGTGATGATATCTACAGAGGGTCTTTGGGTTGCTACGATTAAATGCATTCCTGCTGCTCGAGCCATTTGAGCAAGCCTACAAATGGATTCTTCCACCTGATTGGGGGCAGCCATCATCAGGTCGGCCAACTCATCGATTACAATCACTATTTGTGGAAGAGGTTGTCCCTGAGCTCCCTTTTGGTTCATGCGGTCATTGTAATGCTCCAAATCCCGAACAGAAGCTTCTGCGAACCGTTTGTACCGGTCTGTCATTTCCGTTACGGCCCAGTTCAGTGCCGCTGCTGCTTTTTTGGGATCCGTTACCACAGGAATCAACAAATGAGGAATCCCATTGTAACTACCCAGCTCCACTACTTTTGGATCAATAAGGATTAACTTTACTTCATCTGGTTTGGCACGATATAAAAGGCTAGTTAATATGGAATTAATACACACACTCTTTCCACTTCCGGTTGACCCGGCAATCAGAAGATGCGGCATTTCTTTTAAGTCAGCCACAATGGGCGTGCCAGACAAATCCTTTCCAATGGCAAAGGCAATTTTTGATTTCATCCCCGCAAACTCTTTGGACTGGATCATTTCGCGGATGGGAACCAAGTTCACCTTTTCGTTTTCAACTTCAATTCCCACTGCAGCTTTTCCGGGGATGGGTGCCTCAATCCGTATGCTTTTGGCTTCCAGATTGAGAGCGATATCATCGGCAAGCCGGGTGATGCTGTTGACTTTTACCCCGATGTCAGGCTGAATCTCATAACGAGTCACTGTAGGCCCTTGGGTAACTTGAAGAACCTTGGCGCCAACATTGAAGTTTCGCAAGGTTTCTTCCAATTTTTCCGCCTTATTTCTCAACGCTTTGGAATCAACGGGATTTCCTTTGCTTTTATTCTCCAACAAAAGATGTAATGGAGGAAATTCATAGCCGGAAGAAGGGGGTTCTGTGTTTTTCTCAGTTAAAACCGGAAATGTGTCTTTGTCCGTCTCCTTTCGCGGATGAACGGATTCCGTTTCTTTTGGTTTCATGGGGTCGCCGGAAAGCCCATACCCGGTAGAAATCGGCATAGTTCCTTCCAGACCCATACCGGAAGGGGTTTCATTAGAAGGTTCGAATAAAGAATCGTCATTCATTAACCTGAGTATTTTCAACTGACCTTCCGACATTTTCCCCGGTTGGTAGAAGTTTTCTTCTTCAGCCTCAGGCAAGGTTTTTATCATGGCTTGCTGCGCAGAATTCTTTGTTGAAGAAGGTGTGAAATCTTTTGGTTCGGGTACCACAACAATTTTTTCTTCCTCTTCTTCCTGTTTTTCCCAAGAAGTTTCATGAACCAGATCAGCTTTCTTACGAGCTCTTTTTTCTGCCAGGGTTTCAATAAATTGGGATACGGGAGTATTGATTACCAAAAGCAAGCAGATAATGATAATCACAATGGAAAAAATCCAAAGTCCAACCATGCCAAAAGCTTTTATTAACAATTGTGCAAGAACAGTGCCTACCAGCCCTCCTCCTTCTAATGTGATTCCATGGTGAAAAAATTCCATAAAGGCCATGGGCCAAAGATCCAACCCATCCTCTTGGATAAATCGACTGGCATTCATAATGCAAGCCATCAGAAAAATTATAAACAGAAAGAACACTGATCTTCCCGTAATATGAACCGTTCTTTTTGCAAACAAGAGCAAACCATACAATATAAGGTAATAAGGCAAACCTAAGGCTATGATTCCAAAACAACCCTTTAAGAAGTCAGATAAAATGTGCCCGAATTCTCCTGCAGTATCGGTTTGAAGAGCAATTACTAAAAATACTCCAATTGCAATTAAAATGATGGCCCAAATCTCATCTCGAACTCGAGAACCTGTCTTAGCGCGAACCTGAGCTTCCTTTTCCTTGGTTTCCTTCGATGCTTTTTTTGGGCTTTCTTTCGTTTTTGTGTTTTTATTTTTTGAACCGGGAGGTCTTCCGGGTCCTCTTTTGGTTTCCGCCATTTGGCACTCCTGAACTGGAAATTTTTAACTGGATATATTAATTTAAAACCACATAGAACAACAAAGTAATTGCAACAACCCATACATAGATACTAAACCAATATAGTTTTTTTCCTGCCACCACTCTCAACATGGTTTTTATGGCCAAAAATCCGGATAAAGCGGCCACCAACACGCCCAATATAACCGGGCCAATCAAAGACATTTCCATGCCTTCTTGAAAGGCATCGGGAGCCTCCATAACGACAGAACCTAAAATAGAAGGGATGGAAATAAGAAAGGCGAACTTGATGGCCACATTTCGATCCAATCCGCTCAGAAGTCCTCCCACTAAGGTGGACCCGGAACGAGATACACCGGGCCATATAGCAATGCCTTGAAACACACCAACTAACAAGGCATGATGCACCTTAATTCCTTCTTCTCCATGGAGATTTTTTCCGGTTTTCCCCTTGTGTTCCGCCACCAATAACAAACATCCTGTTAAAAACAAGCCGGTTATAATCCAAGTGAGATTGAGATACATCGCCGCGAAATTGTCATTAAATAAGATTCCTATAATACCGGTGGGGATGGTGGCAACAATAATCATTGCTCCCATTCTTCGAAGAGGAGAAGAATCCAATCTCAGCCCTTTTCCGGAAAATAAATCCATAATCGTGGCTCCTAATTCTTTGAATAATGCCATTAGGTCTTTCCAATAGACAAAGAATACGGAAAACAGGGTTCCAACATGGAGCAGCACTGCAAAAGGCAATACTTTTTCCCCGTCAATCTTAAAAAAATACTGAAGGATGGCCAAGTGCCCCGAACTGGAAATCGGTAAAAATTCTGCAAGTCCTTGCACCAAACCGAGAATCAAAGCTTCAAAATATGTCAAATGAGAAATCCCCTTTCCTAGTCAAATATGCGGTATCATTATACCATAGCCCCCGGGAAAAAAATATGAATATTTCCCGAAACCCCTTACAACCGCTAGCAAAGTGTGTATAATAAGGAGTAATTATTTTAGGAGGAACAATAGATATGAAAAAACAACCGAACATTGCCATTGTGGGCGCAACCGGCTTGGTTGGGTCTACCTTTTTAAAGGTTCTGGAAGAAAGAGATTTTCCTTTCAATGAATGTTATATGATGGCCTCTGCCAAATCGGCTGGAACCACCATACCCTTCAAAGGGAAGGATTATGTGGTGGAGGAATTAAATGAATCCAGTTTTGATAAAGACATAGATATTGCCTTGTTTTCTGCCGGGGGCGCCACTTCCCTGAAGTTCGCACCGATTGCCGCAGCCAAGGGCACCGTAGTAATCGATAATAGTAGTGCTTGGCGGATGGACAAGGATGTTCCCCTGGTTGTTCCGGAAGTGAATCCTCAAGACTTAAAAAAACACCAGGGAATTATAGCCAATCCCAATTGTTCGACCATACAAGCCGTTGTGGCACTAAAACCTTTACATGACCAGTATGGCATAAAAAGAATTGTATATTCTACATATCAAGCTGTATCCGGCTCGGGTTTGAAAGGAATCAAAGATCTGGAAAATGGCCAAAAGGGTGAGAACACGCCCCTGGCTTATCCTCACCCAATCTACAACAACTGTCTTCCTCACATCGATGTATTCACGGAAAACGGATACACGAAAGAAGAAATGAAAATGATCCATGAAACCCATAAAATCATGGGGGATTACACCATGGCCATTACCGCTACTACCGTTCGTGTTCCCGTTTATGATTGCCATAGTGAATCCATCAATGTGGAGTTACACAAGGAATTTGAATTGGAGGAAGTCATGGCGCTGTATCAAAGGGCAGAAGGATTGGTGCTGGAAGATGATCCTTCCACCAATACGTATCCTTTAGCCAGAAATGCGGCCGGAACCGATATGGTTTATGTAGGAAGAATTCGAAGAGATTTCTCCATCGAAAACGGATTGAATCTTTGGGTAGTAGCCGATAACATCAGAAAAGGAGCCGCCACTAATGCGGTCCAAATCGCCGAAAGATTATTATCAATGGAAGATTAAAACCTGCCTACATAATACAATCTTTGGCATTCCAGCCTACGGTAGACCATAGGTTTTCAGATGCCAAAATTTCAGTTGCCTTTTCCGGATCACTGACTTTCATAATTAGACGTGCTGCTCCGCAATTGGAATATCCATACATATATTCAACATTGATGCCTTTTTCGGCCCAAAGCTTTAAGATATGATGAAGAGTTCCAGGTTCATCGGGGACCTCCACTCCGATTACCTGGGTTGTTTTCACGCTAAAGTGTTCTTCTTTTAACTTTTCTTCCGCCTGTTCCGGATGACTAACAATCATTCGCACAATGCCATATTCTTCTGTTTCCGCAATACTCAATGCTGAAATATTGATTTTTTCTTGCTCCAGAACTCGGGTAAGTTCTTCTAACCGGCCCGGTTCGTTTTGTAAAAAAACGGTCAACTGTTTTGCGATCATTTTTCTTCCTCCTTTCGAAGATCCAAGACTCGTTTGGCTTTCCCCTCTGTACGTTCTAGGGTTTTGGGCTCTACAATGGTTAATTTCACACTGATTCCTAACACACTTTCCACTTCGTGGCAAATGCGATTTCTTAGTACATTCATCTGGTTGATTTCATCAGAGAGATAGTTTTCATCAATTTCCACTTTAATTTCCAGAGTATCCATCGTTCCCCTTCTCTCCACCACCAACAAGTAATGAGGTTTGGTTTCCGGGATGTTTAACAATACACTCTCAACCTGGGAAGGAAACACATTCACGCCCCGTATGATCAACATATCGTCGGATCTTCCTTTCACACGATTCATTCTAACATTGGTTCTTCCGCAGTCACATGCACTGTTTTCCAATGAAGTAAGGTCGCGGGTTCGATACCGTAAAAGGGGCATTGCTTCTTTTGTTAAATGGGTAAATACCAGTTCTCCCGTTTCTCCATACTTCATTGGTTTTAAAGTATCCGGATCTACAATTTCAGGGTAGAAATGATCTTCTGCCACATGAAGTCCTTTTTCTTCTTCGCATCCACATGAAACTCCGGGACCCATGATTTCGCTTAATCCGTAGATATCGTACGCTTTGATACCAAGGCCTCTTTCAATCTTGTCTTTCATCTCTGTGCTCCAAGGCTCCGCTCCAAAAATCCCGATTCGAAGACATAACGAACGGGGATCGATTTTTTTTTCTTCCAATACTTCTGCAAGGTGCATGGCATAAGATGGAGTACAAGCCAGAATGGTACTTCCAAAATCCTGCAATAGAGTAAGTTGTTTTGCGGTATTTCCCCCAGAAATAGGCACTACGGCAGCCCCTATTTTTTCTGCTCCATAATGAAGTCCCAGACCTCCTGTAAAGAGGCCGTAACCGTACGCCACTTGCACCACATCATCTTTGCCACCCCCGGTGCAGCAAATAGAACGAGCCACATTCTCGGCGAACATTTCAATGTCTTTCCGAGTATATCCCACTACGGTTGGTTTTCCCGTGGTTCCGGAGGATGCATGTAAACGGACAAGTTCGCTGGAAGGTACGGCCATCAGTCCATACGGGTAGTTGTCTCTCAAATCTTGTTTGGTGGTAAATGGCAAAAATTGAATATCTTGGATGGTGCGAATGTCTCCCGGTTCCAAACCCAATTCTTGCATTTTCTTTCGATAAAAAGGGACATTTTGGTAGACTTTTTCTACCGTAGCACGTAACCTTTTCCCTTGCAGATGGGCCATTTCTTCTCGATGCATACATTCCTTTGGCTCGTTCCAGATCATAACTTCACCTCTTTTTTCTCCCTCATCCCCTCTATTTCTCCTTCCTTATAACAAAAATAACTCGCCTCTTACTAAAGAGACGAGTTTCCCCGTGGTACCACTCTCATTGCTCTCTAAGGAGCCTCTCAAGGACATTTCATCCTTTGTCTCTATAACGGGAGAACCCGGATTTGCTTACTATCGGTTCAGCAAATCAGCTCGAGGGGGAACTTCCATCAGGCATTCCTCATCGGTTCTCAGCTTTTCCGATTCTCTGTGGAGAAATGACACCTTGTACTTTACCCTGTCAACGCTATTTTCATGGAATTAGTGATATATTATCGAATACTACAATAAATGTCAAGATAATTTGTGAAACAAAACAACTGTTTGACCTAAAAAAACAGCCCGTCTTTCGAAGTTAACACCATAAATCATTAGGAGCAAATTGAATACGAAAAC